>JAZADZ010000123.1:0-20638 GCA_036123135.1 Bacteroidota bacterium | reverse complement strand
ATGTCAATTCTAGTCCGATTTAACATTGTAGCTGATCAGGCTGTAAGAGAAGATGGATATTATTTTGATGATTTTAAGATTAACGTCATCACAGGATGCTTGAACAATTCCTATTCCACAGTCTTTGAAGATGCTTGTAATTCTTACACTTCTCCAAGTGGCGTTATTTACAACTCTTCAGGAATTTACACTGATATAATACCAAATTCCTTAGGCTGTGATAGCATTATTACAATTAATCTTTCGATAATTTCAGTGGATACAACTGTAACTCAAAATGGATTTTCTCTTTCTGTAGCTCCGACACCTTTTGCCTCTTATCAATGGTTTGATTGTGATTTGAACCAGCCAATCGTTGGAGAAACCAATATGATTTTCTATCCCTCTAGCTCAGGTAATTATGCTGTTGAAGTATCTGCAAATGGATGCGAACTAATGTCTTCATGTTATTTTGTTGATATGAACAACGTAATAACTGGGATATGGGCAGGAATTCAAACTCATCCAAATCCGGTAAATGATTTCCTTCGAATTGAAATCCCAAATCTTAAAAGTGATCTTGAAATAATGGTTTTCGATACAAAATCAAAATGTGTTGAAAAAGTTCACCAATCAAGCTCTAATTCAATACAAATGGATTTTTCTAAGTACGCTAAGGGTTTGTATTTTGTTCAATTAAAGGCTGAAAATTCTGTGCATAATTTTAAAGTTGTAAAAGACTAGATTGGTTGTGCAATAAATGGTTCAAACAAATTTTTTCTATTGATTTATTACAGATATTTGCCTTAGTTTATGTCCTTAGTAGTTGACGAAATAAAGGCTCCAGTCGCTGAAGAAATGAAAAATTTTGAAGAAAAATTTAAATCTTCAATGAAAAGCGATGTTGCATTACTAGACAAAATTACAAACTACATTATCAAGAGAAAGGGAAAGCAAATGCGCCCTCTTTTTGTGTTTTTATCTGCCAAGTCCTGTGGAGACATCAATGAAGCGACTTATACTGCAGCCTCATTAATTGAGCTTTTACATACTGCTACACTGGTTCATGACGACGTAGTAGATGATGCAAACGAAAGAAGAGGTTTTTTCTCAATTAATGCGCTGTGGAAAAATAAAATAGCTGTTTTAGTGGGTGATTTCTTGCTTTCAAGAGGATTACTTTTAACAACCGAGAAGGGTTATTTTGATTTATTGAAAATTGTTTCTAAGGCGGTTAAGCAAATGAGCGAGGGTGAACTTTTGCAAATGGAAAAAGCAAGAAGATTAGACATTGATGAAAAAGTATATTTTGAAGTGATCAAACAAAAAACTGCATCTTTAGTTGCTTCTTGCTGTGCGAGTGGAGCCCAATCGGTTGGAGCCCCTGAAAAGATGATTGATTCCATGTATGAATTTGGGATAAATGTTGGAATGGCTTTTCAAATTAAAGATGACATTTTTGACTTTGGATTCTCTTCCGAGATTGGTAAACCAACAGGAATTGACATTAAAGAACGAAAGATGACCCTTCCTTTAATATACACCTTAAATAAGGTGGACAGAAGGAAAAAAAATAGAATCATCAACACATTCAAAAAATACAATGAAGATCCTGAGAGAGTTCAAGAAGTTATTGAGCTTGTAATTGAAAATGGCGGAATCGAGTACTCAGAATTAAAAATGAATGAATACAAATACAAAGCGTTGGAGGCCATTGCTGATATTAACGATAGTAAAGCCAAAAAATCGTTAATTTCTTTACTTGAGTATTCAATTTCGAGAAAGAAATAAATATTATTTTTATTAGGTGAGTGATTTACATTCTATAGTAAAATCATTGTCAAAAAGCCCGGGAGTTTATCAATTCCTTGACTCTTCAAATACAATAATTTATATTGGAAAAGCGAAGAATTTAAAAAATAGAGTTTCCTCTTATTTTAATAAAGTACAATTTGAAAATAGAAAAACAAAGCTGCTTGTTTCAAAAATAGTTGACATTAGAACCATCAAGGTAGACTCCGAGATGGACGCTTTGCTCCTTGAAAATGCTTTAGTTAAAAAGTACCAACCAAAATACAATGTTCAGCTGAAGGATGACAAGACCTATCCTTGGATTTGTATTAAAAATGAACCTTTTCCTAGAATTTCTACTACTAGAAGAGTGATCAAAGATGGATCTAAATATTTTGGACCCTACCCGTCGGTTAAAATTGTCCGCCAAATTATCAATTTGCTCATTGAAAATTTCAAAATTAGAAATTGTAGTCACGATTTAACAAAAGCTAAACTCTCTCAGCAAGAGCTTAAAAATTCTGTAGAATATTACATCGGAAACTGTAAGGGATGTTGTCAAGGAGAGGTTTCCGTTGACGAATATAATGAAAGAATAAAGTCAGTTTCAAGGGTATTAAAAGGAAATGTTAGTGGAGTAATCAGAGAGCTTAAGCAGCAAATGCGAACAGCTTCTGAGAAATTTCTCTACGAGGAGGCTCAACAATTTAAATTAAAAATTTCAGCATTGGAAAAGCACCAAGCTAAATCTGCTGTTGTAAGTGCCAGTATTAGTAATGTTGATGTTTTTTCAATTGTTGATGACGAACATCATGGATATATAAATTACATTAAAGTAATAGAGGGGGCCATCAATCAGAGCAGAATGATTGAGGTTAAAAAAAAGCTAAATGAGGATAAAATTGAGTTGCTTGAAAAGGCAATTGCTGATGTTATTCAGCAATCAGAGCTATCAATCAAGGAACTTATTTTGCCTTTTGAAATAAACATACCAACTACTTTAAAAGTAACAGTTCCTGAGAGAGGGGAGAAGAGAGAGCTCGTTGCAATTTCACAAAAAAATGCTTTTTATTACATGAAAGAAAAGCAACGAAAAGAAGCACTTAAAAATCCTCAAGTTTCCGCAGATAGAATTTTAAAGACCATTCAAAAAGATTTAAGGTTAAAAGATATTCCGTTTCATATGGAGTGTTTTGACAATTCAAACTTTCAAGGTAGTGAACCTGTTGCTGCTTGTGTAGTTTTCAAAAATGCAAAGCCTTCAAAGAAAGAATACAGACATTTTAACATTAAAACTGTTGTTGGTCCAGATGATTTTTCCTCCATGGAAGAAGTTGTCTTTAGAAGGTATAAACGGCTACTAGAGGAAAACAAATCTTTACCACAATTAATCATTTTAGACGGCGGTAAAGGGCAACTAAGTAGTGCTGTAAAAAGTTTAAAAAAATTAGATTTAATTGGAAAAGTTGCCGTAGTTTCCATTGCAAAAAAGCTAGAGGAAATCTTTTTTCCTGGAGATAAGCTACCTCTTTTCATTGATAAGAAATCAGAATCCTTAAAGGTAATTCAGCAGATGAGAAATGAGGCACATCGGTTTGGTATTCAGCACCACAGAAAAAGGCGCATTAAAGGGACATTGAAATCCGAGCTCACGATGATTGAAGGAGTTGGCGAAAAAACCATGAAATTGCTCATTCAGCAGTTTAGCTCTATCGAACAAATTAAAACAAAAAGCATTAGTGATTTAGCCAGCGTAGTTGGCAATAGTAAGGCTTCAGCTATTTATAATTATTTTTCTAATCAATAAATCAATTTAATTTTAAATAGTTTCATTTCACCTTTAGCAGATTTTTTTTTGTAAATCTCTGTAATATCGTAATTTTAAGTAGTAAATTCTTAGTCTTTGATAAACGTTTCTAAACACATTTACGCTTTACTTTTTGAACACGATTGTGTTATAATACCCAATTTTGGTGGTTTTGTTGCCAATTACGTCTCATCACATTTCGATTCTGCTACAAATACCTTCAGTCCTCCAAGAAAGCATTTACTTTTCAATAAAAATTTAGTCAATAATGATGGATTACTTGCACATAGAATTAGCTCTATTGAAGAGGTTCAATACGATAAAGCGTTAAGTATCATTGAAGATTTCTCAAAAAATTTAGTGCAGCAACTTAATACATTAAAGAGGGTTGAGTTAAATGGAATAGGAATTCTATATTTTTCTGAGAACCAGTATCGTTTCAAAAGTGAAGACACTAATTTTTTAATTAGTTCTTTTGGGCTACCAACTTTCAGAGTATCTCCTCTACAACTTCCAAATCCAGTTGAAAATAAAAAAGAAACTCCAGTCGTTGATTTAAATGTAAAGAAAAATACTGCCCTGAATCGTAAATCACGCTTTTGGTGGGCTGCAGCAGCGCTTCTTCCAATTGTTTTTTACTCTGCTTGGATTCCATTAAAAACCAATTTATTTACAGACCACACCAAATTCCATTATTCCGACCTAAATCCATTTTCTTACAGTAAGAAAAATAACTATTACACAAATAATCTTGTACTTTGTAATACTACCCAATTTTCATTGGATTCCAATTGGGAGCCAGTAAATCAAAATCAACCATACGATACTTATTCCTTGGATGAGCAATCATTTGTTGTGGTTCAACTTAAGCAGCCAATTGATGCTGCTGTTTCTACTTTTGTCGACTTGTCTGCAGATTCTAAATTAGCTTCAGAAAAATCCATTAAAAACTACAGATTTTTTCTCATTGGGGGCTGCTTCAAAAAGAAGTCTAATGCTGAAGGATTTCTTGAAAGCTTGCTTGAACTTGGATTTCCAGCCAAACAAATTGACAAACACAACGGACTCTACAGGATAGGTATTAGTGGATTTGATTCCAGAAAAAAAGCAAAGCTAGGAAGGAAAAAAATACTTAAAGAACATGGTATTTCTTCATGGATTCTAAGCTTAAAATAATCTCATGAGTGGTGCTGGGCAATTAGATGACAGGCTGCTGTCAAAATTAATGCATTACTGTGCCTACAGAGAAAGATCGGTCAAAGAGGTAGTTGAGAAGATGGTTTCATTAGGAATTCATTCTAATTTTCAGGAGTTATACTTAAAATTCTTACTTAATAATAGTTATGTAGATTCCTCTCGGTTTGCTCATTCTTTTGTAATGGGAAAATTTAGAATTAATAAGTGGGGCAGAAAAAAAATTTTACAAGGACTATTACTAAAAGGCGTTGATACTGAACTTGCTAACGAAGCGATTTCAACTATTAATAAAAAGGAATATCAAGCTACTTTAGAAGAACTAGCTAGAAATAAAAAAAAAGGTGTTAAGGCAAAAAATAAGTTTGAGCTCAACGCTAAGGTTTCAAGATATTTATTTGCAAAGGGATACGAGGCTGAGCTCATCAAAGAAATTGTACATCGATTGGATAAGGTCTAGAACTTTAATGCATATTGGCAGATGATAGTTCTTGGAGGTAAAACATTTCCGGGTCTATTGCTGTATTCTCTATTAAAAACATTGTTCATTAAAATAGATAATCTAGAAGATTTAGTGACTGCAAAGGACAATCTGGCGTCGCAAATAGCATCACCCGTTTTACGCGCATTTCTATAATCTCCGTAACCCGGAAGTATTTCAATAGAACCAGCTAAAGGAACAGTAAAAACTAAATCTACATTTTCCATAAAACTCATGTATCTAAGACTCATTCCAAAGGCTATTTTTTTATAGTCAACTTGAAAATCTATTTTACCCATGTGTTTGTTTCTGTACTTTAATGTCTTAGATTCCGGATTACTAAATGTTGCTAAATAGGCAGAGTCTGGATTAATGGCAGTGGGATTTATGTAGGTATATCCTGCTAGTGTACTTATAGAAAAATCGCCAATATCCCCTTGACCAACAATTGATACTTCGAACCCTGGAATTCTTGCATTTTGGATGTTGGTGCTTTGAGCTCCAAAATTTTCTAATGTTGGGTAGGGTGGAGAGCCTGGATTAAAAGGGAAGGGTTCCCCGCTTAAATAATAAGATCCAAAGATAAATTCCATCATATCTCTGTACTGAGTGAGGAATCCTGAAAGATCCAAGTAACCTTGAAAGTTTTTGATTTTAAATCCTTGTTTAATTCCAATTTCTGCACTCCATCCATATTCTGGTTCAATGTTATTGTTGGGAAAGATATTCAAAGGCCCTACAGATGTTAAAATAAATTTTTCAGCAATTGAAGGAAAACGATATCCTTGACCAAAAGAAGCCCTTAGAAATGTATACTCCATTGGATTGTATGTTGCTCCTAGTCTAAACACAGGTTGAAATGGAAGTTTCTTTTTCAAGAAAAAAAGGTTTCCCTCCGTAAAAACAGAATCAATTCTAAAATATTCTAATCGAGTACCACCTGTAAGGGTAATTTTATCCCATTTTTTATCCAATTGGAGAAATGCTGCGATATTGTTTGAGGTGTGGTCTCCGTAGAGTTCTGAGACTACGTCGGTGTAGGATGAAGTCAATCCTGTGGTTAGCGATAATTGATTTTCCCAACGCTTTTGAAATTGATATTCAAAAAAGTAATAATCAGAAGTTGCAGATTGATTGGTATTGTTGACATTGACAGATCTGAAAAGCCGTGTTCGAATGTTGTGTTTATTTCCATTGGTATCCAAATAAGTGAGGTATGGATCAATCATAATTCTTGAGCTGTTGTAGTCACTAAGGGTAGTGGTGCCATCGTCATTTCTAGAGGGTAAGAGAACACTATCTGCATCTGCCCAAATAAAAAACACACTACCATTGTTAAAATTGGTGTTGACATTCAATCCATACGTTAGACCGTCAACTTTTTCAGAATAATGTTTTAGTCCGGCGTTCAAACGATATCGATTTTCGAATGATCCTCTTCTGTATCCTTGGTCTTGCATAAAATTACCTCCGATAACAAAGTCATTGTTTTTGCCAAGTTTTCTAAGATGAGTAAAATTCGATTGAACATAATATTGTGCACCATCCCACCAGGTTTGTTGTGAACGATTTGCAACAGAGTCATTGCCATCTGAACCAATTAAATTTCTATTGAAATATCCTGGAAGATAGTATCCGTTTGAAACAGTGATGTTAGTAAGCGGTTTTTCCTTCGGATATTTTGTTCTGATGTTAATTACACCGTTCAATGCAGAGGAACCATACAATACGGATGAAGCTCCTTTAAGAATTTCAATTTGTGCAATATTTTCCATTGGAATGGCGCTGAATTTAATATCGTTAGCATCGCCAGCAAGCATAGGCATTTCGTCGACCATTACTAAAACTCTACTTCCAGCACCATAGCTCCAACCACTTCCACCACGAATACTTATTTGGTTTTCATTCACTTGAACTCCTGGAACCTGTTCAATTATTGATTCAGCATCTCTAGTGGCTTTATTCTCAATTAGTGCTGGCTTAATTATAGCCATTGAAACAGGTACCTCGCCAAGCTTCTGTTCATATTTACTTGCTGAAACCACTACATCGTCCAATTGATTTATAGATGGATTTAGGGTTAGGTTAATGGTTTTAACTTCACCAGCAGAAAGAGAAATAGTTTTGGTTTCAGTTTTATAACCTACATATTTGAAATCAACAGTATACGTACCTGGTTCAGTTGAAATTGTGTATTCCCCATCAAGATTAGTAGATGCTCCAATTCCAGTATTCAGAACAATATTTGCTCCTATTAATGGTTCATTGTAGTCTCCATCCATTAACACACCTTTAAGGGTTGCATTTTGAGCAAAAATAGTGTTGACAAATAGTCCGGTAAAAAGAAAAAGTAAAATTCTATTCATTTAGATTGTTTAGAAGTTGAGACATCATTTAGGACTAGAAATATCACTCAATTTATAAAATAAACAGTAATTAAAAACCAAACAATCAGATTATTCTTTTGGTTTACTGTAATTGTAATCTATATTTTTGAGTATATCTTTTGTTTTAACTCCATCTTTGTATAGAACATGTAAGACCATTTTTCCTCTATTGGAATACACTTTCATGGCTCCGTGTTTTTTATTGTTTTTGTAACTAATTTCAGATTTGATATTCCCTCTTCGACCAAATTCCTTTGAAATACCATTAAGTTTTCCCTTTCTATAATTCAGTTCTCTATTTGATATCTCTCCACCGGGGAAGTAGTATTTCCATAGTCCATCCTGTTTGCTTTTGTAATAGGAACCTTCAGAGACAAGCTTACCTTGAGTTTCGTCAAATGATTTTGAGTAGCCATGTTTATACGATTTCGATACTTTTCTTTTTGAAATTTCAGAGCTTTCTACAACTATTTTATAATTCTCTTGGTCTTTGAGAATCCCTTGGTCTGTCCAATATTTCCAAAACCCTGATTTCAAATCGTTTTCATATGGACCTTCATATTTTTGTTTGCCATTAGGATACCATCCTTTCCAATTTCCAGTCATTAATCCGTTTTGATAGGAGCCAAAGTCTTTCTGCTGACCATTTTCGTACCAAGAAGTCCAAGAACCATTTTCCATTCCATTGGAGTATTTTCCTTCAAAGGCCTTTAAATCATTTTCGTACCATGAGATCCATGAACCATCTTTTTTGTTTTCGAAATAGTTTCCTTTTCTCCATGTTTTACCGTTTTTATAATAGAAAATCCAAGCCCCTGTCTTGTCGCCTTGATTAAAAGTTCCTTTGTAGTACAGTTGACCGTTGGGATACCAAAATTCCCAATCTCCGTCCTGTTTTCCATTTTTGAAGCTTCCATTCATGTCTTTTTTTCCATTTTCGAAAAAATAGCTCCACAATCCATCTTTCATACCATTTGCATAATTGCCTTCAATTACCTTTGTGCCATCTACTAAAAATTCAACAAATCTTCCGTGCTTATTACCGTTTTTGTATTCGTAAAGCTGGAAATCCTGATCTTCAACAAAATACCTTTCTTTCCAAACGCCATTTTTTAGTCCATTTAAATAATTTCCAGTTTTTCGGATACTTCCGTTGGCGTTCCATTCTATAAACGGACCATTAGGAACACCATTTTTGAATTCTTTGGAAACTTTTTGTTTGCCAGAAAAATAATAGGTTTCCACTTTTCCATTTCCTTCAGAAATAAGTTGTTCTCCAGACAAATTGAAGTATTCCATTATATATTCTGTAGTGTCCTCAGCCTTGTGAAGTGTACTTTGAAATGGAGCACCATTTTCATAGTAATATTTCCAGTAACCAATTTTTGTGGCCTCATGTTCTGCAAGCTTGACCTGCCAATCCATAAAGTTTGACGTATCAGATAAAAAACTTTCGGGCAAACCACTATACTCGCCCTGTTCAGCTAATTGTCCGTTTCTATAGAAAGCACTAAAGGTAGAATCGGGCAGTCCCAAAAAATAAAAGGCTTTAATTTTTGGTTTGCCATTGCTGTAATAAAAGATAGATCTTCCATGTTTTAAGCCCATGTAATAGCGAGTTATTTCCTCAATAACTCCGTCTTTGTTGTAAAATTTCCATTCACCAACTCTTTGACCTACACTGTTGAAGCTGTTGTTGTTGTAAAAGCCAATACTGCGTACTTTGGTGCTATCTAAATCCCAATAGGTAATTTCTTTTTTTGTTTTTATTTGCCCCTTTTCTTCTTTCCACTGTACTTGAGAAAAAAAACTTGAGGAATATAAAAAACAAAAAATTAGAAACGAGTTAAAATTAAAATATGGATTCATAGTTTCAACGATTCAAAGTTTAAATATAGAACTAAGTTGAGTTAGGTTGGTTACAAATATTATTGTTTGATAAATTTAAATTCTACCCAACCAGACTTTTTTAATTCGTCTTCGAAGTCTTGGCTAAAGCGCCATTGTTTGGCGTAATTTAGAGCTGAACTTAGTAAGCACTCACTGTTTGTTGAGGATAAATTGGGGTCAACTTCATAGAAAACAACTTTACCCTTTTGACTTACTTTAATACGAATCCGAACGACTCCTTGTTGTTTGCACTGATAGGAAGGTATTTTTTTGATTAAGGCTGTTCTACCTTTTAGAGAGTAGCTTGCTGTAGCAATTACGTCTTTTCCAAATGAAGCTTCTTTATTTTCCTGAGCTTGCTCATCAATTAGTTGTTGATTAATAGTTGAATTTTGTTCTTCGATTAGTTTGGGGTTATCAAGACTAATGTTTTCAAATTCGTCAGCTTCCAATTTCTTTAGTTCATCTAGCACCTGCTGATCGGCTTTTTCGGTATCAAATGAACTGGTAAAAGTGGTCTTTTCAAGATTAGCATTTGCCGTAACATTTTTTGCTTTTTCAGAAACAATATCGGGCAGATCCGATAAAGTTTCGTCAATTTCAATTTGTGGAGAATCGTCCAAGTAATCCAAGACAGCCACCACTTTTTCCTTAGGATTGATTACAGTGAAGGACATATTCTCGACGTTAAACCAAACAAATAGAATCATATGTACTGCTAGTGTCCCTATAATACCATGATTGTATTTTACTATAGCATCTAAAATATTCATCAAGTGGCAGAAATTATTCTATAAATTCAACTTTCCTGCTTTCATCTGTTTATACTTAACGGAAAGATAGCCTAAAACGTTTCTAAAATGGGAAAAAGAGTCTTCTGAGTCTTCTGAAATTGATTTTCCTTGGAGCTTTAGAATTAATTTACCGTACAAGGCATTAAAACACAGTTGAATGTCACTAATTTCTTTTTCCGAGGATAATTCCCTAAAGTTTTCAATGTGAGGGAGGGCTGCTTTGTAAATTTCACTGTATTTGCTGTCTTGCATCAAATTGATAAGTGTGCTATGCAGGTAATTCAGTTCGATGATTACCTCATTTATACTGTTGCTATGACCTTTTACTTTTTTTCCTTGAATTTTTAAGTCTTTTATGATTTGATTGTACCATTGCTTTGTGGCTTTTTTTTCATTGTTGGGCAGATCATTTAAAATGGTTTGTTCAATTTTTTCAATGTCAAAGTCGAAACCTCTAAGTAAATCTTCGGTTTGCCACATATACAATACATATTCTGCAATGTTGGATTCTCGTATTTGTTCGGCAAGAAGCATATTAATTGGCTTTATATTCAATGTTTAAAAGTTCAATAACTTTATTGGTAATGTCAAGTTCTGGATTGGCATACAGCATTGGACCTCCCATCCTGTAGCTTAGCACATAATCGAACCCCAGCTGTTTCCCAATTCCTTGCATGTAAGAATTGGTTTGAATGACGTAATCCGAAGTAATTTTAAGTTCTTCAGACGTTAGCTTTTGATTTAAGGATTGCTCAAGTTGCATAATTTCCTGTTCTAAAAGAGCAATTTGTTGCCCTTTTTCTTGAGCTTCGGATTGCCCCATTATTTTTGCAGATTGCTGATATGCACTAACCATTTTCTCATATTCTTTGTATTTGTTTTTAATTTGCTTCTCTGCGGAGCTTTGTTTTTTTAGCAAGGAAGCTTGAACATCTTTAGCAAATTCATAGTATGTTGATACGGTGTCGCTGTTGACAAATGCAATTTTTAAGTTGGAAAAGTCCAATTCATCGGAACTTATTTTTTCAATAGCTATTGGATTTGATTGTACAGCTTGCTCTTGTTGAGGATTAATATTATTATAATTGGAAATTTCGTTATCGTCTTCTTTGATTGAGTTGAAAATTAAAATACAAACAATAATGAGAATTAATCCGCTGTTTAGTATTGGTAAGTAGGTTGATTTCATTTAATTTTTATTAATGTTTAGAAAGCTTTCTTTAAAATCCTTACTCATGTCTACAAACCTAATGTACACTTTATCTAAAAAATCTTTTGTGAGCATTTTTTCGACATCCTCCATTGAGGTTACATCTGCTTGTTTGATTCTAAAAATTTGCTCAAACTGGTGCAAAACAATTTTAATGATAAAATAATTCTCCCTTAAATAAATATTGATATCCAATATAGGGTGTGGAACTTTGCTAGTAAACTTCATTCAGGTTTAATTCCTGCAAATTTAATAGAAACTTTCAGAAATTAGTCCTAAGCAGTTGCGCTTACATAAGGATTGTATTCAATAAAATGAAATGGGATATTAACCATGAAAGCGAAGTCCTGACCAACTTCAAACATTTCATCTTCTCCTTCAACATAGTGCCATTTTACAAGAACAGATCTATTTTTTTTGACCAACTCGTTGAGCTTATAAAAAATAAATAGAATTCTCTTAGAGGAGGAAACATTAAAGTAATGAAGCTTTAGGTTTAATGTAGTTTCTACAGTAGTATTGTTTACGTATTCATCCAGCCACTCAAGAATTGGATGGAAGAAAGCTTCAGCATCTTCCGGGATGGCATTTCCTTCAATGGTTAACTCTCCATTATCGGGGTTTAGGTGAACTAGCGGGGATGTTTCAGTAGGTTTACATTGAAAAACATTCATGGTGTATAACTGTTTGAGTATAAAATTCTGATTATTTTTTTAGAGTTAAATTTATATTCTGCAAAAAATAAAAAATTAACGATTAAACCTATTAATTGAACGACAAGTTATTAAATACTAAATCGAGTTTTAAACTTTACTGCCTGTCTTCTAGAAATTTCAACTTCCATGTTGTTAGACAGGCTAATTTTTAATCCACCATTAAACCAGTTTTCAATAGATTTAATGTTGTTGAGGTTGACAATAAATTTTCTGTTTGCTCTAAAAAAACAATCGTCACTTAACCTATTTTCCAAGTTGTTTAATGACATTAAAATCAATGGTTTATTATTGTTGAAATAAATTCTTACGTAATTTCCTTCACTTTCAAATACTACAATATCTTTCATTTTGAGAAACCAACACTTTTCTCCGTCTTTAATAAATACATGATCGTCAAAAGAGAGTATTTTTTTATTTGATTGTAAAGAGTGAAGCTCTTTTTTGTCTTCCAATAAGTGGGTAATGGTTTCGGATAATCTTTCGGTTAGAACAGGTTTTGTAAGGTAGTCGAACGCGTTGACATCAAATGCAGACAAGGCATGATTTTCAAAAGCAGTTACAAAAACAACTTGAGCAGATGTGTCAATTTCATTGAGTAAGTCAAATCCAGTTTTCTCAGGCATTTCTACGTCTAAAAACAATAAATCTGGCTGGAGTGAATTGATTTTTTCTTTTGCTTCCTCAGCATTTTCAGCTTCACCAACAACCTCAATTTCAGGATGTTTTTTTAAAAGATTAATCAATTCTTTTCTTGCCAATCTTTCGTCATCTATAATTAATGCTTTCATGCTAAGAAGTTAAATTTTTAAGTTTTAGTTGTGTATGTACTTTATTGTTTTTATTCATAATTTCAAAGGAGCTTTCAGTAGAATACAACAATTCTATTCTCTTTTTTGAGTTGACTATTCCTGTGCCAGTACGGTCAATATTTTTTGGATTAAAAACACCATCATTTACGATGGTAACAAAAAGAAAATCTGTTTCTAATTTGGCAGTAAGATCAATTAGTCCACCATTTTTTATTTTGCTTATTCCGTGTTTAACCCCGTTTTCTACTAAAGTTTGGATTAACATTGGAGGAACTAAAAATGAGAGTGCTTCTTTAGAAACATTCAAATTAATTTCAAGTCGATTTTCAAAACGAATTTTTTCAAGACTCAAGTAGTCTTCTACCAATTTTAACTCTTCTCTTAACGGAATAAGGTTTGAACTACTGAAATTAAATGAAGCTCTTAGTAAGTTGCTAAGCTCATTTATTGACTTTTTAGCTACCAATGGGTTTTCATCAACAAGAGCTCTTATGTTGTTCAGAGAGTTAAACATAAAATGAGGATTCATCTGACTTTTTAGGTTGCTTAGTTCCGCTTTTTGTTTTGCTGCCTCAAGCTGTAAATTTGAGAGTTCTTGATTTCTAGATTTTTCAAAAAAATGGTATGCAAAGTACAGTGCTGACCAAATGAAAACAGTTATAAACTGTCCTGTTAAGTTTTCAATTCTTTGAATAGGTTCAAGGAATTTATAAATAGGAATGTTGCTCATCAAAAAGGCAATAATTTGCATGCATACAAGTAAAAAAAGTCCTACTACAATTGAACCCACGATAATTCTAGGGATAACTTGAGCAACTTTTAAATTAACCCACTTTTTTTTGACAATATAATTTCTGTAAAGATGTGTTGAACCAATTCCTAAAAATAAAATAATTAGTGCATCTTTTCCAGAGCTAAATAAATTAAAATCACTTTTTTGATAGTCGTTAATAAATCCAATGAAAAGAATAAATCCCCAACCAATAAATTGAAACAACCAATACAAAAGTGTTTTATTTTTCATTTTTCATTTTTCATATTTAATGTGTCTTAAAATCTTTCAAGTAAAAAGGTTCGAAATAGGCTAGGTTTTCAAATTTGCCATTCAAATATTTTTGTGAAGCCAAATCAATAAGGTGTTCGGCAGAACATAATATTTCTGGATGATAAATAAGCTTTTGGTTAGTGAAAGCAGTTACTACTTTTTTTGCACCATCTCCAAAAACATGAATTTTTTTATAGTTTTTTAATTTGACAAAAAAAGAATCATCAATTGCAACAGCATCTGTAGGAAAAATAATCTCACCTAAACTAGAAAAACCGCCTGTATACACTTCCATTCTTCTAGCATCAATCATTGGAAGAAGGAGATCATTTTCAGAAATTTTACGTTTAGCGTTCAAAAAGCCATTGCATAGGCTACTAAGGGAGTCTATGCCAATAAGTGGTTTTTTTAAGGAATAGCATAAGCCTTTTGCCACAGAAACCCCAATTCTAAGGCCAGTAAATGAGCCAGGTCCTTTATTTATTGTAATGGCACTGAGTTCTTTTAAATCTATTTTTGCTTCTTTCATTATGCGATCGATTAGAATCGTTAATCGCTCAGAATGGATGAACTTTTCTGAACTTTTTTCTTCAATCGATGTAATGAGTTGATTATTTTTTGACAGGGCAACGGAACAAATCTTAGTAGCCGTTTCGATATGTAGTAGCAAACTCAATTTAATTCTCTTACAATAATTTCTACTCTTCTATTTGCACTACTTTGCTCATTTGAGATAGGATGAACAAATAGTGGTTTTCTATTTCCGTAACCCTTGTATTTAAGTCTGTCTTTGTTGATCCCCATTTCAATTAATTCTTCAAATACTGACTTTGCTCTTTTCATCGATAGCCTTTGATAACTAAATCGATTTCTGCCTGTTCCATTTACATGACCAGCCACTTCGATTTTAATTTTTTCATTGGCGATTAGAAAAGAGTACAATTTGATTATTTCGTTGAAACTTTCCTCCATAATTGTAGATTTATTTGAAATAAATTTAATGTTCTTAAAGTTCAATACAGCCCCAAGTTCTAATTCTGTGAGCTCTAAAGTCAACGACGTATCTTTAAGTAGCGAATTGTAAAATATAAAATCTTGAGGTTCAAAACCACTTGCAGTAACCCTAAATATATATTTCTGCATTTTCTTGCTTGCAAGAAAACATATAGAATCTTTAGCATAGAAAGTAAGTGAATCTTTTTCACTTACACCCTCAACTTTTAAGCCTTCAAAAGGGATGTGTAAAGAATCCGATGAGCGAAATTGAACCTTTATTTTTGGAGCATATTTAATTTCTTTTTTTAAAGCAACTGAAGAAACTACTCTACTTTTCTTAGCACTAAATTTTGGAACTATTGCAGTGTCAATAAAGTTGGTTTCTGAGAATAAATTAAAATAGGCATCTGAGCCATAAGGGCTGTCAATAATGAGATAATATTCTTCTCCTTTATTTACTTTGAGGGTTGAAGAAAAATAGGGTTCATATCCAGCTTTTGAATGAGCATTATTGTTTTGAGCTCTCATTCCAGTTATACTTCCAGATTTAGGGTGTTTTCTTGCAAGATTTGATCGTATTGGTATAGGTTGATGTTTCATGATGTACTCGCAAAAGTTAGGACGATCAATTTTATACAACATAAAATCAAAATCATCGTCATTTTTTTTTGGAGTTAGTTCAAATTCAAATTCTGTGCTATCTCTGAAATATAAGTAGATCCAAAGTGTATTGTGTTCTTCAGTGAAAAAATAATCGTTGTATAAATCGTGTCCAAAAATTTCTTTTTCTTTTCCATACCCAGTTGGAATAGAAATATTACCCTCTTTATTTGAGTCGTAAACTAGCGCGTCAATACAGTCCGAATGTTGACTAATTATAGTGGATGTGAGTAGAAAAAAAAATAGAGTAGTCGGTAAAAAAACTGGGTTAGTCATCAGAATCAAATGATTTTTTTCGAAGTTCAAAATTCTGACCTAAATATACTTTTTTTACTTGTTCGTCTTTTGATAGAGTCTCTGCTGAACCGGATTTGAGAATTGAACCCTCAAAAAGTAAATATGCTCGGTCGACAATTGAAAGAGTTTCTTGAACATTGTGATCTGTTATTAAAACACCAATCCCTTTTTTCTTGAGCTTTAGAACTATTCGTTGAATATCTTCAACTGCAATCGGATCCACTCCCGCAAAAGGTTCGTCTAGTAAAATAAAAGACGGATTTATTGCCAAGGTTCTCGCAATTTCTGTTCTTCTTTTTTCACCCCCAGAAAGTTTAATCCCAAGATTTTTCCTGACATGATTTAAACCAAATTCTTCAATCAAATCCTCCAGGCGATTGTACTGTTCTTGTTTGGTTAAAGTGGTCATTTGTAATATGGCTAAAATATTGTCTTCGACACTCAGCTTTCTAAAAACAGAAACTTCTTGAGGAAGGTACCCAATTCCCATTTTTGAACGTTTGTACATTGGAGTTTTGGTAATGTCCTGGTCGTCTAGGTATACATTTCCTTGATCTGGCTTAACTAAACCAACCATCATGTAAAAAGAGGTTGTTTTACCAGCGCCATTTGGTCCTAATAAACCTACAATTTCTCCTTTTTTAAGTTCAATAGAGACTTCTTTGACAACCGTCCTGTTTTTGTATGTTTTTGAGATGGATTCTGTTCGTAATAGCATCAAAAATCAAATTGTAATTTGGCTCTAATTCCAAATGGTGCAACTCTAATATTTTTAAATTCATTGCCAAGATACGAAAGTCTCCATATGGCATCAACCCTTAAAAATTTAAATATGTTTTCAATTCCAAAGGAAGATTCTAAATACGGCATTTTCTCCAACGATCTACTGAACTCTGGAAGATTAACTATTGGATTTTGGGAATTGTTAAGTCTCCCCCAAACTCCTTGAAAAGTAGTTACTTCCCTCCATTTTAATTTTTTTAGAATAGGGAGCTTATTTAAAAAGAGCCCATCAAAATGATTTTCCACTTTCCATGTTACGTATTCATTACTGATAAATTCTCCAATATTCATCATATTGAAAGCCTGATCATTGTACGACCAAGTCTCGTTTCCTGGATGGACTTCAAGCAAAGGAAAGGGAATGTTACCAAAAATTTTACCAGCTGAAAATTGATATTTTATCTTTCCAAAGATTCCTAAGGGAATTTTGTGGCTAAAAGAAATTCTGAATCGATGAAATTCGTACTGACTCTCCATAAGGTTTGGGATGCCATATCCATAATTAAGTTCAATCACAGGATATTTTGTTCCTAAACTAACTCTATCAAATTCTCCAGAAATAAATTTCTCGTTGTAGGCAAAGCGTGTTTGGAAAGTAATCTCAGAGGTGTTTATATTTTCAATACTGGCAACTCCACCATTGTTGTCTGCTTGGATAAAATTGATTACACCGATTGGTTCAATAATCGAGTTTCTTAGCAAAATTGTGCTTGAAAATCCGTGAAACCATTCTCTTGAGTAGGAGAGTCGAGTTTCAGTATTAAATATAAATTTATTGAATGGATTTCTTCTAAGTAATGAAGATACAACCCCTGAATTGTTGTACGCATTGGAGCTGATCCCGATTTGTTCTACATCCTTTTTGTGAATAATTTGGACCAATCTTCTAGGTTTTTTGGTTATAAAGAATCGAGTGCCGCCGCCATATTTTACTCTTTTATCACGTAATCCGTATGCTCCAAATGCAGACAACTCAATGCGATTGCTAAAGTCATTACTTGTTCGAACAGTCCCTCTAAAACGGTGACCCTCCACCTCATTGAAGGAGTACAAAGATGTATATTCTCCAACTTCAAATTTGCCAAAAACTTTGTATCCAGTTGCCAGCAGATATATAACATCAGCATAGGTTCTCATAACAGGAAGTTTTCTTAATGTGTCAATCATTTTATATACCTGTTGTTGTTGCTGAGTTAGGGAATCGTGCCTATTTTGTTTCCAAAAGTCATCATTTCTGATGTTTGCAGAATCACTTATAAAAACATTCTCAGCTCCTGAGTAAAAGGGTTCTTCTTTAGGAGAGTTGATTACAAAGTTGTCGTATGAAGTTGTTTTTCTCCCATAGAAGCCCAATGTTTTTTTGGTCCATTGAAAGTCTATGAATAACTCATCTTTTGTAAGCATCCAAACTTCTTTTTCAACCTGTTTGAACGTTTGGGTTACCTGCAAGTTGTTTACAAAATTTACATTAGCATCTTCAGAAATGGTACTTTTTACTTTTTTAATTGCATACGTTGTATCATGAACCCATAGCGTTCCTTCAAAAGTGAGCTCTCCGTTTCTTTTTGGAACAAAATCCAGCTGATAGCACCAATATCCGTCCATAAATAGACTGTCGATTAAATAATATTTATAAAACGAAAGACATTGGTTTGAAATGGGACTAATAAAGTTTTTTCTAAAAATTGTCAAATAGTTATCGTAAATATTAACTTGTTGATACATGTCTCCAGTAAACTGAGAAATACTTTCATTATCTACTCCAGAAACATGAGATCCTTTTATTACTTCTTTTTGAGTTTTTGGAGATTTTCTGAAATAGTAATCCGAAATTGACTCTGTAACAAACAGGGGAAGAAACTCTTTTCCGCCAGTCGTATCAACATTGTCAAAAATAAAGTTGAATTTTCTAAATGCTTTGGTGTTTTTAAAATCGTCGGTTAAATTATTAATGTCAAATTGAATCTTATTGTAAACTTCGTATTGGTAGGCATCAAGCTTTTCCCTATTGTTGATTTTTTTGTTTTTCAATACATTTTTTAAGATAGCATGCGCAGGATTTACATCACTTGAAATTATGGTAATTTCCTGAAGAGAGGTAAACGACTCATTTAAATACACAGTCAATTGTTGTGCACGGTCTTTTTGAATGGGAAATATAGCTTTTTCATAGCCAATGAATGAAACTACAATTGAATCGGTAGCATAAAAAGTTTCAATAGAGAATTTTCCTTCTTGGTTGGTGGTAACTCCTACTTTTGTGCCCTTAAAAAAGACATTGACAAATGGTAGAGGCTCATTAGTAACACTATCCAAAACACATCCGCTAACCAAGGTTTTTTGTCCAATTAAATTCAATGAATTCAAAATGCAAATGAACACGATAATATGTTTGAATAATTTCAAAGACTAGTTCGATAGATTATTTTTTCTTTCGACAATTTTAGAAACATAAATTCCTATTTCATAAAGTATGAGTATGGGAATAGAAACTAGAACTTGGCTTATGACATCGGGAGGAGTTATGATTGCCGATAGCAATAATATTCCAACAAGAGCATGTTTTCTGTACTTTTTTAGCATCGATGAAGATACTATACCGAGTTTTGAAAGAAGATAAATTACTATGGGAAGTTCAAAAAATAAACCACTAAAGAAAGTAGAAGTTGTAATCATAGACATGTAAGAGCTTATGGTGAAATTGTTTTGAATTTCACTACTTAGCTTATAGCCTCCAAAAAATTGCACGCACAATGGGCTAATAACATAGTATCCAAATAATACTCCTAAGAAAAATAAAATAGAAGAGAAAAAAACAATTCCTCTTGTTGCCTTTATTTCATCTTTTTTAAGTCCAGGTTTTAGAAAGCTCCATAGTTGGTAAAAAATGAATGGAAAAGAAATTACAATTGCTCCAACTAATGCAAAATACATGTTGGTTGAAAATTGTTTGGTCATCTCAATTGATTGTAAGTCAATGGGAATGTCATTTGCACACATACTTCCTTTGAGACCAATTGAGTTGGTAAGCTTGCAAAATAGTTGATAAGTTGGGAAATTACTTTTTGCCATTGCAAGATAAATGTGCTCTATGACAGGTGTAGTGTAGTAAAATAAAACACAGGCTACAATAATAATTGCAATGGCTGATTTCATAAGTTTCCATCTCAGCTCTTCCAAGTGTCCCAAGAATGACATTTCATTTTGTGGATTTTTCTTTTCCATATGAGCTACAAATCTAATAGATATTCTATTTGTTTTAAACTAATGAAAGATGCTAAATTTGAATAATGCTATTTAGTTTGAGAAAATACGTTGAGTTTTATTTTACTGCCAAAACTAAATACGGAATTCATTCACCATTTCTTTTTGATTTCATCGAACAAGTTTATGAACCTCAAACCAATTATTATTCTTTTTCAGCAATAGAGTACGTCAGAAATAAGCTAAAAAAAACCCATCAATTGATCAATGTGAAAGATTTTGGCGCAGGCAGTAAACGCATGACTTTTTCTGGTCAAAGAAAAATTTCTGAAATCGCAACCAACAGTTTACAGCAACCTAAAATGTCAGCTCTTTTATTCAGACTCATTAATTTTTATTCTCTAAAGCCTATTGTGGTAGAGCTTGGAACATCTCTTGGAATTTGTACTGCATATCTTTCTACTGCAAATAAAAAAAATAAAATTTACACTATTGAAGGATGTGATGAAACAGCAGAAGTTGCAAAGGGAGTATTTAAACAACTTGGATTAAAAAACATTGAACTAATTGTAGGAAATTTTGATTCAATTTTACC
>JAZADZ010000122.1:0-21581 GCA_036123135.1 Bacteroidota bacterium | reverse complement strand
AGCTATTTAGATGTTTTGAAAGACAAAAAAGATGTTGGTGAAAAAGTTGCCATTATAGGTGCTGGAGGAATTGGTTTTGATGTGGCTGAATTTTTAACCCACAAAGGAGAGTCGACTGCGCTAAACGTTGGCGCTTTCTTGCAAGAATGGGGTATAGATCATTCTTTAGATTCTAGGGGAGGTATTGAGGGAGTCCAGTCAGTTATAGCTGAAAGTCCTAGAAAAATATTTTTAATGCAGCGCAAATCAACTAAAGTAGGCGCTAAACTTGGAAAAACAACCGGATGGGTACATCGACTGTCGTTAAAATCCAAAAATGTATCCATGATCAATGCGGTTGAATACAATAAGATTGACGATAAAGGGCTTCATTATACCAGAAAAGGAGAGCAACATGTTTTAGAAGTAGATCACATAATTGTTTGTGCTGGTCAATTGAGTAATAACGAGCTGTATCAACCTCTAGTTGATATGGGGCTGAAAGTAGATTTAATTGGTGGAGCTGATCTGGCACTAGAACTGGATGCCAAACATGCTATAAATCAGGGAAGTAGATTGGCTGCTGCTGTTTAATCAAATACCTTAAATTCGTATTCATCCTCTCCAATCAATGCCTTCTGATAATCTGGATGTTTTAACAGTTTTTCTTGTTCTATCCAATTTTGCTGGTTATCAAATTTATAGGTTAAAAAATACGTCCAATATGATTGTTTGGTCATACTATCCCAGTGTATTACAAGGTGTCTTCTTTGCGCTGTTTGAAAAATATTTAAGCAAACAAGAAGAATAATTACAATACTTAAACTGCCTTTCAATACACTTTTTTGAGCAATCATCCATTGCAAAAAAACACCTAAAGTCAATCCATAAAAAGCATACATGTCAATCATTGATCGCATTCCAAAGCTTCCTCCATACCACCAGCACCACCAGCAAGATAGTATGTATATATTTAATAAACTTATCATTAAAATAGGTAGAAAAAGTCTTTTGTTAGATTTAAAACTGACTGCTATTCCAACCAATGCAAATACCATGATTGGTGTATAGACCAGCCATCCTTTTCGATAGCTCATTAAAAATTCTGAAAAATGAGGGTTTAAAAAGAAGAAGTGTTCATCCACGTAAGAATGATACACCCAACTGGAGGTTGTTAGTTTCCAGTAAAGAAGCTGCGGAAATACAATTAAAAAAGCAACAATTGCCATTGCCAATAATTGTTTCCAATTTTTATAAAAAAGTCTACAATTTGATCTAAAAGTAGCGATTGAATTCACCCCAAGAAAAAAAGGAAAAAGAAGAATCACCAAGTTTACCGGCCGAATGAGAACAATTAATCCGCTGACTAGACCAATAACAAGGGCTTTTTTAATGGTTTGTTTTTGATGCCATCTAATGGATAGAAAAATAAAAATCGAAATCAATGAAAATGAATAGGCATGAGACATGCAAGGTTCTGAAGTGCTGTAATACAATAAATTGGTTCCAACTACTAAAACAACAAGAACTATTGAAGCAATGAATTCACTAAAAAATAGAAGAAGTGTTTTTCTCAGGAAAATAAGACCAAAAATCAAGTAAAATAAACAAGATAAGGCAAGAGCGATTTCATAGGGCTTTGAAAATCCATTATCTGAGTAATGACTTGAGAAGTTACTGTAAGTATGGGCAATAAAAAAAAATGGAGAATACATTACCGACATCCCCATGGTAAACTTAAATACTTTGTTGCCATTTGGAGCAGTTTTAGGCCAAAACTGATGTTTTGATCTATAGTCTGTGGAAGCCGTATCAATAAAGTTTAGCGATAAATCTTTGTAAATAAAAGTTGCTGGAAGGTACCCGTAATAGGAAACAACATCATTTCTTATTAAACTTTTTCCTTTCCCAGCATTTGCCCAAGGAGATAAATTAAGTTGTGTGCAAAACAAGATGATCACGAGAACAACTACGACTAAGGCTGAAAGTGATTTGAATTTTTGTACTAAAAACAAAATGTAACTAAATATTAAAGGCTATAAAAACCGAAAATTACAAGAATTATGCTAAGTAAATAATGAATGGTGGTTTTCTTTAACGGATGAAATTATTGGTGGAATATGAATTTACATTCTGTTTCAATACTGTTAGAATCTAAAACCAGAACTAAAAGGGAAGATTTTTAACGTCTACATTTCCTCCTGTAATGATTACCCCAATTTTTTTTCCCTTAAAAGTTGCTTTATTTTTTAGAATCGCAGCTAATGGAACTGCACATGATGGCTCAATGATGATTTTCATTCTTTCCCATATTAATCTAAGTGAATCAATAATTTCTTGCTCGCTCACTGTAAAAATGTCTTTGACATATTTTTGAATTATTGGAAATCCTTTATCTCCAAGACTTGTTCTTAAGCCATCTGCAATGGTTTTTGGGTCAATCATGGGTATAAGCTTGCCAGATTTAAAGGACCTAAAAGCATCGTCTGCTCCCTCTGGCTCTGCTCCATAGGTTGTGCAATTGGAAAAATAATTGGCAGCTAAAGCAGTTCCGCTAATTAAACCACCTCCTCCAACAGGTGCAACTATGGTGTCTAAGGAATTTACTTGTTCAACTAGCTCTTGAGCGGCACTGGAGTTACCTGCAATGACTTTATAACAATTGTAGGGATGAAGTAGCGTAGCCCCAGTATCTTTTACTACTTGAAGAGCTGTTGCCTCTCTTGCCTCAAGGGTTGGTTCACATTCAATTATTTTAGCTCCATATCCCAACACTGCTTTCTTTTTCACAATTGGTGCATTGCTTGGCATAACAATCGTAGCTTTAACTCCAGTTAGTTTGCCGCTAAGCGCAACGGCCTGTGCGAAATTTCCAGAGGAATGTGTTGTTACCCCCTTCGACTTTTCTTTCGCTGTAAGTTGTAAAACTACGTTAGCTGCACCTCTCATTTTGAACGCTCCCATTTTTTGAAAGTTTTCACATTTAAAGTACAGTTTCGCCCCAGCTATATTGTCAATACTCTCACAGGTTAATACAGGAGTTTGGTGAATAAATGGATGAATTCGTTTTCTTGCCTCTACTAGTATTTGACGATCGGGAATCATTGTTTACTTTTTGTGATATTGTCCAGTTTCCATATTTCGTGCAACTTGATCGAATGGCAACACCCATCCATTCATCGAAATATAAACTCCGAAAGAAAGGGTTTGTACTGCACCTAAAGATACGCCAACATTTAAATCCGCATCAGAGTTGCTAAACCTTTCAGGTCTCATAGCGCCGGTAAGTACAATGGTTTTTTCTGGTAGCTTACTTAAAAAAATTGCTGTTTCAATCATTGTATCTGTGCCATGAGTAATAATGATTTTATTTTCATCAGCAGCTTTACATTCATTGTACAATAACAATCTATCTTGATCAGTTATTTTAAGGCTATCTTTTTTTAAAACTGATTTTATTGTGTATTTAAAAGATGGATTTAATTTTTTTAGAATTCTCTCTACTGCTGGCTCACTAATTTCAAAGGCCCAACCTTTTGTTGATTTAGGATAATCTTTGTCAATGGTTCCTCCTGTTTGAATAAAAAGTAAGTCCATAATTTATAACTTACCCTAAATGTAAACAATAGCGATTATTCAATAATGATTTTGGAGTTAATAATTCCATTGTTAATAAATATTCTAATTAAATATATACCTGAACTTAAGTCAAATGTAGAAATGGAAAGTTGGTTAGAATCAGTTACTTTTTTATCCATTATTATTTTACCTGAAACATCTATTAGCTGAACTTGATTAATGTTAGCCCTCTCAAAGGAAATGGTAAATTGATCTTTTATTGGGTTTGGAAAAATAGTAAACGATGGGGTATTGATCAAGTGTCCATGATTGGAAACAATATCTGCACTACAATCTCCAGGAATATTGTTGTCTATCCAGTTGATTCTATTGGAGAGCCATGTTTTAAGTACATCTACTTCTTCAGTATAATTGGCAGGAAGAGGCCATGGCTGAGCAAATAGATCAACTCCTAAAACAGGCCATCTTTGAAAGTTTCTTGCTTGAGCATTATTAATGGTTAGCACAGTACTGTCTATAAAATTATGTAGGTAGTTAACGTTAAAAATAGATTGTTTTAATGATTCCCATCTACATTTAAGATGATTGGTAAAAATGGGGTCACTCATAAAGGTCTGCCACCACATTGGCATAAGCATTAAATCATCGCAAGAGTTTTCTGCTTGTAGGTAGGTCCAACCAGTTTCTGACTCTCCACCACAATAAGCAGCATTATCATAAGCCAGATCAAAATCCCATATAGGACCTGCCTTTAATTTTCCACCATTGTCAATTCTGTCTTTGTAGATGTAAGAGCTTAATTTATAAGCATCTACTGATCTGCTTAGCTCATTAATTATAAAAAGGTCTGCAAATGTGGTAAGGTCAATATAGTTCAAATAATGTGTCGAAAGGTTTTGTAAATTACTGCTATAAAGTGAATTTTCGAATATTTGAAGGTAGCTTTGAATATATGCCTTTTGTTGATTGGTTATTTTAGTTGCTTTAGGATAATAGTATTGAAAATAAAGTGGGCTTCCATCTTGTGAATTGTAATTGGAGTAAAACCCATCTCCCTCTGGCCAGTCCATACGTATGATGTAACCTCCAGTAAGTGAATCACCTAAGTTATCATCACTATCTAATTTAGCAATATCAACTCTATTGTTGTCTCTTTTATTTTTTTCCATTAACGTGTACAATCCTCTATAATCACCGTCTAAAACCAGCTCCACGTAAATGGTGTTGGAGCTCCAATAGCCAATTTTTCGCCATATGTGATAGGAGAGTGTATTTCTTAAAAAAGTTTTATCTACATGGTTGGCATGTAAAATCCAATCTTCCTCTTTTGGAAGTCCTAAAATAGATGCACTTGTATCAAGTCCAGCAGATGTCCATAATTCAATGGAATAGGTTTTTTTATCAAACCCCTGCGTTGAGTTTCCTCTGAATTCAATACCGCAGTGCCCGTTATAGGCATTATAAGGATCAGTGAGGTAATTTAGATTTCCTGGTCCATTGTCAATAATCCCGATATCTACTGCAACCTTTGGGTCGTCTTCTATAGTGTTGCCATTTGTATTTATAACAACAATTGGAAGGGAAGATGAAGTAAAATTTTGTCCCTGCAAATAAGAGATAAATGCAAAAGTTATTAGAATGAGTCCAATTGTTTTTTTCATGCTATATTAACTCGGTATAAATTTTAGGGTTGTTTTGAGTTTAAAAGTTGAATGAAAATGCAGAGAGGAAGGGATTCGAACCCTCGAGACGCTCTCGCGCCAACACGCTTTCCAGGCGTGCGCCTTAAACCACTCGGCCACCTCTCTGTATAGTAGATGCAAATATAATTCTTACATCCATTATTGAAATAATTTAAAGATTTTTTTTATTTATCTATAAATATGAGAAATTAGTCGTATAAATAAATATATTTGTCTACAAAAAGACTTGTTTTATTGCATTTAATCTATAATCTTTAAATTAATTTTGATGCTCCCAGAATTTTCCAATGAAATAAAGAATTCAATTCCTAAGTCTTTTGTACTCATTTATGAGTGTCTTGGACAGTTTGATCAGAATAGATTAAGCTTTACCATTGAAAATTTAAAATCCAATCTAAAATCTCAAAATTTACAACGATCCAACTGTAAAAGAGTTTTTGGAGTTATCGTTGAATCTCTTGAAAATGCTTTTAAGCACAGTGTAGAACAAAATAAATTTCTAAACAATAAGGTAAATCTTGCTGTTTTCCTTCTCAAACAGGGTAATAATTTTAAACTAATTGTAGGCAATTATATCAATGCTGATGCTGTTGAAAAGCTTAAAAAAAAGTTTGAAGAACTTTTACAGCTTCCAAGAGTTGAATTGCAAGAAAATTATTTAAAGAAAATGAACGCTGCAAGCATTGACACTAAGGGCGGAGGCGGTTTAGGAATTCTAGACATCGCAATTCGCAGTGAAGGAAACATAATTACTCGCTCAATTCGTGGAACAAAAAACAATGATTTCTTTGTCTTGGAGGCAACAATCGAAGCCAATTAATTATTTATCGTAAATAATTTTGCAGAAAAACGAATATTTGTTTCTTTTGCATTCCCAATTCATTCGGGGTGTAGCGTAGCCCGGTTATCGCGCCTGCTTTGGGAGCAGGAGGTCGCAAGTTCGAATCTTGCCACCCCGACATTTCTAGCCTAGTTGCATTTGCAGTTAGGCTTTTTTCATTTATTAAAGCTAATTTTTTTAAATTTTGAAAAATTGCCCAGTTATAAAGATTTCAAATGGATTTTTGAATCTAAATTTTCTAAATTGTGGTAAATAAAGTAAAATCTCATGCACTTCAAAAAACTTTTTTTAAGCCTTATTTCTGTATTTCTATTCCTTTCATCGCAAGCTCAGAAAGTTTTTTCTTGTGAATACGCTTCACAAGCAGATGTAAAGGTTTTTGTGGTAGACTATGAATCACAAGCTGATCTATTGGTTCATAAAAAGGATTACTCTTCTCAAGCATCAGGAAATAAGGGCCAGTGGTTTTTTGTTGAATATTCCTCACAAGCGGATAAAAAAGTATTTTTTGTAGATTATGCTTCTCAAGCCGATCTCAAAATATACTTTGTTGATTATAGTAGTAGGGCAGGTTGGAGAGAAAAATCGAAATCACATCTTATGTATTGAATTACAATTGCTCTGCTGCGAAGAAGAAAGAATTAGAGCTTTTTAATTGCGATTTCTTTTGAATAACATTATACTCTCAATATGACTGGTATGAGGAAACTGATCAACAAGCGAAAATTTTATTAATTCATATCCGTTTTCCCTGAGCGTTTTAGCATCTCTTGCTTGTGTAGCTGGATTGCAACTCACATAAATTATTCGGTTTGCTTTTAGTTGAATAACTTTTTTTAATGATTTGGGTGCGATTCCTGCTCGTGGAGGATCAAGAACAATGGTATTTATCTTATTTTCAAATTCTGGATTCTTGGCCAAGAATTTTCCGACATCTTGAGAAAAAAATTGAATGTTTTTGATTTGATTAACCAGGGCATTTTTTTTGGCATTTTCTATGGCTGATTCGATAATATCAACACCAATTACACTTGTATTTTCAATATTTTTCGCTATGAGCTGGCCAATTGTTCCAGTTCCACAAAAAAGATCCATTACAACTCCATTAGAAAGAGTTTGATCTTCCGAAACATAATCAATTACTTTTTGATACAGTCTTTCAGCACTTGCAGGATTGGTCTGAAAGAAGCTCTGCATACTAATTTCAAAATTCAAGCCTAATATATTTTCATTTATTGTTGCATTTCCTAAAATGAGCTTACTTGAACCATTTTCCAATTTTGCTCTGTCTGCCACATCAGTATTAACAGTATGAATACATCCAGCCAATCGTTTTCCAAACAAGCCAACTAGAAATTCTGAAAATTCTTGTGAATTAAAACGATCCAAATGTTCACTTGATGTAACCAGATTAATTAGCAATTGATTGTTGCAAAAACTTTTTCTGACAACAAGGTGTCTGAAAAAACCTTTTTTTTGTGGAGGATGCCATGCTTCCAAACCAGTTTGATGTAAAAAGTGTCGAATGTTCTTTAAATTATCCTCAAATTCAGCATCGAACATCCCAGAACTTTTGTCTAAATTTTCAACTTTCCACCAGGTTCCTGAATGCTTAAACCCCAATGCAAAATCATCATCGAACTCCTCATTGTTGTGTATATCATGCCGAATACTAGAAAATGAATATTCCATTTTGTTTCGGTAATGATGGCTAGCTGGAGATGCAATAAAGGCATCAAAAAAAGATGATGGGGCTTCAATTTCTCCAATGCGTTCGAAAAGATCTAGTGTAGTTGATTGTTTAAATTGATGTTGGGTTTCAATTGAAAGCGAAATGTATGGAGCTCCCGAAATGGCTTGGAATGGTGTAGTGTTTTGTAATGAAGAGGGTTCTAGTAATTCTAGAATTCTTGCCTCGGCAAAAGATTTCTTTTTCTTAACAATTTTAACTTTAACTCTTTGTCCGGTAATCGCATTTTGTGTGAATACAACGTAATCGAGTCCATGGTTATTAATTTTAGAAATTCCCTTTCCTCCAAACGCAAAACCTTCAATTAAAAGCTCTATTTCGTCTCCTTTTTTGATGCTCATAGTGTTACTGAAGCTGCAAAAATAGTTCTTTGTAATCACACCAAAATACATCAAAATGTAAAAGTGCTTTTTTATAAAATTCAAATGCTAGCTTCCATTGGGACTTTTCGTATATGTTAAACTGTGGAAGAGTGCTGTAAATTCTTGGAAAAGAAATATTATTTGCATTAGTAAAATTTTCGTTCCAGCTCCAATCCGTTTCTGAGCAATTGGTAAAAATTTGTCTAAGTTGTAAAAATTGTTCGTATTGAAGTTCTCTTATGTCAGCATCTTTATGTTGAACGTCAATAGAAACTATAGCATTTTGTTGATTGGCATTAATTCGAACAAATATGCCTTTGATTCCAGTATCATAATTGATCCATTTTATTTTAGATCCATTAGAGGATTTGAATCCTGAAATGTATCTGCCAAAACTAGTGTAAAACAGCTTGTTTGTATTTCTAACAGTCTCTTTATCATACATGTATTAAAATTATAGACTTGTTTTAAACAATATTTATTTTTTAGGTAATGTTCGTCTATATTAGCACTTTATTTAAAATCATTCTTAATAATTTTTTGTCAAAGTCAATCTTAATAGCAGACAGTTCTGAACTGGTAAGAAGAGGTCTAAAGGCGATTCTTAAGCATACAAGTGTAAGCAATTATGATTTAATCGAGGTAGAGTCTTCAAAAAATTTACACACTTTACTCTCTGATGTTAAAAATGCTGTTTTAATCGTTGATTATACTTCCTCTGGATTTTCATTGGATGATATTGTCAAAATTAAGTCTAAATTCAAAAAATTATTAATTGTTGCCATAACTCCCTACATCAATGCAGCCACCATTACTCAGGCTATACGAGCTGGAATAGAAAGTCACATTAAAAAGGAATGTTCTGCTAAAGAAATAGTGGAGTCCATTGAGGATACCATAAACGGTAAAAAGTTTTTTTGTGCAGATATTGTTAAGCAAATGAAAAATGAATCTGTCGATGTTGAAACCATAGAGTTCAATTCTCTTAGCTTTGATGAAACTAGTCTTAGTGATAGAGAGCTCGAAATTATTCAGTTTATAGCTGAAGGGTACACCAACTCTCAAATTGCAGCGGTTTTGTACTTGAGCAACCATACCATCAATACCCACCGAAAGAACATTATGAAGAAATTAAATGTCAACAATACTGCGGGTATTGTAATGTACGCAGTTAAAACAGAGCTGGTTAGTCCAAATCAATTTAGCTTTAGTTCTTCTTAATTACCATCAATTAGGTATTGTCGAGCTGTCTATTAAAAGTTATTTTCGCATTTTTTAGACCTAAATAGTATTGTTTGGAGATTATATATGCAGATTTTAAGATTTTGTTGAACATCTATTTTAAATTAATTTCACAAGTGAACATGTAGTTCAATAATAATCAAAAGAGAATGACAAACAAAAACACTAAATGGTAAACAATGTACTTTGATTTCCCCTATTTTTTGTTGGATAATCTTGAAGCTGCTGGTGTAATTGGTGGATATGTTTCTATTTCTATCATTGTTGTTTCCTTGGCAACCTTTTTTTCAACTAAAAATTTAAAAAAAACTTACCAAAATATTCCTAAATGGAGCCAACCAATTATAGGAAGTTTACTTGGCATAATTCCAGGATGTGGAGGTACAATTGTAGCTTCTTCTTTATATAAAAGAAGAAAAATGACTTTTGGTGGACTATTGGCTGCATTTATAACAACTCTTGGAGAAGGTTCATTTGTTCTATTGGGGGCTTCTGCAGAAGCTGATGTAACTTCAAATCTTAAGGCATTTTTAATTGTTAACATCGTTGGTTTTTTCTTAGGAATAATATTTGGAATAATCGTAGATCTTATTGGCTTTAATAAACAGAATAATCAGAATGGATTCATTTCCGCTGCAGCTGCTCAAACCAAACCTACAAACAATACTTATGCTCTTTTTTTGAATCAGAACATTGGTTTTTATACCATTTTAGGCATTTCATTAGTTCTTGCTCCAGGCTCTGTTGCTGCTTTTTGGGGTGGGAGCATTGAATTTTTGGAAGAAATAACAATTTGGCTGTGTGTTGCATTTACCATAACCTGTATTTTGTACTATTTAATTCAACGATTTATTTTGAGGTTGGACTGCCACACTGGTTCAAACAGTACAATAAGGGCTTCTTTATTAGAAGCTGTAACAGATATTTCTATGGTAATAACCTATGTATTTATTGGATTACTGTTAGCCAACTTTTTTATTGACTTTATTGTCGGACCAGAGAAATTTAACGATTGGATGAGTTCTTCGAAAATAGTTGTAATTCTAATCGCAACTTTTATTTGTGCTATACCAGGTTGTGGAGGTATGATTGCAGTTGCAGTTGCCTACATAACATTGCCTAACTTTCCTATTGCTGCTCTAATTGCAGGAGCCATTGCAACAAGTGGAGATGGTATTTTCCCATTACTTGCACAAAATAAAAGAGATGCACTTATTGTAACAGGATATAGCATCGTGGTTGCTCTTTTAGCAGGTTTTTCTGCTTTCGCTGTAGGATTTTAATTTTCTTAAAAAAGTTTACTTTCCAATATCTGGAAATAGGTCAAATGCAGTGTTTTTCATTTCATTTTCATTTACATGATCTGCATCATCAATTGCATTGTTGAACGATTCAGCGAGTAAATCAATTAGCTCCTGCTTGTCCAAGAGCAATTCATCGTCAATGGAGATGTCCTGGACTTTTCTATTTCCATCCAACACAAATCGAATTCTTTTGCATTCACTTTCTCCTTTCACAAAAATATTTTCCAATCTTTTTTTTGATTCATCAACAGCACCCTTCATTTGCTGAAGCTTACCCATCATATCTTGCATATTTTTTTTACCAAACATTATTTTTTGATTTGATTGTTTCTTTTTGAACGGTTTCTTTCTTCTTTAGCTTTCATGTCTTTTAAATTCCACTTTAGCAGCTTAATCCCAAAATAAATCCCAATGCTAAAGACAGCAAATACAAAAAAAGCTATGAGATATTCTCCTAAAGTCATTTACAATGCATTAAGTTCAATTAATTTCTCTAGTTGAATTCCCCTAGAACCTTTTAAAAGAACATAAGCATTCTCAATAGGTTTATTTTTTAAAAAGTGAATCAAAAGTTCAACATTTTCGAAATTTTGGTGTGGGTGCTGAAGTTTTTTGAACTCTTTTCCTACTGTAATAAAATTGATGCTATTATTTTGTAAAAAGTCATAAATTTTTTGATGTTCAGTAGAGGATATTTTTCCTAGTTCTAGCATATCACCTAGAATGGCAATTTTATTTTCATTTTCAACTAAATTAAAGCTTTTAAGAGCTGCTAAAACACTAGACGGATTGGCATTGTAACAATCCATAATTACAGTATTTGTATTAGTTTTTTGTATCTGTGATCGATTATTGGTTGGTTGATAGCTTGAAAGAGAATGATTGATTTTTTCTTCATCAACTTTGAAATGACTAGCAATACAAATTGCCAACAAAAAATTATAAAAATTGTATTCTCCAATAAGGTGGGTTTTGATGGTACTAGATTGATAAACACTAGATTTCCAAGAAAAACCAATAAAAGGGGAGGATTCGACTATATTTCCAGAGATATTTTTATTTTTCTTTCCGAACGATATTGAATCAATTCCACTTGGAAGAATTGAATTAAGCACATCATCATCAGCATTGTAAAAAATGGTTCCTTTTTTAAGTGCAATGAAATCGTACAACTCTTTTTTTGTTTTTTTAACTCCTTCAAAAGACCCAAAACCTTCAATGTGGGCCATTCCAATATTGGTAATTATTCCATGACTGGGTTCTGCAATAGAACAAAGTTCTTTTATTTCACCAAGTCCATTGGCTCCCATTTCAACAATGGCAATTTCATGTTCTTTCCTCAATGAAAGAAGAGTTAATGGCACGCCAATGTGATTGTTCAAATTTCCCTTTGTGTATAAGGTTTTGAATGTTGTTTCTAAGACACATCCAATTAATTCTTTTGATGTTGTTTTTCCATTACTTCCTGTTATTCCAATAATTGGAATATCAAACTGTTTTCTATGATGATTGGCAAGAAGTTGAAGTGAACGGAGCACATTTTCTACCAAGATTGTTTTTCCATCAATAAAAAAACTTTTGTTGTCTATAACTGCATACTTAGCCCCTTTTTCAATTGCCTCTTTAGCAAACTTGTTCCCATCGAAATTATGGCCTTTGAGTGCAAAAAATAAAGAATTTTCTTTGATATTTCGTGTGTCTGTAGAAATACTATATTCACAAGAAATGTATTTTTCATATAGCTGCTCAATCATTATTGTCTAAAATAAAAAAAAGCCTCCAAATTTAGAGGCTTTTAAAGTTATCTATGCCCATTAGAATCGGTCCATAACTGCAGTAGTTACACCAGTAGATGAAAAGCCACCGTCGTGGAATAAATTTTGCATGGTAACATATTTTGTTAAATCGCTAAACATGGCAATACAATAATTGGCACATTCAAGCGAGCCAGCATTTCCAAGAGGGCTCATGTTTTCGCTGTAAGCAATAAATTTATCGAATCCAGAAACCCCACTTCCGGCAGTTGTAACAGTGGGAGATTGAGATATGGTATTTACCCTTACTTTATTTTTGACACCATAATGATATCCAAAACTTCTTGTAATGGATTCAAGAAGAGATTTTGCATCTGCCATGTCATTGTAATCAGGAAAAATACGCTGAGCGGCAATATATGTTAAAGCAACAACAGAACCCCATTCATTAATGGCATCTAAATCTTTTGCTACTTGAAGTGTTTTATGAAGTGATATTGCGGAAACATCAAGTGTTTGATTGTACCACTGGTAATTTAAACCTGTGTATTGTTTTTTCTTCCTAACATTGGGTGACATTCCAATCGAATGAAGTATAAAATCAATTTTTCCACCTAAAATATCTTGACTCTTAGTGATAAGATTCGTTAAATCGTCAACGGATGTGGCATCTGCAGGAATAACTTGAGAATTTGTTTTTTCAGCAAGGGTGTCAATTTCTCCCATTCGCATGGCAATTGGAGCATTGGTAAGCACAAATTTTGCACCTTCTTCATGGGCTCTTTCAGCAACTTTCCATGCAATGGACATATCATTGAGTGCTCCAAAAATAATTCCTCTTTTACCTTTCAATAAATTGTGTGACATATGTGTACTTTTAAATATTATCCAAATATAGTTATAACCGTTCTTATGGTTTAACAATTTTTGGCAAAGGATTAAAATTAATTTAAGTTTAGCACTGAAAATTAAGCTTTTTGGAAAAACATTACAGAACATTGGGGTTGCCAGTTGGAGCGTCTAAAGAACGCATAAAAAAAGCGTATAGAAAATTAGCTAAACTTTATCATCCAGATAAAAATCAAAGCAAAAAAGCTCACGAAAAGTTTATATTAATTAATGAGGCCTATGCTCATTTATCTGAAGATGAACAAATTGCAATTTATCCAAAGTCTCCTAGATCTAAGTCCAAGAAAAAACAATCCAATGCAACAATTTCTAAAGATGATTTGGAAAGAAAAATGGAATGGGCTAGAAATTATGCCAAACTAAAAAACATTCGAGAAGCCAGAATAAATCAAATATCATACATTCAGCTCTCCAAATCGCCTATGCGAAAAGTCTCTCTTTTAGTTAGTATTTTAAGTACTCTCATGTCTTTTCTATTTGTCTTAGATTACTGTCTTATTCCGCATAATTCAGTACAGGTGTTATTAAATAAAAAGATGTACAATAACGATTCAGGTTTGTATGATTTAACATTCACCAATATCAAGAACGATGCAGAAAAATTGATTTTTTCAACAGATATTGATGACTTAAGAATGGTAAATTCAGTGTGTAATTTTTCCGCTGATAACAAATTATTTGCTTTAGATAAGTCTGCTGTTTTTGGACAAGTCTTGTATTTAAATTGTTTTAATAGTTATAATAGTACTGCTTATTTTAATAAGGGTTCATTTTATGTGATGTTTTATTTTTTTGTAACAATATTCTCTCTTCCAATAGTAACGTTGGCTTCCTGGGGGCCAAACTCGCTTCATATTATGTGCTCTTATGTTTTAACTTACGCAGCTCTTTTTGGATTTTTTATTTTATTAATTGTTTTAACACAATGAACTATAAAACAGCAATAGCATTATGTACTGTTATTTACTCATTTGTTTGTTGTGACGATGATTATCCTACCCAATTAGAATTTAAACCTTTAAAAAAAAGTACAATTACTGTTCAGCAAGTTGACACAACCAATAATTCCAACAATGAAAAAATTAGTACCAACATATCCAATTTAATTACTAATAAAAATGTGGTAGATAAACTAACTCAATATGGAAAAGAACACAAAGAAAGTATAGTTGAAATCTCAACAAAGTATGGTAAAATTCGATTGAGATTGTATGAAGAAACTCCTTTGCACAGAGCAAATTTTATAATGCTTGTAAAAAAAGGGTTTTTTAAGAACACCCTTTTTTATCGAGTAATAAGGAATTTTATGATTCAAGGAGGGAACAGTGACAGAGACAATGTTTTTCATAAAATGGCAAAAATTGGTAGTTACAGAGTTCCATCAGAAATTAATGAAAAATACGTTCATAAAAGAGGAGCACTTTCTATGGCAGTGCAAGAACAATACTTCAAGGATCCAAAAAGATTCAATAAAAATTCAAGTCCCTATAATTTTTTTATTGTACAAAAAGGAAAAATAAGCGACGATTATATGAACCGATTGGAGGAAATCTACTCTATTAAAATTGATGAATCTAAACGTAAAATTTACCGTAAACATGGAGGTAATCCTCATTTAGATGGTGATTACACTGTTTTTGGTGAGGTGATTTCAGGGATGAATGTTGTCGATAAAATTAATACTGTTTTAACCGATGCTCAGGATCGTCCTCTTGAAAATATTAAACTAGATATTTCCATAATTGAAGAATAAGATTTACATAGTTTCCGGCTTAATTTTAGTAGTCTGTGGTGGGTTCTTACTTTTTCTTTCGACCAAAAATTTAGTACCAACATCAGTTGAAAACCAAACTGTAGCTTTTCAAGATAACTTAAAACAAATTAATTCCTCTTTACCAAATGATAAAACCACTGTTGTCCAGGAAGAAACAAATTTGAATGATGTACCATCCAAGGACTCCATTAAAATCAACTTTAATTTTGAAGACGAAAAGAGCATTTCATCTAAGTCAAAACACAAGGATTTTACACCAAAATATATAGTTGTTTTAGGCACATTTAGAGAACGCTCTAATGCTAATTCATTTTTAGCTAAGCTAAAATCAAAGGTTAATGATCAGTGTTACTTGTTTACAATGGAAAGCTTTAATTATGTTGTTCTAAGCGCACATGAGTCGAGGACGTTGGCAAACAATGCGCTCAAAAAATCTAAACTAGAAGGTTGGGTAAAAAAAATCTAAAGACATTTTTTAAAACCAATAAATCTTATTACCTTGAAAGAGAAACAACTATTTTAAACATACATCGTCTTACAATAAACAACGATTTATGCTAGTTTAACCCCTTAAACCCCACACAATGAAAATCTTATTGCTATCCCTTTCGTTCCTGTTTGGAACTGGTGTTACGAATTCAGAAATTTCTACTTCAGAATCCAAAATTATTTATGATAAAGTTACCACCTCCAAAATTAAGGTAAAGGTCACAACTAACACAGGCGATCCTATAGGAAATGTTTTAGTAAAAATAATGCAAGATAAGAGACACTTAGGCGAAACCTTTACCGATGAAAATGGAATGGCTTCAATAAACTGTAAATATGTCGCCGATAATAATAAAAATGTTGAAATAATTGCCCTAAAAGATGGATACAAAGATGTAAGCATTAAAGGAAATTTAATCACAAGCATCACAAATTTTGAATTTTTCTTATACAAAAACGATTGTAAAGAGAAAAAGCCCAACACAATGAATTTTACTTTTCAACAAGAAGAATTAAGGTCTCCATTTTAATTTAGGTTGTTCATCCTTCTATTTTAGATTTTATTTCCCCATATTTATGTGGTAAAATAATTTCTATATTATGTTCAGACTAATTTTATTTTCTGTTTTAATTTCAATTGGCACCTCCTTTTTTTCACAATACAAAATTTCCGTTTCCGAAAAGTCAGTAAAATTCAACGACGGAAATTACAATTCATTCACTGTTCCTATTTACGAACTTTCCAAGAAGGAGGTTGAAAAATTATGGAAAAAAACAATGAAAGATATGAAGGCTAATGTTTCGTCTAAGAAAAATGAAATGAAAGGAGACGATGCTAAAGTAAAAGCTATGGGTGAGAATACATTTGATATTTACTCAATTGCAGTTGAAAATGATGATGATGTTCAACTCTCTATTGCCTTTGATTTAGGCGGAGCATTTTTATCTTCTTCTGAACATTCCGATAAAGCCAAATATATGAAATCGACCATCTATAAATTTGCTGTGGACGCAACAAAAGAGGGCATTAGAGGAATTTTAAAACAAGAGGAGAAAAAACAAACTGATATTCAAAAACAATTTGATGATTTAGTAAAACAAAAAGATAAGCTCGAGAAGGATATAACCAATTGGGAAAAAAGCATTGAAAAGGCTAAAGATGATATTAAAGAAAATTTGAAAAATCAAGAAAACAAGAAGAAAGAAATCGAAAGCCAATCAAAGGTTGTTCAGGCAGTTAAGGATAAGGAAAAAGCAGTGAAGTAACTACATTTCTATTCCCACAGGACAATGATCCGAACCCATCATTTGATCCAGTATAAATGCGTCCTTAATTTGATTCTTAATCGAATTAGAACTCAAAAAATAATCAATTCTCCATCCAATGTTTTTTGCCCTTGCATTGAATCTGTAACTCCACCATGAATAAGCAATGGAGTCAGGATGGAATTCCCTGTAGGTGTCTATAAATCCTGAATTTAGATAATTGTCTAATCCATCAATTTCTTGTTGCATGTATCCAGCAGATTTATTGTAATTCGCTTTTGGATTTTTCAAATCAATGGGTTGGTGAGCAACATTAAAATCACCACAAACGATAACCGGTTTAGAACGCTCTAAATTTTTGAGAAACTGTAAAAATGCCTTATCCCAAGATATTCTATAATCCAAACGAAGTAATTGACCTCCGCTGTTCGGAACGTATACAGTAACAAAATAAAATTCTTCAAATTCACATGTGAGAACCCTTCCTTCGTTGTCAAATTCTTCTATCCCAATTCCATTTTGAAAACTGATTGGTTTTTTTTTGGATAAAATTGCAGTACCACTGTATCCTTTTTTCTCTGCGCTGTTGGAGAAAATTTCATATCCATCAATTCCAAATAAAGCTTCTCGAACTTGATCATTCTGAGCCTTGGTTTCTTGAAATCCAATTACATCTGGATTCATCGAATAAATTTTTTCTATTAGACCCTTTTTCGCAACAGCTCGAATGCCGTTTAAATTCCATGAAATTAGTCTCATACTTTCGATTTATTTAGATTACGTTACGTTCCAAAATTAAGAACTTAATGCATACTTTAATATTAAGAAAATCTCGGTTTCTAAACTATATATTTACTCTATATTTGCCACAAATTAATTGTATGCGAATAGATAATTACGATTTTAATGGTAAAAGAGCCTTAATTCGAGTAGATTTCAATGTCCCTTTCAATTATCGAAATAACGTTGTCTCGGACGAAACTAGAATTCGATTAGCTGTTCCAACAATTAAAAAAATTTTAAATGATGGTGGTAGTGTTGTACTGATGTCCCATATGGGTAGGCCTGACAATCGCTTTGAGTCAAAGTTTTCACTAAAGTTAATTCATTCAAGAATAGAAAAACTTTTAAATGTTGCTGTTAAGTTTGTAGATGATTGTATCTCAAAAGAGGCATTTGACTGTTCAAAAAAATTATTAGCTGGGGAAGTATTGCTGCTTGAAAATTTACGTTTTCATAGACAAGAAAAGGAAGGTGATGTTGCTTTTGCAAAAAAACTGGCAAAACATGGAGATGTTTTTATCAATGATGCCTTCGGAACAGCACACAGAGCGCATTCTTCAACTGCAATAATTGCAGATTCATTCTCTACTGAAAACAAGCTATTTGGGTATTTAATTGAAAACGAAATAAAGAGTGTTAATAAAGTATTGAACAGCGATGAGCGACCGTTAACTGCTATTGTTGGTGGTGCCAAGGTTTCTTCCAAAATATCAATTATTTCTAGGCTATTGGACAAAGTTGATCACCTGATTATTGGTGGTGGGATGGCGTATACTTTTATAAAAGCAAATGGGGGAGAAATTGGAGATTCACTTTTCGAACCAGATTTTCTTAATGTAGCAATTAAAATCATGAACTCTGCTAAAAAGAAAGGCGTAAAATTGTATTTACCAATAGATACTATTGCTGCTAATTCCTTTTCAAATGATGCACAAATAAAATCAGTAGATATTCGTGAAATACCCAACAATTGGATGGGCTTGGATATTGGGAAACAATCAATAAAGTCTTTTCAAAAAATTATAGCATCCTCTAAACTCATTTTATGGAACGGTCCAATGGGGGTTTTTGAATTATCAAATTTTCAAAACGGAACAGCTTCTGTAGCACTCGCAGTTGCAGCTGCTACAGAAAATGGTGCCTTTTCTTTAGTTGGTGGTGGAGACAGTGTTGCAGCTGTAAATAAATATAACTTAACGAATAAGGTTAGTCATGTTTCAACTGGAGGTGGTGCAATGCTTGAATACTTAGAAGGTAAACAGTTACCAGGGATTAAGGCTATTTTAAACTAATTTCATAAAAAGAACAACATGATTATTAAGTCTTTTTTTAAAAGTATAGTGGCGATTGCATTAATTGTTGCGCTATTTTCTTCTTGCCAAAAAAATATTGAAGGGAATTGGAAAGTGAATGTAATACATGCACTTGAAGAAGACCCTTCAATTGTTGCTTCAGTTGATTTTTTAAAGCTCATTAATAAGTCAGCTATATTGGATTCAGATTACATTCCAGATCAATACAAAGGAATGATGGCAATGTATGTTCAAAATACGTTGCAATCTGAAAACCTAGGTTTTCAAATCGAAGGAAACAATCATTTTGTTGTTGCCTTAGATTCCATGGCTATTGTAAAATATGTCTTTTTTATGGCGGATGTTTTAGATGAGCAAAAAATGTCCAAAAGTTTAAAATTTTTGCTTGGAGGTGCCAAGGAAGTTGACGAATATAATTTTCTATCCACAAATCAAGGAGTTGTGTTTGGATGGGATAAGAATCATTTAATTGGTTTAATGAATGGACCTAATGTTAATGATGTTAATTTTTCATCTAAAAAAACCCTTAAAAAATTATTAGACTCAAAATCAATTTCTTCCAAAAAACAGGATGGATTATCAGATTTTTTGGATAGAGAAGATGATGCAAATGCATTTATTTACCTTAGCGCATATTCAAAAATGGTTGCTTCAATTTCTGGTATTAATTACACCTCTCCAAAAACCGATTCAAATTCTTCCGAAAAGATTATAACTGCTCTAAATTTTTTAGAAGGTAAGATTGAGCTAAGTGCGGATTTTATTTCAGACGAAAAAAATAAAATCGTTCTCTTCAAGGATAAACCTTTGAGCAGTACTTTTTTTGATTATCTAACATCAAACGAAAAATTGATTTCTTTCTTTTTTGGAAATTTTAACCTTGATGCATTGGTCAATAATTCAACTTTGAAAAATCAATATGCAGATTTATACGCTGAGCTCGATTTATTTTTGGCTCCCTTTGACCTTCAACTTGCTGATTTGAGTGACATTTTTACTGGAGAATGCTCCTTCTCTTTAATTGATATTGAATTCAATTCCGATAATATTGAAAATGATTTTGATCCCTTTGGCGACCAAGACGATGGTTTTTTTGACGATGTTTCTGAAGAGGAATTTTACGATTATTTAGACAATTATGATGATTTAAAATCTACGTATTCTTTTTCTTATTTGCTCTCTTTTTCACTATACGATACCAGTGCTATTATAGACCTGCTAAATGCCAACAATCCTAATTTCTCCAAAGGAAATATTTATTCTATCAATGAAGAAATCTCAGCTTTAGTTAAAAATAAAGTATTGTTTTTGAGCTCTTCTGAACTGGTGCTAGATGTTATCAATCAAAACGGAAGATTGACATCTTTTCCAAAGACAACTGAACTTACAGCTCCTGCATATGGTCACATTGTAACCGATACTTCTCAACTTCCTAATTCGTTTAAGAAGTACCTTGAAAATGAATTTGGAAATTCAACAACTGAAATTTTATTACTATTTAAGTCTATCGAATACAAAGCAGATAACACAAATGCTTCTTTTGAAATTACATTTGAAAACGTTAAGGAAAATTCACTAAAGATTTTATTGGAAACAACGTTGCAAGAGTTTTCAAAAAATACACCTTTCGAACTTACTATTTAGTTCTTTTATGAATTGAATTCAGTGCATCTCTAACATTCCCAAAGTCCGCCAAATATTTTTTTGCATCTTCATAGCTCAATTGAGTTTGATCTATTATCATCTTTATTCCTCTTTCAACCAATTTATTATTGCTAAGTTGCATATCTACCATTTTGTTTCCTTTGACTCTGCCGAGCTGGATCATGAGCGTGGTTGAAATCATATTTAAAATCATTTTCTGAGCAGTACCTGATTTCATCCTCGTACTCCCAGTTACAAATTCTGGACCTACGACAGGAACAATAGGGAAAATGGCTTCTTTAGCAATCGGACTTCCAGGATTACAGGTTATAGCGGCTGTTAAAATATTATTTTCATTACAATTCTTTAATGCACCAACAACATATGGTGTAGTACCAGAGGCGGCAATACCTACAACTGTATCTAATGTTCCAATTTGATACTCTTTAAGATCCTCCCAGCCTTGTTTTGGGTTGTCTTCTGCAAATTCAACAGCTTTTCGAATTGCACCATCACCACCAGCAATTAATCCAACAACCATTTCAAATGGGACTCCAAATGTTGGAGGGCATTCACTAGCGTCCAAAATTCCTAACCTTCCACTAGTTCCTGCTCCAATGTAAAACAAGCGGCCGCCTTGCTCCATCTTTGGAAGAATGGCTTTGATTAAATCGTTAATTTTTGGAATGACAGCTAATACTGCATTGGCTACTTTTTTATCTTCCTTGTTGATGTTTATCAATAGTTCTTTTGTAGAAAGCTGCTCAAGATTAGTATGTAATGATTCACTTTCAGTGATTTTGTTGAATGCCATATTAAAATTTATTGGTGAGTGTTAATAAATTCATAGTACAATAATTGCTAATAATCTCTGTAATTTGCTACTTTG
>JAZADZ010000121.1:0-7035 GCA_036123135.1 Bacteroidota bacterium | reverse complement strand
TATCCATAGAATTATTTTTATTTAGAATCTTTTTCAAGTTAAAAATTTTAGCTAAAATATTTTTACCCAATTCAAATTTATTGGCAAAAGGTTGCAAAGGTGTATTCTGAGCGCTTCCCCAAAGAAGCATGGTTTTAAATCCCTTTATTGTAATGGAATATAAAATCAATTCATACTTGATTGGGGTTCTTTTTCCAGTAATTTTGCTTTTAAAGGTTTCAAGAACTTGAATAGGTGTTGGTTTTAATAAGTTTATGTGTTTCTTTTTTAAAGACATTAAAATCAAATTAGGTTGAAGTTCGACAACTAAACTTTTCCATAATTCAAATCCTTGTTCAGAAAGTTGGTCTCTATGAGTGTTATTTAAAGCTGACCATGTAGGGTTTGTTGCTAGAGGGGAACATAAATCAGTATGAATGGCAATGTCTTTACCTACTTCATCGTAATAAGAATATCCCATACCATTTAAAAATGGAAGAAAACCGTTTTTAGCCCCTTTTTTACCGAACCACCTGTCATATGGAACTTCTCGAAAATAATTACTCAAAGATTTTTCTAAAGATTCTGGTGTTCCATTGAATTCAGGAAATCTAAAATTTGATGGAGCACTATCCTTTTTTTCTTTAAACTCCATATCAGAGGGATTTAAAGCAGCAGTCATAATACGAAACGTTGACTTTGTATATTTTTCTACATCTCCAAAAAAAAGAATGGGTAAACTTGGACTAAGTACAAAATCTTTCTCCTTGTAGGCTTCATAGTGTTTTAAAGCTCTATTTAATAGTTGTTGCGAAATTATGTTCATTTAAAATCTAGTTTTCTGAAAAATTTACTAATTAATTTATTTTGAAGAAAAAGGAATCAAAAATTACATTATTTGTTGTACGCAATTGAATTTGGATCAAGTATTAATACTAAATGAACATTATCTTCATTATCCAACTGAATTAAGGCAGTAAACTTTTTATGAAACTCATAGTCTACCCTATTGTGATATTTTAATATGTTCTCAAGTGCAAAAAACATCTTTTTGTAATAGTCCAGTTCAGATTCAACATCATAAATAATGTATTTATAATCTTCTGAATTTTTATGTTTAAAAATATCGTAACCATCAATTACATACTTCAAATGATCATCCTTTATAAAATATTTTTCTAACCTTGAATAAACTCCAGGTTTACATACTTTTTTAAACCTATTTGAAAGTTGATTTCTATATTCAACATGATATAAATTTGAATTAATATCATCTTTTGCTTGATTGTTATTTTGAGATTTTAAATAAAAAGGAAGTAGTAATACAATAAGCAAGATTATATTTTTCATTTCTGAAGAATTAGATGGGAACAACTATATAATAACATTAATCTAAAATGGCACACACATTAAAATTTGTGCTATTCTATATTTAAAACATTATAATTTTTGTGGTATTATCGAGAAACATCCATATTTAAAATGTTGGGGCTAAATTTAGTCTACATCTTTTCTTAAAATGTATCATTTCTTTTTAGTTGACGTTATAGTAATATTTCGTCATCCAAAATTGTATAATGAGATTCTACAAATACTTACAAATATTTATTTTATTATTTTTTTTCATTCAAATTACACATGGACAAAGAAGAATAAAAAATAAGAGTAACATGACTCAAGAAGATATAACTCAATCTTTAAACTTTCATAACAAAGCAAGAAAAGACCTAAATATATCTCCTTTAAAATGGTCTGTTAAACTTGCTAATGATGCCCAGGAATATGCTGAAAATTTGGCACGTAGAAATAAGGGTCTAGTACACAGTACGAATAATAATCAAGGAGAAAATCTATATATGTCTATTTCGTTTGGGAGTCAAAATTTTGAAGAAATAACAAATCGACCAGGAATTGACGCATCAATTTCATGGTACAATGAGATCAAGTTCTATCGCTATTCAAAAACAAGAAAATTAAGGTATGGTCCTGCTGTTGGACATTATACTCAAATGATTTGGGAGTCAACGAATGAACTTGGTATTGGTTGGGCTGTTTCAAGGACTGGAAAATTATTCGTTGTTGCTAGATACTTTCCTGCAGGAAATTGGATTGGTGAATATCCATATGAAAAATCACAGAAAATAAAACGAAAATTGAAAAACTTCTTTTCATTTAAAAATTAATTATTTTTATGAAAATGAAATGCCTTTCTGTGATTCTAATATCACTCAATCTATTAACCTATTCGCAGGAAATAAATTGGCAACCGTTAGGAAAGGAAAATAAAGTCATTAATCACACCTACTACACCCTATCCTACTCTGAAAAGCATGAGCAAGCTGAATGGGTCCAGTACACACTCAAATCTAACTACCTCAACCCAAATATTTCAAGGACAGATCATTTCAGAACCGACCCTTTTATTGAAACTCGTTCAGCTGAATTAATTGATTACAAAGGCAGTGGTTACGATAGAGGGCACCTCGCTCCTGCTGCTGATATGAAATACAATAGAATTGCAATGAGTGAAAGCTTCTATATGAGTAATATGTCACCTCAGTCTCCTAGCTTTAACAGAGGAATTTGGAGAAAGATTGAGAAACAGTTCAGAGATTGGAGCTACAAATATGGTGAGCTGATAATAGTAACAGGACCAGTTCTTAATGGTGATTATTTAGGGTCAATTGGTCCTAATCAAGTCACTATTCCAAAATGGTATTACAAGGTAGCCTTAGACCCTACTAATTATAATAGAAACGTAGCTATACTCATAAAGAATACAGGTAGTTCTGAGGACATTAAAAGCTTTGTAGTTTCAATTGATTATCTCGAGAAGTTTAGTGGCTTAGACTTCTTCTATTCGTTTCCTGATGAGGTTGAGTCAACCTTTGAGAGTAGCACACACATTAGTTTATGGGATTGGAATGTGACATACAGTTCAAAACCAAGAACAAAAACTGATGTTAATAGGCAGGTTATATATCCTACAGACCATATTCAAAATAGTGGTAATATATTTAGAACAAACACAGGCAAAAAGTATCATTCAGGGAATTGTAGATACCTATCTAAAAGTAAGATTCCAATAACATTAGCTGAGGCGCAAGAAAGAGGACTTGGACCATGTGGAGTTTGTAAGCCTTAAAAAATCAATTATCTTCTTTAAATGTTTTTGAAAGTGCTGATGCAAATAAATCATTAAGAACGAACTATGTCATGGAACTTCATTCGGATCTATGCTTGAACATTTCGTTAACTTAATATGGACTTCTCATCACTCCCGCATATTTAAAAAGTCCGAAAATATTGTCTTTATGGTAATTCAAAAATTCTTTTTCAGTTTTAAAGAAATCTTCGACTGGATAAATTATTTGCTGTTTATCATATTTTACTAATAGAGTGTCTTTTACATCTATATGTACATTTACACGATATTCATTGTCAATTGTAAACATTCCTCTGTCAAAAGCCCAATGCATATCTCTTGACATAGCAATTCCATTACAAAGAAGAAATGAACCTGAATGTGATTTAGGTTTTATATGTGCAGCTTCAAGGTTTATTAGTTTTTTATAAAAAATTGCTTCTCCAGTAATAGCAAATTATTTCCGTAACCTAGCAAAACAAAACTCTAAAACTCACAGAATTGAAAAGATTTGCTCCTTTAGTTACTTCAATTTCGTTTATAGACTCTTCCTTAATTTGATTCTGTCTTTTTTCTACCTCCTTTTTAACTTAATGTACCAAATTGATATTTTGTCATTAAATAGCAAAATATAAATTGCTAATTATGAAAAATAAAAGCTTAGCACTAATTATTGGAACGTTAATTTCAGTTGTATCTTTTGGTCAAAACAATATTGATGCACTCGATTCAATCAAAAAAAAGTATGATTTGTTTCCAGATTCCACAGCGCATTTCAATAAAATCGCAATGGAAAATGCAAAAATTGGAGACTCCGTTTACATTCGATATCACCTATTTGATATAAATGGCGAATATCTACTAGATAAATTTGGAAATCAAAGATTTGGGGAAGAATTCACCATCAAGACCAAACATTCCTGCTCCTATTTTTAAATAATCTAAAACTGAAGGATTTTATCTACAGGCGCTCATAAAATTGACATATCTTTGGCGCATGTTTGAAATCGGCAAATACTGTACACTTACCGTAGATAGAATCAAACCTCCAGGAGCTTTTCTAATCAACGACAACGATGATGACATTTTACTACCCAATAAATATATTCCAGAGGGAACAAAAGTTGGTGATAATTTAGATGTATTTATTTATTTGGATGGAGAAGAACGCCCCATAGCAACAACTCTTAGACCCTACATATTACTGCACGACTTTGCCCTACTGAAAGCCAATTACGTTAGTAAAATTGGGGCATTTATGGACTGGGGACTTGAAAAAGATTTATTTATCCCGTTCCGGGAGCAAGTAAAGAAAATTAAAGAAGGCCAATACTACTTGGTTTACATGTATGCTGATCACCAAACAGGAAGATTGGTTGGCAGTACTAAACTGAATAATTTTTTGGACAACTCCAATCATGATCTTCAAATTCGAGACAAAGTTCATTTAATCATTTGGGACACTTCAGAACTTGGTTCCAAGGTAATCATTAACAAAAAGCACCTAGGCTTAATTTACTCCAATGAAGTATTCAAAAACTTAACAATTGGAGATCAAACAAGCGGATTCATCAAAAAAATTCGTGAAGACGGAAAAATTGATGTTTCGTTGGAAGAAATTAGTTACAAAAATATCGAACCCAATGCCAAAAAAATAGTTGATCTTTTAAAAAGAAATGGCGGTTTTTTAAAGCTCAACGATAAATCCCATCCCGAAAAAATCAAAGCAGAACTCGGAATTAGCAAAAAAGCGTTCAAAAAAGCCGTTGGTTCTTTGTATAAAAAACGGCTCATACGCATTGATAAAAAAGGGATTTACCTGAAATAACTCTTTATTTATTTTATCTTTAGCTTGATTTTTTTTAAAAAATTAAATTGAGATTACAACCTTTTTACTGCTTTGGTAGTCTAAACCTTACAAACGTTATTAATTTTCCTTTGAGCAGATTAACTACCTATATCTTTTCAGTTTTATTGATTTTAATTGGTTGTAATTCCGCTTATGGTTCACACTTAATTGGAGGTAATTTAGGATATGAATATTTAGGTCAAGTTGGAAACAATTACCAATACAAAATATTATATACTATTTATGTAGACTGTGGTCCAACTTCCAATGCTCCTAACCCTTTTTCAACAGAAGAAGTTGGTGTTTATACACATGATATTCAAAACAGTCCAATGGCTGGTGGTGACAAGACAAGAATTCAATTGGTTACCGTTAATCTGATATCTACAACCTTAATTGAACCTGATCTACCAAGTGGCTGTACAGTTGGTCAATCCACTTGTATACGAGAAGGTAAATACGAAGGTATATTTTCTGTTCCTCTAAACTTCACAGGTTATCATTTGTATGCAGATATATGTTGTAGAAACGGTGCAATTGATAACATACAAAACCCTGTTACTCAAGGAACTGGGTTTCACGCTTATATACCACCACCACTTATTCCAAACAGCTCCCCAGTTTTTACTGACTTACCTGTACCCTTTTTGTGTGCAGGAGATACTACTTCCATTTTAAATTCCGCCTACGATCCCGACGGAGATTTAATGGTTTTTTCATTTGTAGAGCCATTTAGAGGATTTGGAACACAAGGATTTTATCCTGCGCCTCCAAATAACCTTACATGGACCTTAGACCCAGTGGTTTATGCGCCAACTTATTCTTTTTTACAACCTTTTGGTCCAACGGGATATTCATCAATCAACGCTTCCACTGGATTAACTGAATATGTGTCTCAAAATACAGGAAATTATGTAGTTGCAGTAGAAATCAAAGAATACAGAAATGGTAATTTAATTGGTGTTTCTAGAAGAGATTTACAGCTTTTAGTTATCAATTGCCCCATTAATCCACCACCAAATCTAGATCCACAATTTGGTTCTTCCTCTACACAATACTCTGTAGAGGAAGGTGAAACATTATGTTTTGATTTTGGATTCAACGACCCCAATGGGGACAGCATCGTTTTAACATCTGGTGGAATCATCTTTGATCCATTATTCACCAATCCCCCAGCAACAATAACTACACCATCAATTGGTCTTGATACTGCTTCTGCCCAGTTCTGTTGGACCACTGCATGTGGACAAGCTCAACCTCTTCCCTATCAATTTCAAGTTTCTGCTTCCGATAGAGGTTGTCCTCCGAAAACCACAAATGAAGTTTTTCAAATTACCGTAAATCCTGTTACCCCACCTGATACATTAATTGGTACAAATCTTACTTGCCAATACAGCAATGAGATTTATTCTACAATTGTTCAACCCAATACAACCTATAATTGGGAAATTGTTGGAGGAAACATCGTACAGAACAATGATTCTATAATTACTGTTAATTGGACTACTGCAGGAACAGGTTCGGTAACATTATCTGCTATAAATCAATTTGGTTGTTCATCAAGCTCCATTTCGTTGGACGTTACTGTTACACCAGCACCATTTACCGAAGCTGGTAATGACGTAACTATTTGCATTGGTGACAATGTTCAATTAAACGGCACTACTTCTGCTAGTCCTGGCTACACAGCTCTATGGTCTCCCCAAGATTCCATACTCAACTTCACCACTCTCAATCCTACGGTTTTCCCTACAGACACTACTACTTATTTACTCACTATTGATATTGGCGGTGGATGTTTTGGATTGGATTCTGTTACCGTTAACGTCAATGCTCCTAGCGCAGATGCTGGAGCTGATACGTCCTTTTGTGAAGGTGGTAGCGTGCAAATAAATGCTTCAGTTTCCAATGGCAGTATTGTTTGGTCCCCAGGATTATCTTTAAACGATTCTACTGTTTCTAATCCAATTGCCTCTCCCGCAATTACAACAGACTATCAACTTACCATAACGGATGCTAACGGATGTAGCTTTTCGGACACCATCCAAATTACTGTTGATCC
>JAZADZ010000120.1:0-9118 GCA_036123135.1 Bacteroidota bacterium | reverse complement strand
TGTCCAATTGATGACGATAAGGATGGAGTTCCTAATTACCTAGACAAACAACTGAACACACCAAAGGGAGTAAACGTTGATGAGGTTGGTAGAGAAATTACAGATAGCTTAATTAAGTCAAGAGCTTTCAGAGCTGATTCCATTGCAACAGAAAGAAATAGTGTATTTTCCGATACCAGTGAAACTGGAAATATTTTTAGAGGCACCTTTTTTAATTCCAACAATAGCTCAGCTAGCAATGAACCTAGTAAAGAACTAATTGATTTACTTAATCCTGCAGATGTCAATAGCGATGGTAGAATATCCCATGACGAAATCTCAATTGCAATCAATTCTTTTTTCGATGGAAATGAGGATTTCACTGTCCAAAAACTTTATAGTCTAAATGATTTTTTCTTTGACCAGAATTAGTTTAGTTTTATTTTGATTAATCTATTTTTCTTAAAAGTCAACTTCCCCTTATTAACAGCTTCTTATTAATAATTTAAAATCTTAAGAAGTAAAAACGCCATTAACGTAAGTTAGTTTTGTTAGTACTCTACTTCAAAACTAAATGATGCTAAAGTCAATATTCCTTTCAATAAATATTTTAGGCATATTTTTACTATCATTCATTAGCATCGGAAAAGTCAGAATTTCTCACAAATCAAAACCTGAAATTGTTGCAGGAAATCAGACTGAAGTTTCAATAACGATTAATAAAGAAAGTTTTTCTGGCCCCGGAAGATTAAAGCTGAATTTTGATCTAGCTCAAGGCCTATCAGCCAATGAATTGGAAAATGACGGAGCGTCATTTACATTTTCTAACAATGAAGCTTTATTCATTTGGTACTCAATTCCCTCTGAAGAAACCATAACAATAAAATATATTCTATCTGCGGATGCATCTGCAACTCTAGGAAATAAAAAAATTACGGGAACATTTTCTTATTTGGATGAAAACCAGAGAAAACAAATTGCAATTCCAGATTTATTCATCAAGATTGTATCAGCTCCATCCAAATTAGCTGAAAACTCTACCAATATTTCAAGTAAAAGAACAATAGAAAAGGTTGAGGATTATTTTATTGTTCGAATTCATACTACTAAGCAGCAACAAAAAGGATTTGCTCGAATTAAAGACAATCTTCCTCAAGGATTTTCTGCTCAACCAATTGAAATATCTGGTGCCGTATTTAAAAATATTGACAATGCTGCTAAATTTTTATGGTCAGAAATACCATCTTCACTTGAATCTTTTACTGTTTCTTATAAATTATTTCCTCCATCGGGGCATAAAGTGGACTTTGAAATAACAGGTACTTTCTCTGCTGAGTTTTTAATTTCTGAAAATGAAAATACTTCGATTGATATACCTGCTACAAAATTTACCTACAAAAAAGATGAGCTAATTGCTCAGGGTAATGTTCAATTGAACTCAACCATCAAAATGGATTCGGTGGAGAATTTCGGTTACACAACCGCGAAATCAATAGAAACTCCACAACCTAATTTGGCAGATGTGTCTAAAAATGATTCTGCATCTACTGTTAATGAAAATCAATTAGTGGAAGCTAAAATAAAAACTAATGAAACCCTTGCAGAGAATGAAATAGATAATTCGATTAAACTTGAACCATCATTGTCCAAAAATTCAGAAAAAGAAATAACAGCATCCATAAATCAAATATCAAAATCAGAACCTGATGTAATACAATCTGCAATAATGTATAGGGTTCAAATACTTGCAGCACATAGAGTTGCTGGAAAAAATTACTTTTACAATAGACACAATTACAGTGGAAAATTTAATATTGAAAATCACCAAGGTTGGGTAAAGTATACCACAGGAGAATTCAACGAATATAAAAATGCGCGAAATAAAAGGGAGTCTTTACAGAGCCATAAATTTCCAGGGCCATTTGTAACTGCATACAATAGGGGAAATAGAATAACTGTTCAGGAGGCACTAATGATTTCTAAACAAGACTGGGTTCAATAAGAAAAATGCTCTTTATAGAGCAAAAAAAATGGGGGTATGTTAAACATACCCCCATTTTTAAATGAATAATTTGTTTATCTCTTCGGACGAGCTTCATCAGAAACGGAAAGTTTTTTCCTTCCTTTTCTTCTACGCGCATTCAACACTTTTCTACCATTTTTAGTAGCCATTCTAGAACGAAAACCGTGCTTATTTTTTCGTTTTCTATTGGAAGGCTGAAATGTTCTTTTGCTCATCGTTGATAGTTTTTTTCTAACTTAAAATAGGTTGGCAAAAATAATGCTTTTTTAATAATCACAAAACTTATCCATTTAAAAGTTCTTTTTTTAAAGCATCTAATTGTTGGCTTTTGTTGAAAGGATTCCATTAAACCTCATCAAACAATGATGAGTAAAAATTTCGATTACATCCAATTGCTTTTTTTCATTGGCATTTTGATTAGATAAATATTCAAAAAATAGCTGATCATTTAAACTCAGTAAAACTGGATTTGCTTTTGCTGTAAAAATTTGAATGTCAATGCCTATTTGATAATAACTTTGTAAATTTTTGAAGACCTTTTTCTGAAAAGCAATCACTTTTAACCATAGATTAGGGTAATACTGTTTTATTTCGAAAAGTAAGATACTGCTTATATCATAGGTCTGAACGCAGAAAAAAAGCATTGCCTTTCTATATCTTTCAGTGTACGAAAGCGTAATATTCTCAAGAACGCTCTGGTACTCTCCAATCATTTCTAGTTTATAATCCAGAGCCAATTCAATCATTTCTTTTTTAGAATCAAAGTGATTGTATAATGTGGTTTTACTTATTCTAAAATCACTTGCCAGCTTCGACATAGAAAAACGTTGGATTCCGTTCTCTTGGAAATAAACCAGTAGTTTAATGACATACTTTTGTTTTATTTCCTTGTCAGAATATCTTTTTTTTAAAACTGATTTTCTACCCATTATTCAAAGTTAATAAACAATAAGCAATAGAAATGAATGAAATATCACAAACACCAAATCACAACTTTTGACTTTAATTCGTAATTTCGTTCATCCAAATAAGATAAACCTATGAGAACCTATCTTGATTTTGAAAAACCAATTGAGGAAATTAATAATACTATTGATAAAACTAATGAGGTTGGTGCAAAAGGTAAAGTTGATATTTCACCGACGTTAAAGGAATTAAACGAAAAGTTGGAATACACTACAAAAGAAATCTACAACAACTTAACTCCTTGGCAAAGGGTTCAACTAAGCAGGCATCCTGAAAGACCATATACTTTAGATTATATAAAAGCGATGACAAATGGTAATTTTTTAGAGTTACATGGAGATAGGAATGTTAAAGACGATAAAGCTATGATTGGTGGCTTTGGATCTATAGATGGTAAAACATTCATGTTTATAGGACAACAAAAAGGAAGAAATACTAAACAACGGAACTTCAGAAACTTTGGAATGGCAAATCCCGAAGGATATCGAAAGGCGCTGCGACTTATGAAACTTGCAGAAAAGTTCAATAAGCCTATTGTATGTTTAATCGATACCCCAGGTGCATACCCTGGACTAGAAGCAGAAGAAAGAGGTCAGGGTGAAGCAATTGCAAGAAACTTATATGAAATGATGATTTTAAAGGTACCTGTTCTGTGTATTGTAATTGGTGAAGGGGCTTCTGGCGGTGCGTTGGGAATTGGAATTGGAGATAAGGTACTGATGCTTGAAAATACTTGGTATTCCGTAATTTCCCCTGAATCGTGCTCTTCAATTCTTTGGAGGAGCTGGGATTACAAAGAAATTGCTGCTGAGGCACTAAAGCTTACAGGAAAAGATATGCTTAAAAACAAATTGATTGATGGCATAATTAAAGAGCCACTTGGTGGAGCTCATGCAGAGCCCGAAAAAATGTACAAAAAGTTAAAAACTGAAATCAAACGTCATATTTCTAAACTCAATGAACAAACTCCTCAACAACGAGTTGACAACAGAATTGAAAAGTTCTGTAAAATGGGAGTATACAAATAAATTTTATTTGTTGTAATACAAATAAAAATCTGCAATGTCTTCTGCACTTGTTACAACTCCTACTAAATTTCCAAGATTACTGTAGTAACTCAATTCATTATCTTTACTAGCAAGTACAAGGTTATTTAAAAAATCGTACTTCACTTTATTAAACTGCTGCGAAACGATAGGAACCAAGCTATTATTGTTGTATGTGTACCTTAAAAGTCCTGATTGATGTGCAATAATAATTTCATTGTCATTGATTGCTACAACATCATGAATTTGTCCCAACGGAAGTGCTCTTGGAAGTCCGAAACTGTTATTAAGTATACTGTAAATAAACAATTCACAATTACCATTAGATTCTGTTAATACATACAGTTCTTGACTTGATTTTGGAAGAATCGCCGCGATGTCTTTGTCTATTGACAACCTGCAAATTTCCAAACCAGAGTTTTTAAAGTATACAACAAGTTCTCTTTCGAATGAACTTTTGAAAACTTCAAGAAAAACTTTTTGATTAAATACCAATAAATCCTCTGGATATTCACCAGCATTTAAAAATAATGCATAAACACCATTTCCGTTCCTATCGTAAGCTTTCACTTCACCACTACCATGGGATATAAAATGTAAGTGATTCTCATCAGAATAAATAGTTCTGTTAAAATAATTATAAAATGAAAAATTTACTGGGATTTCCCATGGGATATAACTAAAGTCGGGAACATAACCATATCCACTAAGTGAAGAGCCAAAAAATAAATATTGATGATAAGAATTGGAAGCTCCTGACTCAAAAACTCCATTGAAACTTTCTTTCAAAATGGTCGAATTTCCTGAAACCTCATACAAATTAAAACTATTTGAAGAAGCACTTACAATAAAAGTATTTTTTAGAACTAGAGGAACTGCAGAGAGTGAAATTTCAACAAAATTTGAAGTTGTATTTTTCCCGTCATAAACGGAAACTTTAATGAAATAATTCCCAGAGGAAAGGTGAATATCATCTACGAAAAGAGAAGCACTAAACTCAAAATTTAACTCATTTGTTGTCAATACAATTGGGGCTGAAGCCGAACCTAAATTACCATTCAATAGCTTTATCTCTACCCATTCAATTGAGCTTTCATCGGATGCTGAACCAGAAACCAAGATATTATCCAACACATCAAAAGACGACATTGAAAGAGGAGCAGAAACGGAAAGTTCAGGCGGTAACGAATCTTCTTTTTTACAGGAAAAAAACAGTAAAAAAATGAAACAAGACCACAACAATTTAATTTTCATAAACTAAAATTACTAACATTTGTTAATAAATAGACTTGATAACTTTTTCAACCAAAAGACAATATCATTCCTATCATTAAATGTATTTTTGAAGTATGTCTAAATCACTAGAAAAATTTAATCCAACAAAGGAAGCAATTCGAAAAATTAGCAAACCAATTGAATCTAATTTTTTAGGTTCTGGAAAACTTCCTCCACAATCTGTTGATCTCGAAGAAGCAGTTTTGGGTGCTTTGATGCTTGAAAAAGGACCATTAAATGATGTTATAGACATAATTAATAGACCCGACATATTCTACAAAGATGCCCACAAAAAAATCTATGAAGCAATTCAAGAACTTTTTTCTGAATCTGAAAGTATTGACATACTAACTGTTAGCCAACGATTAAGACAAAATGGACATTTGGAAGCTTGTGGAGGTCCTTATTACATATCTCAACTTACCAATAGAGTAGCATCAGCTGCTCATGCTGAAACACATGCAAGAATAATAGTTCAAAAATTCATTTTGAGAGAACTAATTCGAATTTCAGGAAAAGTAATTCAAAATGCTTATGATGAAACTACGGATGTTTTTAATCTCCTCGATGAGGCCGAGAGCGAATTATTTGCTGTAGCAGAAGGCAACATAAGAAAAGATTATCAAAATATGACCGATCTCATTTTGCAAGCCAAAGACGAAATAGAAGTTGCAATGAGCAAAGAAGACGGAATTAATGGTGTTGCGACAGGATTTAAAGATTTAGATCGAGTAACATCAGGTTGGCAAAGATCTGACATGATTGTTGTAGCTGCTCGACCTGGAATGGGAAAAACTGCTTTTGTAATTTCAATGGCTAGAAATGTCGCAGTTGATTACAATCATCCAGTTGCAATTTTTTCATTAGAGATGAGTTCGGTTCAACTAGTGAATCGACTAATTTCAGGAGAAGCTGAAATACCAGCTGAAGACATAAGAAGAGGAAAGTTTACTAAAAATGAGTTTGATCAGTTTTTTCATAGAACTAAAAAACTTTCTGATGCTCCTTTGTTTATTGATGATACTCCTGCCCTATCCATATTTGAACTCAGAGCAAAATGCAGAAGACTAAAACAACAGCACGACATCAAATTGGTTGTTATCGACTACTTACAATTAATGTCATCTGGTGGAAAAGGTGGAAATAGAGAGCAAGAAATAAGTACCATTTCAAGATCTATTAAAGAAATTGCAAAAGAATTAGATATCCCAATCATTGCGCTCTCACAGCTAAGTAGAAATGTGGAAACTAGAGGTGGAGACAAAAGACCAATGCTTTCTGACCTTAGAGACTCCGGTGCAATTGAACAAGATGCCGATATTGTTTGTTTTATATATCGACCTGAATACTATGGTTTAACTGAATGGGCAGATGGAACTCCATGCAACAGCCAAGGAGAAATCATTGTAGCTAAACACAGAAACGGTTCGCTAAAAGATGTCCGATTGCGATTCATTGGTAAATATGCAAAGTTTGCCAATATGGATAATTTTGATGAATATCTTCCTGATAGCCTATCTCCAAACAAAGATTTTAGTCAACCCATGGGCGGAACTTATACGGTTCAGTCAAAAATGAATGACGACGATATCGACTCTGATGACGATGGACCATTTGAAAGTTAGTACTTAGTTGTATCTTTAGCATCATTATTGATACTTCTCTTTTATGTATAAGTTCATATCCCTAACCACTCTTCTTTTCATCTTTCAATTTTCGATTGCCTCGAAAATTTTAATTCCAATGGACAATGGTGAACAAAACAATCACCTTAAAGCTTATGGAATTGCATATTGGGTATTACAAAATGACATTGAAATTGAATGGCTTCTCAATTACAGAGGTGGGAGTTTTTTAATCGACTACTTTAAAACGATTGAAGAAGAATGCATAATTAGGGGTGTTTCTTATGTTATTATTGCAGATGTACAAGCCAATCAAATTAAAACAATAATTTCAGATCCCGAAGTAAACCAACAAGTTGTCAAATTACAAAAGGCACCAAAAATTGCAGTATATACACCTGATGGAAAGCAACCTTGGGACGATGCAGTAACGCTTGTATTATCCTATGCGGAGATTCCCTACGATAAAGTTTATGATTCTGAGGTAATCAGTGACCAATTAATGAAATACGATTGGTTGCACTTGCATCATGAAGATTTTACTGGTCAATATGGAAAATTTTACAGAAATTATAGAAATGCTCCGTGGTACATTGAACAGCAAAGAGAATCTGAAGCTCGAGCAAAAAATCTAGGATTTGATAAAGTTTCACAATTGAAACTTGGTGTTGCAACAAAAATTAAAAATTTTACACTTGGAGGAGGGTTCTTATTTACAATGTGTTCCGGAACAGATTCCTTCGATATTTCTCTGGCGGCTGAAGGAGTTGATATTTGTGACTACATGTTTGACGGAGACCCGCCAGAACCTGGAGCACAATCAAGATTAGATTTCAATAAAACGTTTGCTTTCAAAAATTTTAAATTGGTTCGAAACCCACTTGAATATGAATTTTCAACTATTGACGGTACAATTCAACACAATAAAATTCCAGAGAATCAGGACAAGTTTTCACTTTTTGAGTTCTCGGCCAAATGGGATATTGTTCCAACAATGTTGTGTCAAAATCATACCAGAATTATAAAAGGTTTTATGGGGCAAACTACTTCTTTCTTAAAAAATCAAATAAAATCTGATGTAATTATTATGGGAGAAAACAAAGCAATCGGAACTGCTAGGTACATACATGGAAATCTGGGAAAGGGACAATGGACATTTTATGGAGGACACGACCCTGAGGATTACAAACATTTTGTAAATGACCCACCAACAGATCTTAACCTTTATCCTAATTCTCCTGGATACAGACTAATTTTGAATAACATCTTATTTCCTGCAGCAAAAAAGAAGAAACAAAAAACATAAACTTCTACCTAATCAAATTAATGTGACCTTGTCTTCTTAGATAATCTCCCCTCCCATTCCTAAATTCAATAAAATACAGAAACACCCCTTGTGGAACCTCTTTATCGCTATTTAGAAAACTTCCATCCCAAGACTCATTTATGTCACTTGTCTTAAAAACTAAGTGATTCAGTCGGTTGTACACTCTTACAGTATAATTGTCAATATCAATTAGGTTGACAACTGGAATCCAGTTGTCGTTTATTAAATCTCCATTTGGCGTAAACGAATTTGGCGCATAGACTATAGGTTCTTGATTAATACAAAATTCATTTGAATAACTTTCTGCAGAAAATCCAAAAGAGTTAGGTTGTTCAATTGCTTTTATTTTGTAGCAAAACTGCCCGTCTGCATTTGAACCTAAAAAAGGGGATATATCATCTTCAAAAAAAAGGCTTGAGCCAGTAATTGAGGCTACAGGATTTGGATCATAAACGTCATTTACCTTTCGAAAAATTTCATAACGGTCCACACCACCGTCCCAATTTTCATAACTGCTCCAGTAAAGATAGTTGGTTAAACCATATTTAGGGCTTCCAGATAAATAGATGGTTCTTGCTGTATTGGAACTTGCAGCTATTCGTTCACAGCTATCAATCACATCAATATAATAGTGGTAGCTTTGAAGGTTTGTTGAAGCATCTGTGTCCAAAAAAACAACAGGAGAAGCACTGGTTGCATCAAAAAATTGATAATTGATTCCATCGTCATCAGATCTGTAAATTTCAAATCCACTTAAATCAACGGCATTATCTTCGAAAAATTCAATTTCAACGTTTTGTTCATCTGTTACACTCACCGTTTTTAAATAAGAAAAAGACGGCTGATCAGGTTGATACACATATCGGTCAGCAATGTT
>JAZADZ010000119.1:0-6929 GCA_036123135.1 Bacteroidota bacterium | reverse complement strand
GATCCTGCATCTCCAATTTATGGAATGCCAATATTAAATGTTGAAGACGCTAAATCTACCATTGTCAACAAAAGAAGTATGAATGTTGGTTACGCTGGAATTGACAACGATTTGTTCTATAGAGATAAAACATCTATGCTTTTTGGCGATGCTAAAAAAGTACTCACAGAAATTGTTTCTGAATTAAAGAACTTATAACTAAAGATTCCCTACATTTTTATTTTTTGGATATTTCACTGCAAATCGATATGATATTTCTCGAGACTCTCCGGGTTGAAGCTTTAGTATCCATTTAAGCAGACCATTTTCCTGATTGTGGTTTGCTCCTCCATCGTCATCAATGGTTACCTCAATTTGTTTGTCTGAAGATATTGGAACTTGATCCAAAAGTATCAGCTCACTAGCTGTTGATTTATTGTTTTTTACAATGATTTTATATCCTCTTATTGTCTTTTTATTAGATCCTATTCCAGTTGTTTTACAAAAATCTTTTATTCGTTCCCTTTGAACAACTACACCCTTATCTCTTCCCATAGAAACATCCAATGTATCGTCTGTTATCGCTGTATTTAAATACGATGAACCAACCGATGTTCCCTCAAAATAAACATTCACATTTCCAGGAAGAAGGTGATACTCTCCCCAATCCGTAATTCTAGCTAGTAAAAAGGCATCATTATCTAATTTTGGTGCTGCATAATGCTTGAATTGGGAAGGTAGGTCGTATTTCTGAATTTCGACCGTACTTGACTCATTATTGGATAAAATAGAGTAGGGAATTTGAATCTCGAAATTTGCATTTACAGCATTTTCTGAAAACTGGGTAAAATTTGCAGAAGATTTGCTAATTTTTCCAACAGAAACTTCTTGAAGGACTGGAGCCGCTTCAGCTACAGAAAGCTGAACTGCATTTGCCAAAGCATCTTTTCTATTTTTATTATCATACCTTGTAACTGCAACCTGTTGAACAAAATACAAGTACCAAGGCGATAATTCTGGCTGGGTATTGTTTACCGATGGATTTCCAGTGGAGAGCGTAAGATCAACATTCTTCCAATCGTTTCCAGTATTTTGAAAAACGTCAGCTTTATAAGTAAGCTCTACTGGATCCGTAGTATTGCTAGAACGAATATCATATTTTGGCATCCAGCCAGCACCTGAAACAATGTAATTCACATTGATGTCTGCCATTGTTCTTGTCTTGCTCGACACCTTAATGGTAATTTCACTAGTATTTGTAGTTTTTCTTGCATTCAATTGATTGAGCTGAGTCTTGAGATTAGTTATGGTCTTGTTGATTTCCTTTTTTTCTTTTTCAATGTCCAAAAGCTTTGTTTCAACCTCAGTTAACCTAGCCCTATAAAAATCTGCCATCTCCATTAAATCTTCAATATCTACACCAGATTCATTTCCTCCAATTGCTTTATTGGCCAAAAGCATTGATTTTTCTTCATTGTATACCCTTTGATAGCTTTCTCTAATCTTGTAGATGAGAGCCATATCCTCTAAACTGTCTTTAATCCTTGCAATTCTAGGAGCGTAAGCTTTTTCAGTTAGATAATTCATTTTATGATCAACTGAAAGAATCGTTAAATTACTATTGGATAAACTAGCCTGAATAGTATTTCCGTTAATAGAAGGGGAGAGGCCAAGAAGTTTTATTTCATTAACGCCAGAAACTAAAGAAACTTTCCCTTCTCTGTGTACTTGAGCTCCAGAAAGAAAAACAGTAACCTGTTCAATTGTTGTTTTAGCAGATTGCTTTAAGTTTTGAGCATTAAAAGAAACAAAAATTAAAAAAGCTAAAGAAAATGAAGTTAATTTTTTCATGGTAGTATATTAAATAGGTGAACAAAAGTAAATAAATCGTACTTCCTTTGGGAGGTATAATTAATTTTACATGAACAAAAACGTGAACTTTTCATCTTTTATAAAATCAATTCATTATAACTTATTCTTTCAATAATTAATCTACAATATGTCCAAACCTCTTATTCTATTAACAAATGACGATGGATTTACGGCAAAAGGATTGTTATCCTTAGCCAATTCTGTAAACGATTTAGGAGAACTTTTTATTGTTGCACCAACACATCCCCAATCTGGAATGGGACATGCCATTACTGTGAACGAGCCCATTCGATTTGAAAAAACCAATTATTTTAAATCAATTAATGCATACAATTGCTCTGGAACACCTGTCGATTGTATTAAGGCAGGAATGTACCTTTTAGGAGATCGAAAACCTGATTTAATTCTTTCAGGAATTAATCATGGCTCTAATGTTAGTACGAACGTTTTGTACTCTGGAACAATGTCTGCTGCGGTAGAGGGCGCGTTAGAGGGAATTCCTTCAATTGGCTTTTCATTGACGGATTATTCAAAAGATGCTGATTTCAGTGCAAGTAATGTTATTGTTCAGTCAATTGTAAAAGAAGCTCTTAAAAACAAAATCGAAAAAGGAATTTGTCTAAATGTTAACATTCCAAATGTTCCTCTTGAAAAAATTAAAGGAATTAAAACATGTAGGCAGGGAAAAGCTTTCTGGGACGATACATTTGATAAAAGGGTAGACCCGCTTGGAAAAGAATATTATTGGCTAACGGGTTCCTTTTTGAATCATGAACAAAGTTCAGAAACTGATGTTTTTTTACTTCAAAACAATTATGTAACCATCGTTCCCGTTCAGTTTGACATGACAGCATACGATCAAATTGATAACATCAAAAAATGGAAACTAAACTTATGAAAAATACATTGCATTTTCTAGATAGGGTGTGGATGGGAGTCATGTTTGGTTTGGTGTGCCCCTTGCTTTGCTTTTTATTAGCGTTCTTGATGATAGACAATGAAAATTCATTTTCTATTTTTTGGTATAATTTTACACACGATGCATTTCCTTATGACTTTGAAATGAACAATGCGAACAATGAATTAAAAAAGAATATTTTAATACTTAGTCTGCTCTTAAACCTTGTCGTATTCTACATCGCATATTTTTCTTTAAAATTTGATCGGTTCATAAAGGGATTGGTTTTTATTACTTTATTCCTAGTTGGTTTATCTTATCTATTTATTTACTGAATTGAAATACTACATTATATCGGGAGAACCCTCTGGAGATTTACATGCCTCTAATCTTATGAAAGAGCTAAAAATTGCAGATTCATCTGCAGATTTTAGATTTTGGGGTGGGGATTTGATGATGAAAGAGGGTGGACATTTAGTGAAGCACATCAAAGATTTAGCCTTTATGGGATTTTTAGAAGTAATCTTTAACCTCAGGACCATTCTTGGTAACATTAAGCTTTGTAAAAAAGACATTATTGCATACCAGCCAGATGCAGTCATACTTGTAGATTACCCAGGATTTAATCTACGAATTGCGAAATTTTTAAAATCCTACAAATATCCTGTACTATATTATATTTCACCTCAAATTTGGGCATGGAAGCAATCTAGAGTGCATCAAATCAAAAAGTATGTTTCTAAAATGTTCACCATTTTACCATTTGAAAAAGATTTTTATAGAAAATTTGATGTCAATGTTGAGTTTGTTGGTCATCCGTTGATAGATGCTATAGAAAACTTTAAATCAAACTTTGCATTAACCAAAGCTGAATTCTTTGAAAAATATCAATTGCCCTCAGATCGCTCAATTGTTGCTTTATTACCTGGAAGTAGGGTGCAAGAAATAAAACAAAAGCTTCCCATCATGGTAAGCGCATTAGAGGATTTAAAGAATTTTCAAATTGTTGTTGCAGCAGCCCCATCAACAGATAACAACATTTACCATTCAATCCTTGGGAAATATGATGGAATCAAAATTATTGAAAACGACACATATAATCTTTTAAATCAGGCAAACCTAGCACTTGTCACATCTGGAACTGCAACACTTGAGACAGCTTTGTTTAAAGTTCCTCAGGTAGTTTGCTACAAAAGCAGCAGAATTTCTTATCTAATTGCCAAAAAACTCATTAAGGTGAAGTACATTTCATTGGTTAATTTAATACTTGACAAAGAATGTGTTAAAGAATTGATTCAAAGTGATTTAACGACAAAAAATATTAAGATTGAACTCAATAAATTATCAAATCCTGATTGTAAAACTAAAATTTTAAAAGATTACGAATCACTTGCCGAAAAATGTGGAGGAGTTGGAGCATCGAAGATTACTGCAACTCTCATGTTAAAAACTATTAAATCCTTAAGTTAACTTCAACAAATAGCTTTCTACTTTTACTTCGTGTTTCGATCAATATTTATATTATTTTTCGCATGCTTATCAACTTTTACATCGTTCAGTATTGATTTAAAAGTTGGTTTACTTAGAAACGTCAAGCTAAAACACATTGCATTTCGATCTGATTCTTCAGATTTCAAAATTTCATCAAGTTCTTTGAATTTTCCGCTTAAAAAAGGACAAGAATTAAAAGTTCAATATCACAACGATAGCATACGACTTAAAATTGGTGAAAAATCGCTTGGACATTTCGATACTGTTTTTTTCAACTCAAGAGACGAAAATGCCATTTTTTCTATTTCAAGCTTAGTACCAAATTTGAAAGAAAGAAAGTACTACAGCAATTTAAAGGCCTTTGTTAGTGGAAATTCAATTACCATTGTCAATCAAATCGGTTTAGAACGCTATTTAATTGGTGTACTAGAATCTGAAGTGGGACCCAGCCAAAGTAAGGATTTCTACAAAGTTCATGCTGTAATTAGCAGAACGTATGCACTAAAAAATTTAAATAAATTTATTCATGAGGGTTTCAACCTAACTGATTTAGTGAATTGCCAGGTTTACAAGGGTAAAATGTACAACAATAAAGCAATTGAAGAGGCAGTAAATGAAACTAAAAACCTTGTTCTAGTGGATAAAAATATTGATTACATTACTGCAGCATATTATTCAAATAGCGGAGGTCAAACCGTTAATGTTGAAGATGTTTGGCTAGAGCCATTGTATTATCTGAGAAGCGTTAAAGATCCATATTCTGTTGGTAAGCACAATTACAGCTGGAACAGAAAAATAAGTAAAAACAAATGGCTTTCTTACTTGAAAAACAAACACAATTTCCCAGCAGATAACTCAGAGCTAGCTAAGAAAGCATGTAATTTTAAACAGAGTTACCGAAAAAAATATTTCCTAGATTGGAAACATCATATCTTGTTAACAGACATAAGAAACGATTTTAAACTCAAGAGCACTTTTTTTTCAGTTACAGAACATACAGATCATGTGGTATTGAATGGCAAAGGTTTTGGTCATGGGGTTGGATTATCACAAGAAGGTGCAATTCAAATGATTAAGCTCGGTTATGGATTCTTAGATGTGCTTAGGTTTTACTATACAGGCGTTCATTTGATAGATCTTCAAATGCGCGATTTTTACATTTCAGACTAAAATAGAGTAGTATGTTGTACGTATTCCAAATGTAACATAATTACTTCTATTTAACATAATATTAATTATAAGACAAAAACGTCTTCAAATCTAATAATATATTGTGTATATACAAAGCGTTTGAACTATCGTCAAAAACGAGAATTTTAAAAACAATTGAATATTGTATGTAAATAATTGATTTACAATTACTTAAAAGAAAAATTAAAAATTTTAGAGTCCCATTATGAGACTTGGCGAACTATGTTATAGAACTTCGTTCGCTCTAAAAATTTTACAGACGTTGTGCTTCTTTTACAGCTCTAACTATATCACTAATATTTTTAATCTTACCCAGTACTTCATCAGAGATTTGAACGTCTAGTTTACTTTCAATCTCCATAAACAAAGATATACGTTCGATTTGATGGGTAAAAAAACCATCTCCTCCAGGTTTATCGTAGTATTTGAAAGTTTTATTTTCTGAATTTTCAAATAAAAAACTTATATCAAAATAAGACTCGGTGTTTTCATTAATCAACTTATGCAAATCAACTTTCGTTGATGACCCATTGTGCTTTAACAAATCAATTCTAGTTAAACCTTTCTGACTTACTAATAGAGAGGCTCTATCATCATCACTAACATCTTTTAAATAGTTAGATAACATAAAAAGCAACGTCAGGTTTGAGTCTTCGTAAAAACAATCCCGATCAATGGATAATTCTCGAGAAATTATAGTTTTTATTTTGTCAATTAATTCCATTTTTGAAAATTATACTCTATACATATAAAAATACCTAATTCCAGTACCATTAATATCATTAACAAGGCTAAATGACGTTTTTGTAGGAATTAATGTTATTGGATTTCCATTGTCATAGTTTTCAACAAATGTTCTCACACCATCTAATCTAGTATCGCGGTTAATTCTGTAGGTTTCCCCTTCATGTTTTACATGTAAATGAGCGCCACCACCAAAATTACCTATATCTCCGATAGTTTCACAAGGATTGTTATTTATCCAATTTTTAAATTCATCTACTAACCTTTTCAAAGATTCATATGCGTTTTCTCTATTAATTACAGCCATATGATTACAATTATTGTTCATATTTTCGTCAATTTGGTTTTCTATTTGTAAATCAGGATTTATTGGTTGTTCAAGATCAATTTCTATAAATGGATATTCCAAAATTCTCTCATTAAATTCGGCCAATAAAAGTCTATGTTCTTCTAGCTCATCATCAGTACAATTTCTAGTGTTGTCGTGTGCAAATTGACTAAAAAATCTATGTAGAACATCAACTTTAGTCCCTAATTGAAGCCTAAAATAACTTGGATGATTTCTTAATGAATCTCTTAAAATCCTAAATGGATGTATCTGATCTCTATTAATATTTAAAGCATATTTTAAAATCCTTTCTAATAATTTTCTGCTTTATCATTATTACTCATTTGAGAATTATAAATCTGCCTATATTCTTCAATTATATCTTCTATATTATCCATAGAATTATTTTTATTTAGAATCTTTTTC
>JAZADZ010000118.1:0-12207 GCA_036123135.1 Bacteroidota bacterium | reverse complement strand
AAATCAAACAATAACTTATGTAGTAAAATCTAAATATCATAAGTATCTCGGAGATGTAGATTGAACTTTTCTAAAATTTAAATCGCAGCCAATGAAAACTTCGTGAGACCCAGAATGAAAACTTCTTAATTTGCCCAAGTCGAAGTCATAGCTGTAACCTGCTCTAATATTATCACTTAAATTAAATTCACTAATAAAGATTATATTCTTGGTTGATCGATAAGTCAGCCCCACCCAAACTTTTTTGTTGATAAGTAAAGCGGAATTTAAATCATAACTCAAAGGGCTCCCATTCACGTAACGTATCATTAGAGACGGTTTGAGCACCAAATTTGGATTGAGCTCAAAAACACCTCCGGTATTGAAGAAAATATGTTGATTTAAAGAAAAATGGGTTTGAGCAGTATTTTGATATATCACATCACTATCGTACAAATGATTAATGCTTAAACCAGAATAAAATTTTGATGAGTAATAATACATTCCAAAATCAAAATTTGGAGCTATAGTCTGTGCAACACCTCCAGAATTGTGTACATCGTTTGCATCAAAAAAATTCAATAAATTATTATCAAGTGTACTTGTGATAATTCCTCCTCGCAATGCCAGAGAAAGTTTCCCCTTAGATGTTTTCAAATGATACGCATAGGTACCCATAAAGGATGAATTCTTTGTTGGACCAATGTTGTCGACAATAAAGTTTAAACCTATTGCCATTTTTTGGTCTGAAAAAGGGGAATGCATTGAGAAATTTAGTGTACTCGGTGCCCCATCAAGTCCAGTCCATTGATTTCTGTACAATAAAACAGAGCTAAATGACTCTCTTGATCCAGCATAAGCAGGATTGATTGTAAATTGATTGAACATGTACTGGCTGTACAGAGCATCTTGCTGTGAAAAGGAATCTATTCCAATCGTCAGTAGCAATATTGAGAGTAACTTTCTTTTCATTACTGATTTAAATTGCAGTTCAAAGATGAAACTAATATTTTAACATTAGTGTCCATTACATGTTTTTTTTAAACTTTTTTTAAACACATCAATTTAATCAAAACTATCCAAATAGTGTTTCTTTTTTTTTGAAAATTAATAGCTGAAATCTATTTCATTAATCAGCTAATCACATAAAATCTTACGTTATACAATTTGTACACCTTTTTTATTAAATTTGCGAGAATTTATTTGGAATTATATTTAATTGCATTATGCCAAAAACTTCCACAAAATTCATTGGCGAAGGCCTCACATACGATGATGTTCTACTTGTACCCTCTTATTCCGAAATCCTTCCAAGAGAAGCCAGTCTTAAGACTTTTTTTAGTAAAAATATCGAACTCAAGTCGCCCATTGTGTCTGCGGCGATGGATACAGTAACAGAGCATGCATTAGCAATTTCAATTGCTCAACAAGGAGGTATTGGTGTAATTCACAAAAACATGTCTATCGAACTTCAGGCAGACGAGGTCAGAAAGGTAAAACGATCTGAAAGTGGTATGATTTTAGATCCTATTACTCTTTCTGAAGATGCTAGTTTGTTTGATGCTCTGAATTTAATGTCAGAAAATAAAATTGGAGGAATTCCAGTTGTAAATAGTTTGAGAGTATTGGTTGGAATCATTACCAACAGAGATCTAAGATTTGAAAAAAGACTGGATCGAAAAGTTTCTGAAGTAATGACATCTAAAAACTTGATTACCGCAAATGAAGAGGTGGATCTATTGTTAGCTGAGGATATTTTACAAAAGCACAAAATTGAAAAGCTTCCTGTTATTGATAAAGACAACCGTTTAATCGGCTTAATTACATTTAGAGATATTATTAAAATTAAAGAACACCCAAATAGTTGTAAGGATGAATTTGGCAGACTAAGAGTTGCTGCTGCTGTTGGAGTTACTTCAGATACTCATCAAAGAATCTCAGCTCTTGTTGAAGCTGGTGTTGATGCCGTTGTAATCGATACTGCTCACGGGCATTCAAAAGGAGTAATTACTGTTCTTAAACAGGTGAAGAAAAAATTTAAAAATATTGATGTTATTGTTGGTAATATTGCAACTGGACAAGCAGCACTAGATCTTGCAAAAGCTGGTGCAGATGCATTAAAAGTAGGAATTGGTCCAGGATCAATTTGTACTACTAGAATAATTGCTGGAGTTGGGTATCCACAATTGTCTGCAATTATCGAAGTATCAAAAGCAGTTAAAGATATTAACATACCCATTATTGCTGACGGTGGTATTCGCTTTACTGGAGATATTCCTAAGGCTATAGCGGCAGGTGCAAATTCAGTTATGCTTGGATCAATGTTTGCAGGAACTGAAGAGTCGCCTGGTGAAACCATTATTTATGAAGGTCGTAAATTTAAATCTTACAGAGGAATGGGTTCTTTAGAGGCGATGCAAAAAGGATCCAAAGACAGGTATTTCCAAGATACTGAAGATGATATTAAAAAACTTGTTCCTGAAGGAATTTCTGCTAGAGTGCCCTTCAAAGGACAACTTAAAGAGGTAATGCATCAGCTTATTGGAGGTTTGAGAGCTGGTATGGGGTATTGTGGTGCCAAAAATATCGACGCTTTAAAAAATGCTCAGTTCGTAAGAATAACTAATTCAGGAATTAAAGAATCTCATCCACATGATGTCACTATAACAAGAGAAGCACCTAATTACAATCTTAGATAATTTTAACAAAAAAATCAACATGAAGAATTTTGCCCTCAAGAGCTTACTAATATTATTCATTTTCAAAGCCAATTTTTTCACTGCACAAGATCAAGAAATTTTACTGACCATTAATGGTAATCCTGTGTACAAATCTGAATTTGAACAAATTTATTGGAAAAACAAGAAAGAATCAATTGCCACTAAAGATGACTTGAACGAATACATTGAGCTATTTAAAAAATTCAAACTAAAAGTTGCTGCTGCTGAAGAACTAGGTCTTGATACGATTCAAAAATTCATTTCTGAACTTCAAGGCTACAGAGTCCAACTTGAAAAACCCTACTTAATTGATACTTCATCAAATGAAAGTTTGATAAAAGAAGCATACTATAGAACAGTCAACGAAATAAGTGCCAGCCACATTCTTGTTAAAGTAGATCCAAATGCTTCTGCTGAGGATACACTAGCGGCTTACAAAAAAATAAGCTCAATTCGTAAGAACATTTTAAGCGGTAAATACTCTTTTAAAGAAGCTGCATCAAAGTTTTCAGAAGATCCATCAGCCAAAAGAAATGGGGGATATTTAGGGTTTTTTGGTGCTTTCAGAATGGTTTATGAATTCGAAAATGCATGTTACAATACTAAAATTGGAGGCATCTCTGAACCATTTCGCTCACAGTTTGGATATCACATCGTGGAAGTCGATAAAACAAGAAAGGGAAGAGGAAAAGTAAAAGTTGCTCACATTATGGTAAGCACCAAAGCAGAGGACAGCGAACAAAAAAAGCAAAACAATGAAAAGAAAATCAAAGAGCTATATCAGAAGTTATTAAACGGAGAATCTTTTAAAGATTTAGCTGTTGAATTTTCAGATGATAGAAATTCTGCTAGAAAAGGAGGTGAATTAGATTGGATTCAATCCTCTGGAAGTTATTATAAAGAATTTGAGAGTGCAGTTTTTTCTCTTGAAAATGACAATGACATTTCTGAACCTTTCCTTACTCCAGCTGGATGGCACATCGTCAAAAGATTGGATTATGTTCCACTTGGAGATTTTAAAAGTCTTAAAAATGAGCTCAAAGTAAAAATTCAAAAAAATATTCGCTCAGATATTTCTAAGAAAACATTTATTTCAAAACTCAAAAAAGAATATTCCTTTAATGAAAACAGGCAAAATCTTAATGAAATTTATAAACTAGTTAACAACAAAGGATTTAGCACCAAGCTAGTAGCAGAAAATAAAAAGAAACTTTCCAAAGTACTTTTTTCTTTTGATGACTCAGTCTATACCCAATTTGACTTTGCAGATCATCTTTCGACATCAAAATCTAGAAATAGAGGAGAGCTGAAGGATTATGTCAATACAGCCTACAATTCTTATGTTAATGCAAAATTAATGGATTTTGAAAAAAGTAAACTAGAATCCAAGCACCCCGATTTTAAAGCTTTGCTAAAAGAATACAGAGATGGAATTCTTCTTTTTGAAATCTCTGATCAGATGATATGGACAAAAGCAATAAAGGATACTTCAGGTCTTAAAGATTTTTATTCTAAAAATAAATCTACTTGGATGTGGGAAGATCGCTTAAAGCTTGAAATATTTTCTTCAACCAATGAAAAGACAATTAAAAAAGCATATGTGCTGAAGAAAAAAGGAAAACTTAAAAATGACTCAATATTAAATTATCTAAATAAAGATTCCCAGCTTACAGTTAAGTTTGAAGAGGGTAAAAAGAATAAATCTGATTTAGCATTTTTAATTGATGTTGTTCTTTCTCCTGGATTGAATAAACCGTTCAAGTTTGATAATAAATTCTTTGTGGTAAACCAATTGGAGGAAATTCCCTCTGCTCCCAAAGAAATTTTTGAAGCCGAAGGAGCAATCACAGCGGCGTACCAAGAATACCTTGAGCAGCAATGGCTAAGTGATTTGGCCAAAAAATATCCAATTGAAGTGAACTATGATGTTCTGTACAGCATAGTAAATAAACCAAACTAATTGAAAAATATAGTTTTCAATATTCTATTCTCAATATTTTTACTGTCTTGTAATTCTGTTGAAATAGAGAATGATGAAATTAAAATTGCAAGTGTTGGGAATGAAATTCTTTACCAAACTGAGCTTGAGTATAGCTTTCCCTCGGGGCTAAATGAAGAAGATAGTATTAGTTTTTTAAATCAGTTTGTACAAAACTGGATCATCAATCAACTTTTGCTTCAAAAAGCAGAGGAGCTTCTTCCTGAAAAAACAAAAAATGTTGATGCAAAATTAGAGCAATATAGAATTTCTCTTCTTTCTTATGAATTTGAGGAACTCTACATTAAACAGCGTTTAGATACTACAGTTTCAAATGATGAAATTCTAAGTTATTATGAGCAGCATAAAGATGACTTTATTTTGAAAGATTACTTAGTTAAATGCCTGATTTTAAAGTGTATGAACAACCTTCCTGATCTTGAGCAAGTAAAAAAAAGTTACCTTCTTAGAAAAGAGGAAGACGAAGACCAGATAAGAACATTTGCACAATCTTACAATGCAGAATTATATTTAAATAATGAAGAATGGATCTATTTTGAAGACCTAATTGCCAAAGTACCTATTGAAGATTACAACAAAAGAAGACTAATCACCAGAAAAAAGAAATTTTTTTTCGAGGATAATAACATTATTAATTTTGTTAATATTTACGATTACAAATTAAAGGATGCAGTTTCTCCACTTAGTTTTGAAAAAGAAAGAATTAAAAGCATCATACTAAACATGCGCATGAATGAGTTAAGAAAACAATTAAGACAAAACTTATACAGCGATGCACAGAAAAATAAATCCTTTGAAAATTTAATAAATGACTAAGTTTCTTCTCACAATAGTTGTATTTGCAAGTATTCACAATGCAATTTCTCAAAAAACAATTGATAAAATTGTAGCAGTTGTTGGCGATAAATCGATATTACTTTCAGATGTTGAAACACAAAAATTACAAGCAATTCAGCAGGGTCTAGAAGTTACCGAACAAACAAGTTGTATGGTTCTAGATGAACTTATGTTTCAACAGCTTTTGGTTCATCAAGCAGAAATTGATAGTCTTGAAGTAACTGAAGATATGGTTAAAACTGAACTTGATCAAAGAATTCAATATTTTGCTGCTCAAATTGGAGGGATTCCAGAACTGGAAGAATTTTACGGAAAATCAATTGAGGAAATTAAGGATGAATTTTACATACAAATTGAGGATCGAATGAAAGCTCAAAAAATGCAGCAAGAAATTTCTGGCTCAATTACAGTTTCACCTAAAGAAGTAAAAGAGTTTTTCAATTCTTTTCCTGAAGACAGCATCCCTTTTATAAATAGTAAAGTTCAAGTCTCTCAAATTGTAATCGAACCTAAAATTGATGCTTCACAAAAAAAGGCCATTAAAAAAAAATTAGAAAAAATCAGATCTAGAATAATCAATAATGAAATTAGTTTCTCTGTTGCTGCAGAGTTCTATTCTTGCGATCCTGGGACACAGTCAAGTGGAGGAAATTTTGGTTGGGTAAATAGAGGAGACTTCGTACCTCAATTCGATGCTGTTGCATTTAATGTGCCTTTGAATACTGTTTCAGAAATTTTTGAAAGTTCGTATGGATTTCATATCGCTTTGATTGAAAAAAGAAGAGGGGAACAATATTATGGTTCACACATTCTGTTGTGTAAACAGGTAAGCGAAAACCAGCTTGCAAAAGTAAAATCTAAACTTGAAACTGTTCGCTCCGAAATTCTTTCCAATTCAGTTTCTTGGGAAGAATCAGTAATCAAGCACTCAACAGACGACAACACTAAAGGTAGTATGGGTGTTATTTTTAATGAATCTACAGGTTCAATGTATTGGGACATGCAGGAAATTGACAAACAGGTTTTCTTGGGCATTAAAAATCTTGGCGTTGGGGAGATTAGTCAACCAATTTATATGGAAAGTTCTTCAGGTGATTTCGCCTATCGCTTGTTAAAGCTTATAGACCAAACAGAACCTCACAAAGCAAATATTCAAGACGATTATCAAATGATTCAGGGTTATGCTCTCTCTTCAAAACAATACGATGAAATTGCCCTTTGGGTAAATGAAAGAGTAAACAGTACATTTATCAAAATCAATGACGACTTCAATAAGTGTAAATTCAATTACAATTGGATTAAAAAACACTAAAACTTTCTTTTTTTTTAGTAAAACAGCAGTATTTTAGACTGAATCAATTTTTGCTTACAAAATGAAAGAATTCATTGTTGCCTTAGATCAAGGCACTACAAGCTGTAGATCAATTTTATTTGATAGAAATGCGAAAATTATTGCATCAGAACAGAAAGAATTCACTCAAATTTTTCCAGAAAATGGTTGGGTAGAGCACAATCCAATTGAAATTTGGGAAACTCAGCAACATACACTAACTCAGCTCTTAGAGAACAATAATATAAAAGCTGAGCAAATTGATTCAATAGGAATTACCAATCAAAGAGAAACAACTGTACTTTGGGACAAAAAAAATGGCAATCCCATTTACAATGCAATCGTATGGCAAGACAATAGAACTAAAGAATTCTGTCAACAACTTATAGATCAAGGTCTTGAACAAATATTCAAAGATAAAACTGGTCTAGTATTGGACTCCTATTTTTCAGGAACTAAAGTAAACTGGATATTAAGAAACATTCCTAAATCTGAAAATTTATTAGCTTCCAATTCCTTGTTATTTGGAACTATAGATACTTGGCTTATATGGAATTTAACCAATAAAAAAAGTCACTTCACTGATTGTTCTAATGCTTCAAGAACATTAATGTATAACATTCACAACTCTGAATGGGATTCGGAACTATTGGAGGCTCTTTCTGTTCCAAGATCAATATTACCAACTGTAAAAGATAGCTCAACTAATTTTGGATACTGGGAATATAAAGGTCACTCTATTCCTATTACAGGTGTTGCAGGAGACCAGCAAGCTGCATTATTTGGTCAGTGTTGTTTCGAAAAAGGGAGTGCTAAAAACACCTATGGAACTGGATGTTTTATGTTAATGAACACAAAAGATATTCCAATAAAAAGTAAAAACGGATTATTAACAACCGTAGCATGGTCTATTGATGGAATAAAAACGTATGCATTAGAAGGAAGTGTTTTTATTGCAGGTGCCGCAGTTCAGTGGCTAAGGGATGGGCTCAAAGTAATTTCTGAGGCTTCGGAATCTGAATTACTTGCTTCAAAGAGTAATTCCAATGAATTAATTTTTGTACCTGCATTTTCTGGACTGGGAGCTCCATATTGGAACATGAATACTAAAGGTGGTATTTTTGGAATTACAAGAGATATTGGTGTCAATGAGCTCTGCAAGGCAACATTGGAATCTTTAGCATTTCAAACTTCCGATGTTTTAACTGCAATGGAGAAGGATGCCAATTTTCCAATTGACTCATTGGCTGTTGATGGTGGAGCATGTATAAATAATTTTCTAATGCAATTCCAATCGGATATTTTAAAAACAAATGTTTTGCGCTCAAGTACCCTAGAGTCAACAGCACTAGGAGCAGCATATCTTGCAGGAATTCAAACGGGTTTTTTTAAATTCAATGAGCTTAAAAACAACCACTCTATTGAAAGCGTATTTGAACCCTCTATGAACGAAGAAACTAGAACTAGGAAATTAAAAAGTTGGTCAGATGCGATCAAAAGTTTAATTCAGATGTATAATTGATGTTCAATCGTGTGGATAATCAAAACTTATTCAATTTTCATGGAAGAACGAAATCTTTACATGAAAACAGCGACGTACTTTTTGATTTAATTATAATTGGTGGAGGAATCACTGGCGCAGGAATTTGTCTGGATGCATCTTCAAGAGGAATTAAAACATTGTTAATTGAAAAAAATGATTTTGCCTCTGGAACTTCAAGTAAATCTACAAAGCTTATTCACGGCGGCTTGCGCTATTTAAAATCTCTTGAATTTAATTTAGTTAGAACAGTAGGTCAAGAAAGAGCTATAGCTTTTAAGAACGCTCCTCATCTTATAATTCCTCAAAAACTAATTCTTCCCATATATAAAAAGGGTAGTTTTAAAAAATGGCAACTTCGAATTGCTCTTACTGTGTATGACTTTCTTGCTCGTGTACAGAAAAAAGAAAAAAAGAAAATTTTATCTTCAAAAGCAACGCTAGAAAAGGAACCCTCATTAAAATCCACAAATTTACTAGGGTCAGGAATGTATTCTGAGTACAGAACAGATGATTCAAGACTAACATTAGAACTAATTAAAACATCTCTCAGATTTGGCGCTCTTGCATTTAATTATGTTGAAGCAACTGATATTTCTAAACAGAACAATACGTTTGTAGTAACTGCTAAAAATTGCATTGATAATAGATTTACAACTCTCAGATGCAAACAGTTGGTTAATGCGACTGGTCCTTGGACTGATGATTTGAGAGAAATAAATTTTCGGCAAAGCAAAAAAAAAATATGCCTTTCAAAAGGGGTTCATATTGTGTTGAAACATAAAGATTTACCACTAAAAAACCCAATTTATTTTGATGCCTTAGAAAGACGAATGTGTTTTGCAATCCCAAGAAACAATTGTACATATGTAGGAACAACAGATACTATTTATACGCAATCCATTAAGGAAAACCCGAGGGCAACAAAAAATGATGTTCAATATATCATTGACTCTGTTAACAACCATTTTAATGTGCCTACAATTAGTGAAAACAATATCATATCCTCATGGACTGGACTGAGACCACTCATCTACCAAAAAAATAAAAAAACCAAAGAGCTTTCTAGAAAAGATGAATTAATAGTAGATACAAACAACATGATAAGTATTGCTGGCGGAAAGCTAACAGGATTTAGAATAATGGCAAAAAAAGTTACAGACTTAGTTTGCAAAAATCTTCGTAGCAATGTAAAATGTAAAACCCACTCAATCCAACTTATAAGCAGTAAAAATATAAATGAATCCAATCTCAAAAAAGTAAAAAACGATTACATCAACGAGCTTCTAAAGTATGGACTACTTTGGGGCGAAGCTGAAAATTTATTTCATACATATGGGAGTAATCTTGGCGATATTATAGAGTTGAAGAAGCTAAAAAAATTTAAAACTTTTATTGAAGCAGAAGCTTTATATTGTCTTAAAAAAGAGAGTACAATTACATTTGTTGACTTTTTTGAAAGAAGAACAAGTCGAATACACTATAGCCCAGAAAAAAATTTCGATCAGGCCAAACTTATTCTACCAATTTTTAGCAAATACCTAAAGCTTTCCAACCATGAGGAAAAACATTTATTGGAAGAACTATTTTTACATCAACAAAATCTAACGCATTTTAAATGATTGAAAATAGTTTAGTATCCCAAAAAAGTGGAAGATACTTCTTCAACCAAGAACCATCAAAGAAAATTGAACAATTATGGATTGTTTGCCATGGTTACGGACAGCTTGCCAACTATTTTTTAAAATGGTTCGAGCCCATATCAAACGAAAAAATACTAATTGTTGCTCCTGAGGGATTTCATAGATTTTACATTAATGGTTTTTCAGGAAGGGTTGGAGCATCATGGATGACAAAAGAGGATCGATTAAATGATATTTCTGATTATATTAATTTTTTGGATGATGTATTTTTAACTATTGTTCCTAAAGTAAATTCAAACTGTTTTATTCATGCTCTTGGTTTTTCCCAGGGAGTTGCAACCATCACCAGATGGGTTTGTAATTCAAAAATTAAAGTTGATTCTTTAACGCTTTGGGCTGGAAGAATTCCTGAAGAGATTAAAATAGATTGTAATATCGAAAAATTAAATGCCCTTAACTTGAAATTATTCTATGGAACAGACGATCCATTTTATAACGAAGTATCTGTAGAAAAAGAACTTGATGTCATTAAAAATCAAAAGATAAATTTTTTACCAAACAAATATGAAGGGAAACATAAAATAGAAATTGGCCCTCTTAAAAAGTTATATTCACAAATAGAATTTGAAAGAATTAAACTACTTAATAAATAATTTGTAGCTATCTTACAACCTTTTGGACGCAAATGAGTCTTTATTAAAATTCAACTATTGAAAAATATCATTGACTTTTGTCGCTATAATTTATTTAAACATTATAATTATCATGTCATTTCTTGGTTGAATAAATTCAACCAGCAACTTTGTTAAATAAAATGGATACACTAAGAAAAATCATCCCATATTTATTTGTTTTCCTAAGCCTTAATGGTTTATCTCAGACTAGCTTTCACATCATTGGAACAGATACCATAAGAAATTCAACAACAAGCTATCCATCTCCTTATGGTAACTGGTATTGGGGAGCTAAAAATCAATTTTTAATTAGAGCTTCAGAGCTTCAGGCTTCAGGCATGAGCGCTGGTGATATTTACAGCATTAGTTTTGATGTACATAGTGCAGCAACTACCTCATTGGATAATTTTGAACTAAGTTTAAAACTTACAACTGATACAGATATTTCAGCTGGGATACAAACTGGACTAACTTCTGTTTACGGTCCCCAATCATATGCTGATGTAAATGGTTGGAATCTTCATGATTTTCAAACTCCTTTTTATTGGGATGGAACTTCAAATATTATTATTGAAACTTGTTTCAACAATACAAGCTGGTCCAATAATGGCAACGCTATCATGAATATGTCTTCCTACAGCTATGAAAGCTCTTGTTTCCGTAGATCTGATAACATGAACGTGTGTTCAAGCACATGGACTAATGGGGATGAATATGAGCGACCAAATGTTAAAATTGAGTGGCAAGATCCCAACACTCCACCTGGAATAGACTTTTCTTCTAACGCTCAAACTACTTGCTCTGGTACAGTGAATTTTACTGACCTATCTACCAACAATCCAACCTCATGGTTGTGGGACTTCGGCGATGGAAATACATCAACTGACCAGAATCCAATTCATACCTATACCTCTTCTGGACAGTTTTCAGTTACTCTTACTGCTTCTAATGTTAATGGATCCAACTCACTGACCCAATCCAACATGATTAATGTTAATTTAGGTGGATTTACTCCAACAAGTCCTTCATGCATTCCTACTACCCAAAATGGATCACTAGGTTTTGGAATAACGAATGTTAGCTTTAATAATTTAAACGTTAATTCTGGAAATGCCTCCGAAGGATACTCAGACTTTACATGTGATTCAACTGGGCTATATGTTGGATTAACGTATCCTATTTCAATTACGCACAATTCGCCCACATTCCACCAGTGTGCTGCATGGATTGACTTTAATAATGATGGTTTATTTTCCACAAATGAAGAGGTTATAAGCAGCTCAAGCTCTACTTCAACTTCTGGTAATGTTCTAATTCCTTCAAATGCAACATTAAATACTCCCTTAAGGATGAGAGTTATGGCCGATTATGATTTAAGTCCTCCAATATCCCCTTGTACTGACCCCGAATATGGACAAGCTGAAGATTACACCATTTTTATCTTTCAAGATACAGCCCCACCCAATGCTAATATTCAAAGTGATT
>JAZADZ010000117.1:0-18325 GCA_036123135.1 Bacteroidota bacterium | reverse complement strand
CTCAGGACTGTAATAATTATTAACAAGAGGTATTAAAGAAAAACCTGATTTTGTAGTTGAATTAATTTCTTCAGTTTGAAAATAAGAATCCAACAATTCAATATCAGAAATTTCAATTTCTGATAAACTGAAATCTATAAGTAATTCTTGATTAAAAATTTCTTTTGAAGTGGAGTCATTAAGGTCTGTAACTTCGATTTCTATTGAAAAAATCCCATTGTTAATTTTAAAGCGTTGGAGGTCTAGAATATTGGTTAAAGTAGAATTTTCAGAAATATCAACGACTTCTTTAATTGTAAATTTTTTGAAGTCAATAATTTCATCCGTCTTATCTTTTAAAATTTGAGTGACTTGGACTCCATATGAAATATTGGATGTGTCTAGATTGACAAGATTTAAAGAATTCGTATAAACTTCAGTGTATACTTCTAAATAAGGCTGATCATCGGCAAGAAAACGTTTGTATGAACAAATTGGGCTTATTTGCGCAGTAATTTTTGAGCCAAATGCGAAACTTAACAGTATAAATAGAACATTTTTCATTCTTACAAAAATAACAGATAAATTATGTACTTGATCAATTTTAAAAGGAATACTCTGCAACGAAAGAGGTAATTATGAATACGATACATGCAACAAATAATACTGTAGAAAACAACAACCAAAAACTAAATTCTTTTTTCACAAATACAATACTTTAAACTGGTGCGCCAATAATTACGAATTATTGAACAAGACAACAAAGGATTAATAATTGTTTATCAACTAATTTTTTCTAGCAAATATTTTATTTATGAAGTTAATTTGTGTTAAATAGTTTCTACATACCAACCTTACTGAGTTTAAAAACGTTAAAGTTTATATGAAAGTTTTTACATTAATTATATTACTATTTAATTCATACAATTTCTTATGTCAAAAAACAGAAAAGCATATTGATTTCTCAACTGTTAAAGTTGATTTCGATTCTACCGATCATTTTATTCTTTCAGAGTATGAGATTTCTACAGATAGCGATGCTTTTTTGAAAAAGTATCGAAGAACAAAATATTTTGTTTCAAGAGTGTACGATTATTCAAAGATTGCTTCCAATATGTTAATGGCCTTCCAAGATACGCTTGAGTACATGGATTCTAAAAGAATGAAAAAGCGCTATTTAAATAGAGCCAATAAAATTTTAAAACAAGAATTTGGTGATGAAATTAAAAATATGTCTGTTACTAGAGGAGAGTACCTCATGAAGTTAATCTACAGAGAAACAGGATATACAACCTACGACATTATAAAATATTATCGTGGAAATGGAAAAGCCTTTTGGTACCAGGCATTGTGTAAATTATACGGTCAAGATCTGAAAAGAAAATATGATCCTTCTGGCGAAGATTACTTACTAGAGAGAGTGGTTAGTGAAATTGAAGCTGGTAAATTAGCCTTCATCAAACGAGAAGCAATAACAAGCGCTGGAAAAAAGTCCAAAAAAAGAGCCAAGAGAAAATCCAATAGAGCTAATAAAAGATAATTATTTTCCGTGATCTCTACCTTTAATTTTTCCTGAAAAACTTTTTTTATTCATGTTTTCTATTTCTTCCTTGTAAGTTTTCGAAATGGGTTTCATTAGCTGATCTAAATCTGGTTGACCTGCATTTATGTATGCTGTAAACCATAAAGACCCTACAGTAAGAATTGATTCTCTCAATCTTCTACTGTGCATACCATCAAGTCTTCTTGCGTATTCTTCTGAAAATTCTTTGCTGTATACTTTCATGGTTACCATTCCTCTTTTTTCAAAGCTAAATTTTCGGTCCTCAGACCATTCTGTTGAAAGCTGTTTCTCAAATGTTAAAACTGAATCTACAGCATTGAAACTGTGTTCAACCACATCCCAAATTTTATTCAGTGGAGATTCAATGTATTTTGCTTTTCCAACTAAATAATCATATTGCTCAGAAAAAAGTTCAGGTACTCTAGATTCCCAAAAACCATGAATCCCTTTTTGATTGGTCAACTGACCATTATAATTTAATGTAGTATGAAGCGGAACATGAACATCTCCGATATAATGACCTAGATCTGCTGAGTAGCGTAGTATTCTATCTAAATTTTTATCACGAAATGCCTGAGACAATTTACCAACCATTAGATTGATATTCCATGGAGAAATTCCATAAGCTCTTAGAGTATCTTCGGAAAATTTATTTACAGCATCGTCCCATTTTCTTGGCATAACTTTAAACGGCTCATTTCCATAATAATCAATATCAATGTAATGTTTTTCAGCCTCACCGTCGACGGCATACCTTCTTTTATCGGGATCAACTGCATGTTCACTGATGAAATCAATGTGAAATTTATAAAAGTGAAATAGGCTTTCGTCAGGGATTGTGAATACAGCCATTCTATTGATTTTCTTGTGAGAGAAAAACCCCCACATTGAGCTGTAATCAGAGGTTGAAATAAGAAAAAGAAGTAAAACATGCTTTACAAACAGGCTCATTTTTAAATATATGTAATATTAATTAGATGTCATAAAGTTCAATTAAGCTGCTATTGCTACTTCTTTCAAAAATAATCTTTTTGCAATTGGCATTATTGTTTGATTTTCAGGAAATTTCATCGAGCAATGGACAACATAAGTTGCTGGAGTAGGTAAATCCTTGAATTTTTTTAGTAATGCAACTTTTATTGTAGCCAGTGAAGTAGCCAACGATAAGTTGAATTCCTCAACTTTTTTTGTTGCAAGACCATGAAATCGTCGCTTATTTTGATGAATAAGAGAGGATTTGTATCTATACACAGTTGCTTTTTTTTCACCTTTTACTAGAAGAATTAAATATCCTTCTTTTTTATAAAATGGGACTATACCAACTGTATCCATTTTTATCTTGGATTGTATGAAATCATAAAGTTCAGTTCCTCTTTCTAGGCTGTTTTTTAATTTTGGAATTGCAAAATCAACAATTTCCATAATTTTATCTATTGTTTCATCTTTGTAGTTGTCCTTGAAATGGAGTTTTAATTTATCTAATTCAATTTTTTTTAGATTTTTATGAAAGCTCGACTTTAAATTAGACTGTTGCTCATTGTATCGAATCAAGTCTTCATAATGTTCAATAACATTGCTCAAGTGAGGATATAGCTCAACTTTATCAAATGATTTTTCTATTCTAGTCAAATAGCCCAGCAGTAGATACTTTTTGTATTCAAAATCTATCCATCCTTCAACAAACCAGTTTTTGGTGAGCGTATTCATCAATTTAAGCTTTAATTTAAATACGTTGGCTGTCGTAGAAGGTTATGAAGAATTTAAAATAGTTATTAACTAGTTAGGCTCTTTGCTTTACCGACCAAGTGAAACTAAATCTTGCAACTTCTTCTTTTTTTTGATTGAATCCAACCATTGTTGTTTTAATCTCAACGCCTTCTTTTGTGGATATAGTTTTTGAAACAGCATCTCTTATCAACGGTCCATCATTACAAATAAACGTTGTTACATTACTAGCTTTTTTTATGAAGGCAGCATCACATTTGGAAACCAACATGGATATTGAAGGGTTTTGCTTGTATGTGTACAGCAATACTAAAGCACCCGAGCTCATCTCGGCAGCCATTCCTAAAACCGCCCAAAAGGTGGATCGAAAAGGGTTTTTATTGAGCCATTTATATGGAACTTGAACCTGACAGGAATTTTCATCGAGCTTTTTGATTTTCATTCCAGAAAGAAAGCCCATGGGAAGGGTTCTTAAAAGAACAAGTCTGAACTTGAAAGAGCTTTTGAATCCACTTATAAGCTCATTTAGATGTGTTGGATTAAAATGGTCTGATTTGTCCATAAAATCTTTTAATTAAATATATTGATTATTTATAAATTGATGCTACTCTGTAGAGCTGATATAAGTATTTATCCAATCGCTATTTTGAAAATCTGCAATTAATTTAAAAAGATTTTCTCCGTAGAAAAAGTCGTTCATATACAGTATTCCATATTGTTGTAATATTTGAAGCTGCGGCCAACTTGGATGTGATTTATGCTGGCTGTAACCCTGAACAATCATATTTGGAGTAGGGTAACAATTTGGTGGGCAATTTGGGTTTCTATTGTATCTTAATGTCCAAAGATCGTGGATATTCATTTCATTTTTTTTCTTACAGCTAGTTGAATCGTATTTATACATGCAATCTTTTATGCCAAATTTTTCAAATAAGTTAATTCCTAAATCGTTCGCTCTTGAAGTTTGCTTACCCATAGCAACTCGGATAAATTCTGTTACAGTTATAAACTTGGTAGATACAATACGACCATTATTCTCACATAGAATGGCAAAGTTCAAATAACTATTATTTGGACCTGGATTTATTGCAATAGCCAGATGATAATTTACTCCAGAATTATTTTTTTCAATAGGATAGTCTGAGGAGAAAAGAGAATGATGGCTAAGGATAAATGCAATGGACAGTATTGTAATTTTCCATTTCATATCAACTTATAAGCTACTAATATACTGAAATAGAAAAAACCAATCAACCTTTACATATCGAACTATGAATTATGTATTAGGAATTAAAATCGATTTCACCATAGGGTGTAATACAAGAGTCCAGTGCAACATCATGATTATTAGTAGGTAAGCTACTTTCAGCTTTAAAAAAGGATACCCCAATTTTAGTACAATTAGAAGAACAATCGTTTAAAATCCTATCATAAATTCCTTTTCCATAGCCAACTCGATTTCCAAATTGATCAAATGCCAAAAGTGGAACAAGGATAACTTCAAATACACCTAGATCAGCTGTTTCATAGCTTGTTGGAACAGGAATATTGAACTTTCCTTTTTTGAAAGTTGTGGATTTATCTATGATAACATGTTTCATGTTGTTATTTCCAAACCAAATGGTTGTCCCTATTGTTGTTCCTTTATCAACCAACGATTGAATGAACGGCCATATATTGACTTCAATGTTTTCTTTGATTGGTAAAAAAACATGAACGTTTTTGATTTGTTTTTTTTGAATAAAACGATTGATTGAACGATTGAATTTTTCAATTTCATCTTGTTTTAATTCTTTTCTAAGATTCCAGTACTTTTCTCTAAGTTGTTGCTTTGTTATTGCTTCCATTTAATGTTGCAACCAATGCTAGGTAATTGTTCAAAATCAAGCTTTCTATCTTCAAGAATATAATCCAGTACTTTCCTCAGGTCAGTTCCATTATTTTCGATGTCATTTCCAGGTCTTGAGCCATCTAATTGACCCCTGTAAACACAGGTTAAATTTTCATCAAATACACTGAAATCAGGAGTGCATGCCGCATCGTATTGTTTTGCAACATCTTGAGATTCGTCGTATAAATATGGAAATGGAAATTTTTTTTCAATTGCTAGTGCTTTCATTTTTTCAGGTGAATCATCTGGGTAATTGTCAACATCATTTGAACTTATGGCAACAAAACCAATTTCTTTGGATAAATAATCGTTTGCAACAGCAATAATTTCATCTATAACGTGAATTACAAATGGGCAATGGTTGCAAATGAACATGACAACTAGTCCATTTTTCATTGATACGTTTTCTAATGCTATGTTTTTTGAACTTAAAACATCTGGAAGAGAAAAATTAGGAGCTTTAAAGCCTAAGGGTATTTGTGTTGTTGGTGTTCGAGCCATATTTTTTTTGTTCAAATTTAATTAAATAGTAATATTGAATAATATATATTCTATGATGAAAAAATCAATTTGCTTTATTATATTTTTTTATTTCTTTTCTCTATTAAATGCACAAAATTTTCAAATTGATTCCATTCAAGTAAAAAAAATATACAATGAAGTACTTAATAATGGAAATGTATATGGTAACCTCAGATCTCTTTGCAAAGATGTTGGCCATAGACTAAGTGGTTCAAATGGAGCTGCAAAGGCAGTTCAATGGGGTAAAATACTGTTGGAAAGCTATGATTTAGATAATGTTTGGCTACAGGAAGTAATGGTTCCTCACTGGGTTAGAGGAGAGGTTGAACGTTTAGATTTTATTTCAAATGATAATGATATTTACCGTACCAATTGTACAGCGCTTGGAGGGTCAATTGGAACCGATGGAGAAGTTCTTTCTGGAAACGTAATTGAAATAACATCTTGGGACCAGATGGAGCAGCTTGGAGAGAAAGTGCTATCAGGAAAGTTGGTTTTTCTCAATAGACCTATGAATCCTTCTTTTATAACGACATTTCATGCTTATGGAAGCTGTGTCGATCAAAGACATCAGGGCGCAGTTCAAGCAGCAAAATATGGAGCTATTGGTGTTATTGTTCGTTCAATGACATTGAAATTCGATAACAACCCTCACACTGGTTCTATGTCATACATTGACAGTATTACTAAAATTCCAGCTGTAGCAATCAGTACTGTAGATGCTCATAATTTGAGTAAACTGCTTAAAAAGGATCCTAACTTAACGGCAAAAATGAAACTATCTTGCAAAACACTTCCAGACACATTGTCGTATAATGTTATTGGAGAAATTAAGGGCTCAACTTTTCCTGATCAGGTAATTGTTGTCGGTGGTCATTTGGATTCATGGGACATAGGTGAGGGTGCTCACGATGATGGTGCTGGAGTAGTTCATAGCATTGAAGTAATGAGTCTGTTTAAAAAGCTGGGTATTCAACCCAAACACACCATTCGTTGTATATTGTATATGAACGAAGAAAATGGAAATAGAGGGGGTAAAACCTACGCAAGTTTTGTGAAGAAAAATGGGGAGAAACACATTATGGCGGTTGAATCGGATCGAGGGGGATTTAGTCCAAGGGGATTTAGCGTTGATGGAACGGCTGGTCAATTGGCTGTTGTTCAATCATTTGAGCGTTTATTTGAGCCGTATCAGCTACACATTTTTAAAAAAGGGTATGGAGGTGTTGATATTGGCCCTTTAAAAGATGGTAAGATTTGCTTAGTTGGGCTAGTACCTGATTCTCAGCGTTATTTTGATTATCATCATGCTCCTACTGATGTTTTTGAAAATGTCAACAAAAGAGAACTTGAATTGGGAGCAGCTGCATTAACTTCATTTATATTTTTGATAGATAAATACGGATTTCAGCAAACTGAATTTAATCAGTAATTCTTCCTGCAAATCTAAATTTTGGTGCCCAATAGTTGTTGCTAGTAACTTTTGAAATGATTATACCATTACTTGAGGATGCATGAATCATCTTAAGTTCATCTTTGGAATTATTTTTAATTGCAATTCCAACATGAGAAATATTTTTATCGTTTTTACCAAAAAAAAGTAAATCACCACTTTTGATATTTTTATTTTTTACTCTTGAAACAAATGTAGATTGATCTTTTGCAGTTCTTGGAATGGTATGTCCATATTCATAGAAAATTTCTTTGGTAAAACCAGAGCAATCAAACCCTTTTTTTGATGTTCCTCCATACACATAAGGTGTTCCAATAAATGTTTTAGCATAATCAATTATGGGAAGCTCTTGTGATGGGTTTTCTCTTTTGGATACTTGAATTTCATTGTGTTTTAATTCACTGAAATTCTTTTTTTGAAGCTTAAAAAAATAACTGTAGTTTTCGTAAAGTTGTTGCGCTTTTTCAGTTTTTTGATTGGATTTAATTTTACCAATGTCATCTTCAATTTTTCGTTTAAAATGTTCCAAGTAAATTAAATCAATGGAGGTGTAAATTTTTTCTTCCTGGATTAAATTTTGTATTTCTTTTGTATATGAAATTAGTTGGTCTGCATCGGATTCATTTTCAAGCATATATCCCGATAAATTGATATATAGTTTGTATTGATTGATATAATTTTTTTCAGCCTTGTTTTTTTTTAATGTTTTATTACACTTTCGTTCAACTATGCGATAATTCTCTTGCTGAAACAATAAATTAATTTTTTCCAGGTGTTTATTTTGGGTGTAAAAAGCATTAATGTATGTAAGAATTGAAAGCGCTAATAGATATTTCATAACCTAAATTTCATCTAATTTCGTTCATGTATCTACATTGATTTTTCAACAGTTCCCACAATAAATTGTTAATTTTATCTATATAAAGTTATTTATGAATAACAATGAATTACTTGATATATTGGCTTTTGGCGCCCATCCTGATGATGTTGAGTTAGCTGCAAGTGGTACAATTCTAAAGCACATCAATATGGGCAAAAGAGTTGGTATTATTGATTTAACTAGGGGAGAAATGGGGACAAGAGGAACAGCTTCAGAGAGAGATGCTGAAGCAACTGAATCCTCCAACATTTTAGGGCTGCATGTTCGTGAAAATCTTAAATTCAGGGACTGTTTCTTCGAAATTGAGGAAGAACATTTACTCAAAGTGATTGAGCAGATAAGACGTTTTCGTCCAAGCATTGTGCTTTGTAATGCTGTAAACGATCGTCATCCTGATCATTCTAGAGCAAGTCGTTTAATTTCCAGAGCTTGTTTTTTATCTGGGCTGTCAAAAATTAAAACTTCCTTTAAAAATTTAGATCAACACGCGTTTAGACCTAATGCTGTTTATCACTACATACAAGATTACTGGATTGATCCAGATTTCATTGTCGACGTTTCACCTTATTTTGACCTTAAAATGAAGGCAATTTTGTCTTTTAAAAGTCAATTTTATAATCCTGATAGTAAACTACCAGAGACTCCAATATCAACTAAAAATTTTATGGATTCTGTCAAAGCAAGAGCAGTTGCATTTGGACGATACATTGGTGCAGACTATGGAGAAGGATTTACCGCCGAAAGGTGTATCGGAGTAGATGACATTACGATTTTAAAATAAGTGTACCATGAATAAAATTTCATTGATTCTTTTTTTTGTTGTTGCAATTGCATGTCAGCAAGAACAGCCCAATACCATCGATGAATCAACCAATCTAATGATTGACGAGCTTAAAAAGGAAAATTTAAAGCTAAACAGAACACTTAATGGAAGAGATTCATTAGTAAATAACTATGCAAAATCCATCAATGATATCAGGTTAAATCTTTCTAAAATTCGAAATCAACAAAATCTAATTGTCCGAAAAAAAAATAATGCTGAAAATCTCTCCATTGACAATACAGACTTGGTTCAAGAAATTCAGCTTATTGGTGAACTTATGCTGGATAATAAACAGATTATACAGATTTTAAACGAGCAGCTTTCCAATTCCAATGGTGAATTAAACGAGCTTGAGAAGCTTCTTACAACACTTTCTGAGGAAGTTGAAATTAAAAACATGGAGATTTTTTATCTCCAAGAGGAACTTGAAAGTATGGATGCGTCCTTTTCTGCACTTTTTGATCAGTATACTGAAAACATTGAAGAATTAGAAAGTACACGTGATTTACTCAATACTGCATGGTATTGCTTTGGAACTAAAAACGAATTGCTCAACAATGGAGTAATTTCCAAAGAAGGTGGGTTTATTGGTTTAGGTAAAAATACTGTGCTGAAGAATGATTTCAATAAATCGTATTTCAACGAAATTAAAATTGATGAGTTAAGCGAATTATCCTTGGGTGTTAAAACTGTTGAACTAATAACTTCCCATCCGTCAAATTCTTATGAGCTGATTGGATCAAACAAAGTGGACAAGTTTATAATTCTTGATGCCGATTTGTTTTGGAGCAATTCTAAGTATCTTGTATTAGAAGTAAAATAAATTTCAACTCAGTAGTTTAAATTCATGATTGAATTTCTATTGTTCTCATTGAAAGCGTACAATGGATAGCATTTGGAATGCTTTCAACTATTCTTGGTTTATTCCACCTAATGCCTCTTTAACTCTAAGACATTTCACTAAAATTTCCTCTAATAAATCGAGCTTTAGCATGGTATGGGGATCACTTTTAGCAGTGGATGGGTTGGGATGTGTTTCAATAAAAAAACCATCAGCACCTGTAGCAATGGCGCTTAATGCAATTGCTTCTATTGTTGATGGATCACCACCAGTTATGCCACTATTTTGGTTGGGTTTTTGAACAGCATGAGTACAATCCATAAAAACAGGAGCACCGTGTTGTTTCATTTTATGAATAGATGTGGCATCAACAACTAAATCATTGTATCCAAAACTATTTCCTCTTTCAGTAAGCCATGCATTTTTATTTCCCGTTGAGTATACTTTTTCTAAAGCAAACTTCATAGCCTCAGCAGACATAAATTGTCCTTTTTTTATGTTTACACCTTGTCCTGATTTTCCAGCGGCCAATAAAAGCTCTGTTTGTCGGCATAAAAAAGCTGGAATTTGAAGATGCTGAACATGATCTTTTACGTGTGCTATGTCTTTCGTTTCGTGAACATCCGTAATTGTATCTATGTGTAGTTCGTTGTGAATTGTGGAGAGTACATCTAATGCTTTTTGGTCACCAATTCCGCAAAAGCTATTTAGCCTAGATCGGTTGGCTTTTTTATAACTGCCTTTAAAAATATAGCGAACACCCAATGCTTTACACAACTCATTTACTTTGGATGCAATTAAAAATGCAGTGTCATTGTCCTCAATGGCACATGGGCCTGCTATGAGCGTGAATTTATTCATTGGATTTTGCTTTTTGACCTAAGTACCCACTGTGATGTCTTTTGGCGTAATCTTCTTTTGTGAAATTTATTTTTTCCATCATGCTTACAACTAAAATATCTCCAACTACAGTCATCACAGTTGTTGAAGTAGTCGGGGTTAATCCGAGAGGGCAAATTTCTTCTGGATTACCAGTATACAAACATACACTTGCTAGTTCTTTTAATGGACTGTTGTTGTTGCCAGTTAGAACTAAGACAGGGATATTGTTGTAAAGCTTTTTGACCAATCGATCAAACTCCAGGACTTCTCTAGTTTTTCCAGAGTTAGAGATGAGCAGTAAAACGTCATTTTTTTGAACCAATCCAAGGTCTCCATGTTGGGCTTCACTTGGATGTATGAACACAGCTGGGGTGCCAGTTGAAGATAATGTAGTAGCAATATTCATTCCTATTTGACCTGCCTTTCCCATTCCACTAACAATTAATTTACCCCCTTTTAAATGTACGTTTTGGAAAAGAACATTCACTGCTTGTTCAATAACTCCGTCAATAGGAATGTTATTTATTGCATTAATTTCTTTTTCAATTAATGCGCTGACTTTGTTTTTCAAAATAATCGATTTTGACAAAAATATAGATTCTTATTCTCCTTTTGAGCTAAAAAGTGCGCGAACTTTGGTTAAATCATCTAAAGTATCTACTGGATGCGTCTTTTGATTCGTTGTAGCAATTCTAATTTTTTGCCCATTTTCTAACCATCTTAGCTGCTCTAAATTTTCTTTGATTTCAAGCTGAGATTTTTTTAGAGCACAAAATCTTTCCAATGCTTTTGGGGTGAATCCGTACAATCCGATGTGCTGTAAATAATTGTGGTGTTGTGTCCAGTTTTTAAATTCATGTTCTGGGAGGAAGGGAATTGGATTTCTGCTAAAATAAAGTGCGTTTTCTGATTGATCCCGGGTTAAATAAACCATTCCAGGGTGGAGATGGTCTTTTTTGGTTAGTTGAAGTGCTAACGATGCCATTGTTGTTGAAGAATCCTCGAAACAATCAATTACTTTTAGCAAGTGCTCTTCGCACAGCATGGGTTCATCTCCTTGTATATTCAAAATAACGGAAGGGTTTATGTCGTTGTTTTTAGTCCAAATTAAAAATGCCTCCAGACAACGATCGGTTCCAGTTTGATGTTCAGATTTTGTCATTACAACATTTCCTCCAAATTGATTGACACAATCAAAAATTCGCTTGTCATCTGTTGCCACTACTACGTGTTCCAATATTTTTTTAGTCTTTTCAAAGACGTGTTGAATCATCGGCTTGTTTTCTATGGGTAGTAAAGGTTTCCCAGTGAGTCGTGAAGAGTTATACCTTGCCGGTATAATTCCAAGCACATTTTGATGGTTGCCAATCATACTTCTAAAGTAAAATAAATTGTTGAATGTTATGTTGAATTAACCTGTTGAGCCTTTTTCTTTTGTTTGCTCATAATGTTTATTTTTGAATCATGGGTTTAAAGGATGTAAAAAAACACATGAATACGGTTAGAAGAGATTTTTCTGATAAACCATTTGATGAGACGCAATCTGATAAAGATCCATTCAAACAATACGCCAAATGGTTTAACGAAGCGGTTCAAGCTGACGTGTTGGATCCTTATGCTGCTTGCATATGCACTGTTGATAAAAAAGGTCAACCCTCATCAAGAATGGTTTACATCAGAGACATAATTGATGATGGTTTTGTTTTCTACACCAATTATAATTCCTCAAAATCCAATAATATTGGGGACAATAATTTGGGATCTTTCACAATTTTTTGGGGAGAGCTTGAACGACAAATTCAGCTAAAAGGGCCAATTGAAAAAGTTTCTCCTCAGATATCAGATGCATATTTTAATGCTAGACCAAGACACAGTAAGCTTGGTGCATGGGCTTCCAATCAAAGCAGTGTGTTAGAAAATAGACTTCAGCTTACCGACAGATTGAATGAGTTTACCAAAAAATTTGAAGGAAAAGAAGTTCCTCGTCCACCGCACTGGGGCGGATTTAGGTTAATTCCTTTTGAAATTGAATTTTGGCAGGGTAGACCAAGTCGTTTGCACGACAGAATTGTATACCGAAAAGTAGAAAATCAATGGGTGAGAAGCCGTTTATCTCCATAGGTGAAACCTACTTTCATCGTTTTCAATCGTCCAAAAGCCACATTTTAACACCACCAGATGCTTTAGTCAAGCTCATTGTAGTTATTCCAAGTTTTAATGAACCCAAATTAATTGAATCGGTTAAATCGTTATGTGTCTGCGACATTCCTAAAAATTGTGCTATTGAAATAATTGTGGTTGTGAACCATCCCTTGGATGCATCTTCAACTATCGTTGAATTGAGCAAACAAAATTTAATTGATCTTGGAAAAATTCAACCAAACAAAAGAATTCAAATTCATTGTATTTATGCAAATGATTTGAATCCAAAATTTGCTGGTGTAGGGTGGGCTAGGAAAATAGGAATGGACGAAGCGTTGAGAAGATTTTTACATGTAAACTATGATGGTATCATTTGTTGCTTTGATGCTGATTCCATTGTTCAAAAAAATTATTTCACTGCAATTTACAACAAGCTAGGCTCCAATTTATATGCTGGAGCGTCCATATATTTTGAGCATCCCATTTTTGGGAATTCATTTAAGTCGGCAGAATATGAAAATATTATTCTTTACGAAACACATCTTAGATACTATAAAAACGCTTTGCAATTTTGTGGTTTTCCTTTTGCTTTTCATACTGTTGGAAGTTCTATGGCGGTGAAAGCATCAGGCTATGCCAAACAAGGAGGGATGAACCGAAGAAAAGCAGGTGAGGACTTTTATTTTATCAATAAAATAATTGCTCTTGGTAACTACACCGAGATAAATAACACCACTGTTATTCCATCACCAAGAACATCCGATCGTGTTCCATTTGGAACTGGAAGAGCGATTTTAGATGCATTAAATCATAAGAAAGATCTTTCATTGACCTACGACTTTTCAACTTTCCGAGTAATTAGAAATTGGGTGGAGCAAATTCTTGTTTATAAAATGTATAATTATTCTTCCTTTCATCCATTTGTACAATCTTTTCTTAGCGAGGAGGATTGGAACAAAAAAATTGATAGTATTTCAAAAAATACATCCTCTGAAAAAAAATTTAACAATCGATTTTTTCAAGTTTTCAATCCTTTTTGGGTACTAAAATATGTACATCATATTCGAAAAAATCATGTTAAGGATAGTAGTCTTCTTGAAAATACTAATGCACTTTTTTCTGAATTTGGTTTTTCAAAATCAAATTCTATTAGCGAAGCATTAAGACTTTTTAGAAGTATAGATAAAAAAATAGGGGACCGAGGTCCCCTAAAGTAATAACAACAATTAGAATTTTATTTTAATGAGTCAACTACGGCTTTAAATGCATCAGGGTGGTTCATTGCAAGGTCCGCGAGTGTTTTTCTGTTTAGCTCAATTCCCTTTGCGTTAACTTTCCCCATGAATTCAGAATAGCTCATACCGTGAAGTCTGGCAGCAGCATTAATTCGTTGTATCCATAGTGCTCTAAAGTTTCTCTTTTTCTGTCTTCTGTCTCTGTATGCGTACTGAAGACCTTTATCTACAGCATTTTTCGCTACTGTATGTACGTTTTTTCTTCTTCCGAAGTAGCCTTTTGCAAGTTTAATTACCTTTTTTCTTCTTGCTTTCGCGGCTACACTGTTTACTGATCTAGGCATAATTTTTAGTTTTTTGGTAAGTAGTGTTAGTTGTTCTAATCTTCTCTTTTTGGACTAATTACCGGGTTTAACATTGAATAACCAAAGAATACATTAGGCGCAAAGCTGTGCTTTAATATTCTTTAAATCTGACTTATGAACCAATGTTGGCTGGGTCAGGTTTCTTTTTCTTTTTGTAGCTTTCTTAGTCAAAATGTGACTTTTAAAAGCATGCTTTCTTTTGATTTTTCCAGAGCCAGTAAATTTAAACCTCTTTTTGGCACTAGAATTTGTTTTCATTTTAGGCATTGCTAATTGTATTGTGTTGTTATTTCCTTTATTTCTTTTTTGGATTAATAATTATGGTCATTTTTTTACCTTGAAGATCTGGCATTGATTCTACAACTCCGTAATCTTCTAATTCTTGGGCAAATTTTAACAATAATATCTCACCTCTGTCTTTAAAAACTATCGATCTTCCTTTGAAGAAAACAAATGCTTTAAGCTTCGATCCTTCAGAAAGAAACTTTTTGGCATGATTTAATTTAAATTGGAAGTCGTGATCATCTGTATTTGGACCAAATCTTATTTCCTTTATTACGATTTTAGACTGTTTCGCCTTTAATTCTTTTTGCCTCTTTTTTTGCTCATATAGATACTTTTTGTAATCTATAATTTTGCAAACAGGCGGAGAAGCATTTGGGGAAATTTCAACAAGGTCAAGTTCTAATTGTTCCGCCATTTGTATGGCTTTAGAGACGGGGTAAATTCCTTGTTGAATTCCCTCTCCTACAACTCGTACTTCAGGAACTCTAATTTTTTCATTTATTCGGTGAAGGTCTTCTTTAAAAACTCTTCCACCTCTTGGTTTTCTTGGTCTAATTCTACTCTTTTTTAGTTCAACTTTAGTTATTAAATTGAAGTAATTTTTCTTCAATTTCTTTGGAGATGACAGATGCAAATTCTTCAATGGTAAATGAACCTAAATCTCCAGATCCCTGTCTTCGAACAGAAACTTTATTTTCGGAAGCTTCCTTCTCTCCAATTATTAGCATAAATGGGATTTTATTAACCTCAGCATCCCTAATTTTTCTGCCTATTTTTTCGTTTCTTTCGTCAACAAGTCCGCGAATATCGTAATTTTTTAGCAGATTCAAAATTTCTCTTCCATATTCATTGTATTTTTCACTTATTGGAAGAATGGTACATTGTTCAGGATTTAACCACAGGGGAAATTTACCCGCAGTGTGCTCAATTAAAACGGCAATGAATCGTTCTAGAGATCCAAAAGGCGCGCGGTGAATCATGACTGGCCTGTGCTTTTGATTGTCCGAACCTGTATATTCCAAATCAAATCGTTCTGGAAGGTTATAATCTACTTGAATGGTACCCAATTGCCAGCTTCTTCCAATGGCATCTTTGACCATAAAATCAAGCTTTGGACCATAGAAAGCAGCTTCTCCGAATTCAACCACAGTTTCTAAATTCTTTTCAGCAGCTGTTTTTAAAATTGCTGCCTCAGCTTTTTCCCAATTTTCTTCAGATCCAATGTACTTTTCTCTGTTTACTTTGTCTCGGAGGGAGACTTGCACGACAAAATCCTCAAAGTCAAGTGCTTTAAAAACATACAGCACCAAATCAATTACCTTTTTAAATTCATCTTCCAATTGATCTTGTCTGCAAAAAATATGTGCATCGTCTTGAGTAAATCCTCTGACTCTAGTGAGACCATGCAGCTCTCCACTTTGTTCGTATCTGTATACGGTTCCAAATTCAGCATATCGAACAGGCAAATCTTTGTACGACTTTGGGATGGCCTTAAATACTTCGCAATGGTGTGGGCAGTTCATTGGTTTAAGTAAAAATTCTTCACCTTCATTGGGCGTATTAATTGGCTGAAAAGAATCTTCACCATACTTATCGTAATGACCAGAACATACATACAAATCCTTGTGACCAATGTGAGGGGAAGCGACTGGGAGGTAACCTGCAGCAGTCTGTGCTTTTTTCATAAAGTCGATTAATCGCTCTCTAAGCGCAGCTCCTTTAGGAAGCCAAAGAGGAAGTCCAAGTCCAACCTTTTCTGAAAAAGTAAAAAGTTCCAATTCTTTTCCCAACTTACGGTGATCTCTTTTTTTAGCTTCTTCCAACATGGTTAGATACTGGGTGAGCTCTTTGTTTTTAAGAAAGCTTATGCCGTAAATTCTTGTAAGCTGCTTTTTGTTCTCATCTCCTCTCCAATATGCACCAGCAACATTCATTAGCTTAACAGCCTTGATGAATCCAGTATGTGGGATGTGCGGACCTCTGCATAAATCTGTAAAGTTTCCTTGAGAGTAAAAGGTGATGTTCCCATCCTCTAGATCGTTTAAAAGTTCAAGTTTGTATGGGTCTTCCTTTTGGGTAAAATAGGCGATAGCATCTTTTTTAGAAATTTCTTTGCGAGTAAATTCGTTCTTTTCTCTTGCAAGTTCCAAGATTTTTTGTTCGATTTTAGGGAAGTCTTTTTCTGAAATATCGTAATCACCAAAATCTACATCGTAATAAAACCCATTTTCTATCGGAGGTCCTATTGCTAGCTTAATCCCAGGGAAGAAAAATTCCAGTGCTTCTGCCATAAGGTGGGCGGAGCTGTGCCATAGTGTAGACTTACCTTCACTGTTTTGGAAAGTTAGCAGCTTCAAAGAAACGTCTTTTTCAAGTGCTCTAGAAAGGTCCCAAATTTCTCCATCAACTTCAGCAGCAAGTACGTTTCTTGCCAATCCTTCGCTTATGCTTTTAGCAACGTCTAATGAGGATGAACCTTTGTCAATTTCTCGAACAGAACCGTCGGGTAAGGTAACTTTAATCATGCGTAATTTAGTTCGGTGGGCAAATATAATTATTTGATAGGGATTAACTTATTTATCAATTAAATTATTCATTTAATTTGTAAGCATGAATAAAGAAATCGTAAAAAAATATTCTCAAACCAATAAGTTCGGGAAGCTACTGGACATGCAATATCGATTGGATGAAACAGGTGATATCATATATGATGTTACAATAACTGAAAAACATTTGGCAACAACAACAGCTGCTCATGGTGGTTTACTTGCTGCTATGATGGACGGTGTTGTTGGTGTTGCTGCTTTAGAAAAGGCTTCCAAATCTGGAAATGTAGTCTCCACTGTGGAAATGAAATTAAATTTTTTGCAGCCTGCATTATTGAACGATCAACTTAAAGGAATCGGTAAAGTGCTTAAAGCTGGAAAGCGCATTATTGTTGTGGAGGGTAAAATATTCAATCAGCACAATCAGCTTTTGGCCGTAGGTATTGCAACTATGAATGCCTATCCGATTGAAAAAAGTGACTTATTCAAATAGTCCATATATCAAAGTAAATTGTAAATTCAACCAAAAAATTGAATCATGTTAAAGATAATTACGCTATCTCTTGCACTTTCCATTTCTCTTTTTCCTTCAACTGGAAAAAAAGATGTTAAAAAGGAGAAATCGCTGCTGTCAAAATCTTCCTTGTCTGGATTAAAATTCAGATGCATAGGTCCTGCTTTAACTGCAGGTAGAATTGCCGACATTGCAGTAAATCCTAAAAATACCAGTGAATATTACTTAGCAGTTGCTTCTGGTGGAGTTTGGAAAACCTCAAATTCAGGTACTACATATCGACCGATTTTCGACAACCAATCGTCTTACAGCATCGGCTGTGTAACCATTGACCCTTCCAACGAGAATGTGGTTTGGGTTGGTACAGGAGAAAACAACAACCAGCGAAGTGTAGCGTATGGAGACGGTGTTTATAAAAGCATTGACGGAGGTAAGTCTTGGAAAAATATGGGGTTGAAGAAATCTGAGCACATTGGAATGATTGCAATAGATCCGAACAATTCAGATCATGTTTTTGTTGCAGCATATGGACCGTTATGGAGTGAAGGTGGACAAAGAGGATTGTATGAAACAAAAGATGGTGGAAAAACTTGGAATCTTTCCATTAAAGTCGATTCTCACACAGGCATCAATGAAATACACATGGACCCTGAAAATCCATCGATCCTTTATGCCACA
>JAZADZ010000116.1:0-7848 GCA_036123135.1 Bacteroidota bacterium | reverse complement strand
TCTAGATCTATTTTAGCTGAATATTACAACATCAAAAGCGATGAGGAAAGATTAAAAAAATACATCATAAATGCTCCCTTTGATGGTTCAGTTCTAGAGGCCTTTACTGATGAAGGAGCAATTGTTAATCCGGGAACTCCTATTGTAAATATTATTCGTAAAGGGGATATGGAAATAGAAATTCCAGTGAACGCCAAATACCTTGGAAAAATTAGCAAAGGTCTAAGCGTTATTTTCAATGAGAACGGAAATTCCTATAAAGGTACTGTTTCAAGGATTGGGAAATTTGTCAACCAAAGAACTCAAAATATTTCAGTATTTGCAAAGCTTCCTACTCACAATAAGAACTTGTTAAATGGGATGTATTTAGAAGCAAAAATATTTTGTAAAGGATTTGAAAATGTTGTAGCAATTCCACGAAAGGCTATTTTCGGAGACAATATCATTTACACAGTTAGTAAAGATAGCTTATTGATTCCCCGTAAAATTATTGTAAAGTCAATGCAAAAAAACTCAGTGATTGCATCTGGATTAGAAAACAACTCTCGAATCGTTGTAGATCCAGTTGTAAATGCCAAGGATAGCATGAAAGTTGCCCCAATTTTCTAGAAAAATGAATAAAATAATAGCATACTTTATCAAGTACCCAATATGGGCTAATGCCATTATAATTATAACTGCAATCGCTGGTATTTTAAGTCTTTTTTCAATGCCTCACTCCTTCTTTCCTGAAATGCAGCCCAATAGAGTATACGTTGCTGTTTCTTATCCTGGTGCTTCACCTGAAGAAATAGAAGAAGGTATAACAACAAAAATTGAGGAGTCGTTAAACGGAATTCAAGGTGTGAAAGAAATTACCTCAAGGTCTTCTGAAAATTCATCCAGAATTACTGTAGTTGCCAACGAAGGTGAGGATGTCAATATTATTCTTCAAGATGTAAAAAATTCAGTTGATGGCATTTATTCATTCCCATCAGGGGCAGAAAAACCGATTGTATTTGCTCAAAAATCTAGAGGAGGTTTTGGTGGATTAAGCAATGTTGTTGGATTCTACTCCCTTCTTGGTCCAGACGACTTGTGGGAATTAAAAAAGATGTCGGATAAAATTGAAAGAGACTTACTAAATAGTAAAGAAATTAGTCAAGTTGAAGTTTACGGATACCCTCCTATTGTAATTGCAATTGACATTAGAGAGAACGATCTTTTAAGATACAATCTAACTTTTGATTATGTAGCAAATACCATTCGGCAAAGCAACATTGACATGTCTGGAGGAAGTGTTAAAACGAGCGATGAGGAAATTATTATCAGGTCAATGAACCGTTCAACTGACCCCAATCTAATTAAAAATACGGTCGTTTATGCACAGCCAAATGGTGATGTAGTAAGACTTAAGGATATTGCTAATGTTGAATTAGAGTTTTCAGAAGTACCAATGAAAAGTTATACAGATGGAAGTAGAAGCATCAACTTCATTGTGAAAAAAACTCCAAGTGAAGATCTGAATAAAATTGCAGATGCAATGACTAGTTACATCGAAAAATTCAATTTAAAAGAAAGTGAATATGAGATGAAAAATCTATTTCAGTTTGCTGACTTGCTCGATCAAAGGATTTACATGCTTTCTAAAAATCTAATAATAGGGCTTTTATTGGTATGTATTGTTCTTGGGCTATTTCTCAGTATTCGATTATCGCTCTGGGTAGCCTTTGGGATACCTTTCTCTTTTATTGGAATGATTGCCATTGGAATTATCTATGGAATGACTATAAACATGATTTCTCTCTTTGGAATGATACTAGTTGTTGGAATCTTAGTGGATGACGGAATTGTTATTGCTGAAAACATTTACTCTCATTTTGAAATGGGAAAATCTCCCATGAAAGCTGCATTAGATGGAACAAAAGAAGTCATGAGTGCCGTAGTAACCTCAGTCTTAACTACGGTCTTTGCGTTTTCGACATTACTCTTTGTTGGCGGAGATTTAGAGATGATGCAAGAAATGGCTTTTAGTGTAATTGCCTGTTTATTGTTTTCTCTTATTGAAGCATTTTTAATCTTACCCTCACATCTATCTAATAAAAAAATACTGAACAAAAATTTAATTTCTGGTCAAAACAGCATTAGAGCGAAAATTGAACAAACAGTCACTTACCTAAGAGATGGATATGCAAAGGTTATAGTAAAAATTATTAAAAATTATAGATGGCACGTATGGACACCTGCGCTCTTTATTTTATTTGTAAGCGTACTCTTTTATTTTGGTTTAATTCGTTGGACATTTTTTCCGAGTATTCCTTTTGACAACATCGTTATAGAATTTTCTTATAAACCAGGAGAAAGGGAAGTTAGAACAGAAAAATTCCTTTGGTACTGCGACTCAATTGTTAATCAATACAATGAAGAGCTAATCGAAGAATTCAAAGATACGCTTATTACCTACACTACTCTGAGCTTAGGAACTACAGAAGGTCTTGGAGAGACTGGAAGCCATGCTGGGCTTATACGTCTTTCTGTAAAAGAAAATCAGCTCATATCAACCATTGAAATGTCCAATGAAATAAAGAGTAGAATTGAAATAGATTCAATAAAACAACTCGAAAAATTCACTCTTGGTGGGCAGCAACAATTTGGTAAGGAAGTTTCCATTTCTTTACAAAGTGAAAATTCATTAGAACTTCAAAGGGCTACAAATTGGATGAAAGAAAACATTAGCTCTTTTCCTGAAGTGAAAAGCACCAATGACAATGGCGGTATCGGAAACAGAGAAATACATCTTAAAGTTAAATCTAAAGCTTATTTATTGGGGTTGAATGAAATGATGATCTTAAACCAAATAAGACAAGGTTTTTTTGGTGAAGAGGTTCAGCGACTTATACTTGGAAGAGACGAAATTAAAGTATGGTTAAGATTTCCTTACGACAACAGAAATTCAATGGGTTCATTAGACAACATGAAAATAAAAACCAATAGCGGTCAAGAAGTGCCTCTTTATGAACTTGCAGATTACGACATTCGAAGAGGAAAAGTAAAAATTAATCACATCAATGGGAAAAAAGAAATTCGAGTAGATGCCGCATTGTACAATGCTGAACTTTCCAGTCAGGTCAATGAAAAAATACAAAAACAATTGTTAAATAAAATGACTTCATTATTTCCTTCGGTCAGCTATGACATTAAAGGCCAAGCTGAAAGAGCTGCAGACTCTGGCAAACGACTTGGAGTTGCCTTCTTAATCAGCATTATATTAATCATGATTACCATCTCTTTAAACTTTAAATCTTTTTACCAGGCAAGATTAATATTGATGGTGGTTCCGGTTGGAATTTTTAGCGCGCTGTTAGGTCACGGAATTGTTGACAAACCCTTTTCAACACTTAGTGTTTGGGGTGTTATTGCTTTAATTGGAATTCTAGTGAATGATGCAGTTGTCATGCTGGATCAGTTTAACAGATATTTAAAGCGAGGTTCACCAATTAATGAAGCAGTAATTTTAGCTGGAAAATCTAGGTACAGAGCCATAATTTTAACTACTATTACTACTGTTGCTGGCTTATACCCATTAATATTAGAAAAAAGTTTTCAGGCCCAATTCCTAATTCCTATGGCAATTTCAGTTGCCTTTGGTGTGCTTTTTGGCACACTAATTATTCTTTTTTACTTTCCTCCACTTATTCTTTACTTCAACGACATGAGAAGAGCTCGTTGGTGGCTCTGGATTGGAGGCAATCAAGCTCCTACTAAAATGGAAGTTGAACCTGTTTCTAAACAACTTATCCGAATTGGCGAATTCTCAGATTCAGAGAAAGATTTTAAAAAAGAATCGGAAATGTTTGAAAGTTCTAAAAAAGAAATTTCAACGCAACAACAATCATTCTACAATAAAACGGAGGGTTCAGAAAATCCTAAAAACCCAAACAATGATTAAAAAAGGTTGTTTTTTGGTTTCAATTTTCTGTTGCTGTTGTAGTATTGCCCAAGATTCATTGCTTCTTTCACTATCGGATGCCATTAAAATTGGTTTGAGCCAGAATTATGACATTCAGCTAAGTAAAAAAAGTGTTGAAATAAATAAAGTTCTCAATTCATGGGGAGAAGCAGGAAGATTACCAACAATAAATTTATCCGCATCTCAAGACAATAATTTTTCTGACCAAAGTCAAAATCCGACATCATTTATTCAGGAACTCATTCAAAGCAATTCCTTCAATGGAGGTGTTGTAATGAACTGGACCATATTTAATGGCTTTAATGTTAAAGCCAATAAAATTCGGTTGGAACAGTTGGTCGAACAGAGCGAGGGCACCGTTTCACTAGCAGTTGAAAACACCATTCATGGAATAATTTTAGCATATTTTCAATGTAAAATTCAGCGAGAAGTATTGTCTCTACAAAAAAATGTGCTCCAACTATCAAGAGAAAAGTACCTGCTTCAACAATCAAAAAATGAACTTGGATTAGGAGTTTCAGTTGACCTACTTCAATACAAAAGTGCTTATCTTTCTGATAGTTCAAATTTTATCTTACAAGAACTTTCTTATAAGAATTCGATGAGAAATTTGAATCTTTTTTTAGCTGTAGATGTTGAGAGAAATTGGTTACTAACTGAAGAACTAAATCCGCCAGTTAAACTGTTCGCTTTCGAAGATTTAAAACAACAAATGCTCTCCAGCAATACAAATATTAAAAATCAACTAATTAATGTTTCATTATTGAAACAGGATATTGAAATCGCCAAATCGGCATTCTATCCCTCTTTAAATTTAGTTTCTGGAGGTAGTTATAACTCGAGTAAATTTTCCATCGGATCCATGTCTCAAAATGGATCAAGCTTAAACTACTATGGGAATTTTACGCTCAGTATTAGACTTTATGATGGTGGTAAGGTCAGAAGAGGTATAAAAGCGCTCAAGGTGCAAGAAGAGGTTAATTTAATGGAGATAGATAAATTAAAAAGTAATTTAACGAAAGATTTAGCAGTCAATTTTGATACCTACCAGACCAGATTAAGAGTCTTTGAGTTAAATAAAACTTCCTTTCAAGTTGCTCAACAAAATTTTGATATTGCCAAACTCAAAGAAAATAGTGGTCTTCTTTCTTCCTTCAATTTAAGAGATGTTGAGATGGCTTATTTGTCAAGTGGAATTACACTTTTTCAATCTGCGTACAATTTAATTGAAAGCCACACTACTCTACTCAAATTAACGGGTGGTATAGTTCAAGATTATTCATCTCAATAAGATTTTTATTTTTTTTTTACTTAAAAATAGTATGCATGCATAACTTTTTTTACATATATTCGTTTGAATAAATGGATACATGAAATCTGAAGAAACAATAGATTTTCACATACGATGGGCTTGGTACAACATTTCAAGAATGTACAACATTAAGGCTGGGAAATTTGGGGGAAGTATGGCAATTGGATATACACTTCTGAATATCGACAAACAAGGTACTCCCTCAACGAAATTGGCTCCAAAAATGGGCATGGAACCAAGAAGTCTTACAAGAATGATCAAGCAATTGGACGAATCTGGATTAATTAAGAAGCAGTCAGATAAAAATGATAAAAGACTCGTCAGAATCTTTCTAACCGAAAAAGGAAAACAAGTTAGATCTAAAGCAAGGGATGTAGTGATATCATTCAACAATGAAATTCAAGATCAAATTGATGCCAAAGAACTTGCCACTTGCCTATCTGTATTGAATAAAGTAAATGATCTTATTGATAAAAATAATACACTCTAAATGAAAAGGAATATTAAAAATGTCGCTGTACTAGGCTCAGGAGTTATGGGTTCTGCAATTGCATGTCATTTTGCAAACGTTGGTTTAAATGTATTATTATTAGATATTGTTCCTAAAGACGCTGAGCAAAGCGAAAAATCCAAAGAGAGAAACAAAATCGTCAACGATGCTCTTACAAATGCCTTAAAATCAAAACCTAGCCCAATCTACAAAAAGAGCTTTGCCAAAAGAATTAGGACTGGAAACATGTCTGATGATATGCACTTAATTTCTTCTTGCGATTGGATCATTGAAGTTGTAGTCGAACGGCTCGATATAAAAAAAATAGTTTTTGATAATGTAGAAAAATACAGAAAAGAAGGCACCTTAATTACTTCCAATACATCTGGGATACCTATCCACACAATGTTGGAAAGTAGAAGCGAAGATTTCCAGCAGCATTTTTTTGGAACACACTTTTTCAATCCTCCTAGATATTTAAAGCTTCTAGAAATTATTCCAACTCCAAAAACTAAACCTGAGGTAATTGATTTTATGATGGATTTTGGAGCTACCATTCTTGGTAAAACAATGGTGCTTTGCAAAGATACACCTGCTTTCATTGCAAACAGAGTGGGAGTTTATGCCATACAAGATTTATTCCATACTGTTCAAAAAATGAACCTTTCTGTTGGAGAAGTTGATAAACTCACTGGTCCCATAATGGGGAGACCCAAATCTGCAACTTTTAGAACATGCGATGTTGTTGGATTGGATACTCTTGTTCATGTTGCTAATGGACTGAAAGATAATTGTCCAAACGATGAAAGAAAAGCTGTTTTTCAAATTCCAGAATTTGTAACTAAAATGTTGGAAAACGGCTGGCTTGGTAGCAAATCTGGACAGGGTTTTTACAAAAAGACAAAAGACGAAAATGGAAAAAAACAAATTCTACAGCTCGACCTATCTTCTTTTGTATATGTTCAATCCTCAAAAGTGAACTTTTCAACACTTGCAATAGCCAAACAAGAAGATAGTCTACCCGAAAGGACCAAAATTTTATTTGGAGGAAAAGATGCAGCAGGAGAATTTTACAGACAGGTTTTTTCTGGAATTTTCAGTTACGTCAGTCATAGGATTCCTGAAATTTCGGATGAAATATATAAAATTGACGATGCATTAAAAGCTGGATTTGGTTGGGAACTTGGCCCTTTCGAAACTTGGGATGCCATTGGATTTGAGAAGGCTTTAAGTGTTATGGAAAAACTTGAACTTAAACCCTCTGATTGGGTGTATGAAATAATTTCAAATGGCATCAAATCCTTTTACATTGTTGAGGACGGCGTCAGAAAATTCTACAATCTTAGCTCAAAGAAGTATGAAAGAATACCTGGAACGGAAACTTCAATTTCACTTTCATCTCTTAAAGATTCCAACACTGTATGGTCCAATGAAGACACTCATATTATAGATCTTGGTGATGGTATATTAAATGTAGAATTCCATACTAAAATGAACACTATCGGTGGAGGTGTATTACAAGGAATCAATAAAGCAATTGACATTGCCGAACAAAACAACAACTATAAAGGCGTTGTGATTTCTAATGAGGGTGAGAATTTTTCTGCTGGTGCAAACGTCGGAATGATTTTTATGATGGCCGTTGAGCAAGAATGGGATGAACTTGATTTTGCAGTTAGAGCTTTTCAAAATACTACAATGCGTTTGCGTTATTCATCAGTACCTGTTGTTGCCGCTCCCCATGGTTTAACTCTTGGAGGAGGTTGTGAAATATGTCTTCATGCAGATAAAGTCATTGCTCATGCCGAAACTTACATTGGACTTGTAGAATTTGGAGTTGGGCTTATCCCTGGAGGTGGTGGGACCAAAGAGTTTGCATTAAGACTCTCCGACCAGCTAAACAATGGAGATATGAGAATAAACTTATTTCGAGAGAAGTTTTTGACCATTGGTCAGGCTAAGGTATCCACTTCTGGTCACGAAGCATTTGAGCTTGGTTATTTGAGAGATGGAATTGATGAGGTGATTACTTCAAGGTCCAATCAAATTGCATTTGCAAAAGAGTCCTGTCTCAAGCTTGCTGAAAAAGGATACGTT
>JAZADZ010000115.1:0-9206 GCA_036123135.1 Bacteroidota bacterium | reverse complement strand
GGTAAAGTAATTGAAAATGCAGGAATTATGGCTGATGAAATGGTGAATAGAGGCTACAGCATTATATCTTCAGGAACCGATAACCATTCAATGCTAATTGATTTAAGAAGTAAAAATGTTAATGGAAAAGATGCTGAACATGCCTTGGGAAAAGCTGACATTACGGTCAATAAAAATATGGTTCCTTTTGATACAGAATCCCCTTTTGTAACAAGTGGAATCAGACTTGGAACTGCTGCCATAACAACAAGAGGAATAAATAGTGATGAAGTCAAAGAAATTGTTGAGCTAATCGATCAGTCAATAATTAATCACCAAAATGACAATAAACTAAACCAAATTAAATCAAAGGTTAATGATTTAATGTCCAATAAACCGTTGTTTAAATGGTAATTCAAAAAAGTATGTTAATAACAGCAAATGACCCTAAACTTTCATCTTGGGTGGAGGTTGATCAGGACTCTGATTTTCCAATTCAGAATCTACCCTTTGGGATTTTCTCAAAAGGCAATACCTCACCTAGAGTTGGTGTAGCAATTGGAAATCAAATTTTAGATTTAAAATCACTTTTTGAATTCGGTTATCTCGATTCACTTGGATTTTCAAATCAAGATTTTGACAACAATTACCTCAACCAATTAATGCTTCATGGAAAACAAGCTACTAGAGCATTGAGAAATAGAATTTCTAATTTATTAGATTGTAAAAATGGAGAACTGAAAGAAAACGCCTCACATGTAAGTTCTGTTCTTCATGCTCAAAAAGAGTGCATCATGCATCTCCCAGTAAAAATTGGTGACTACACTGATTTTTACTCTAGTGAGCAACATGCATACAATGTTGGCTGCATGTTTAGAGATCCGAACAATGCTCTTCTCCCAAATTGGAAACACATTCCCGTTGGATATCATGGCAGATCTTCCTCAATAGTTGTTTCTGGGACACCTGTACATAGACCCAAAGGTCAGCAAAAGCCAGATGAAAATAATCCCCCCGTTTATGGCCCTTGCAAATTATTTGATTTTGAGCTTGAAATGGGATTTATAACATATCAAGGAAAAAATTTAGGTGAATCCATCTCTACTGATGAAGCAGACGATTTCATTTTTGGTTTGTGTCTCTTTAATGATCTTTCTGCTAGAGACATTCAAAAATGGGAATATGTTCCACTTGGACCATTTCTTGCTAAAAATTTTGCTAGTTCCATGTCAGCATGGATTGTTACACTAGATGCTTTAGAACCATTCAGAATTGCTGGTCCTAAGCAAGAACCAAAGGTTTTACCCTATCTCGAATACAATGGAAATAAACATTTAGACATCAATCTTGAGGTTGTACTAAAAACTGACCAGGGCGTCGAAAAAACGATAAGTAACAGTAATTTTAAATTCATGTATTGGAACATGAATCAACAGCTTGCTCATCACACGGTCAATGGATGCAACATCAATTGCGGAGATTTGTTAGCTTCAGGCACCATTTCAGGTCCTGATGAGGGAAGCTTTGGCTCAATGCTTGAAATTTCATGGAAGGGAACTAAACCTGTTCAACTTTCTGATGGAACAGAGCGAAAATTCATCAATAACAACGATACTATAATAATGAAAGGATACGGGGAAAAAAATGGAGTAAAAGTTGGATTTGGTGAAGTATCAACCAAAATTTTACCTGCTAAACATTAAATGAAATACAACGAAGAAAAAGAGAATAAACAAATCTTAAATGCCTACAGAGGCATTCTTCGTTCAATGAAGAGTTCCCGCTCAAAAGATGAGACAAGGGAAATTAGAAAAGCTTTTGATGTTGCTGTACAAGCACACAAAAGCATGCGTAGAAAATCTGGGGAACCATACATTTTACATCCTATTGCAGTAGCAAGAATTTGTTCAGACGAAATTGGATTAGGACCTGTTTCTGTAGTTTGTGCTTTACTTCACGACACAGTTGAAGACACTGAACTTACGTTGCAAAACATAGAATCACTTTTCAATCCAACTGTCAGAAATATTATTGACGGATTAACAAAACTTTCTGGTGTATTTGATTTAACTACTTCAGCTCAAGCTGAAAATTTCAGAAAAATGTTACTAACCATCCCAGAAGACATAAGGGTCATTCTCATCAAATTAGCCGATCGCCTGCACAACATGAGAACGCTAGACTCAATGAGAGAGGACAAGAAAATAAAAATTGCTTCTGAAACCTCTTTTTTATATGCCCCCATTGCTCATAGGCTAGGATTAAATAATATAAAAATAGAACTTGAAGACCTAGCTTTTAAACATACAAATAGTACCAGTTATAAAGAAATTGAGGAGAAGCTTGAAAAAACAAAACCTGTAAGGGACCGGTTTATACAAAAATTTTGTTCTCCCATAAAAAAGTCACTTGATGGTCAAGGGTTCAAGTACACAATTAAAGCTAGGACAAAAGCAATAAATTCCATCAATAGAAAAATAAAAGAAAAAGGAGTTGATTTTGAGGAAATTTTTGATGTTTTTGCCATCAGAATAATAATAGAATCTTCTATTGAACAAGAAAAAGCAGAATGCTGGAAAGCTTACTCACTAGTAACTGACCACTATATACCAAATCCAGAACGTTTAAGAGACTGGATATCTCATCCAAAGCAAAATGGATACGAATCTCTTCATACAACAGTCATGAGTCCCACAGGCAAATGGGTAGAAGTCCAAATCAGATCCAAAAGAATGGATGAAATCGCAGAAAAGGGACTGGCTGCACATTGGAAATACAAAGAGAACAATCACGCCAACAGCGGATTTGACCAGTGGATAGGTCAAGTTAGAGATTTAATTGAGAATAAATCCTCTGATGCTTTGGATTTTATCAATGAATTCAAATCAAATCTTTATTCAGAAGAAATTTTTGTGTTCTCTCCCAAAGGAGAACTTCACACACTTCCACAAAAGGCCACTCCTTTAGATTTTGCTTTTTTAATTCATACTGAAGTTGGCGCTCGATGTATGGGGGCAAAAGTCAACTCCAAACTTGTTCCTTTGAGTTACAATTTAAAAAGTGGCGATCAAGTTGAAATTCTGACCTCGAAAAATCAAAAACCAAAGGAAGGATGGTTGGATTTTATTGTTACTTCAAAGGCTAGAAATAAAATTAGGCAATCCTTAAAAGAAGACAAAAAGGTTGTTGCCGAAGATGGAAAAGAAATTCTAGCTCGAAAATTATCGAATCTAAAAGTTGAATTTGATGAAAATAATTTGAAAGAGCTGCTTAAGTTATACGATATTTCAGAACATACTGAAATGTATTTTCAAATTGCAAAAGGTAAATTAGATTTAAAGAAAATCAAAGGAATTATTGTTAAGGGAGGTCGACTAAAGTTTGGTTCAATTACAAAAACCATAAAAGATTCCTTTGAAGCACTTATCAGTAAAGTTTCAAAAAGCTCTGAGGAAATATTAATTGGGGAGGGAGCCGACCCGAAGTTAGATTTTAAATTATCTCCATGTTGCAACCCGCTTCCTGGAGATAAAGTTTTTGGTTTTGTGACCATTAATGATGGAATAAAAATACATCGAACAAATTGTCCCAATGCAAAACAGCTAAGGGCAAATTATTCTTACAGAATTATTCCTGCTAAATGGAAATCTGAAAAGTTGGAGTATTTTGTAGCTGGTATTAAATTTATTGGCATTGATGATGTTGGATTGCTCAATGAATTAACAACTATTATTTCCCAGGAAGAAAACGTAAACATGAAATCATTAAACTTCAATTCAGACGATGGAATATTTGAAGGGGAAATTATGCTCTATGTATACGATAAAAATCATCTCGATAATTTGATTGAAAAACTTCAAGCTATTGAAAGTATATTAACAGTAGAAAGGACAGAAAACAGCGATATTTCATAACAATTTTATCATTTATAAACAAAACGTGATATTAGATTACTTTAATTTTAAATTTGCACCATGTTTTTACTTTCTGTGCTATGGAAATAGATAAGGGCAATCAAATTAAAGTTCGGGATATTTTTTCAGAATATTTAGCCGAAAAAGGGCATCGAAAGACTCCTGAAAGATATGCTATTCTCTCTGAGGTTTACACGATTCAAGGACACTTTGATATTGAAAGCCTTTATAAAAACATGAAAAATAAAAATTACCGGGTCAGTAGAGCTACTCTCTACAATACCATTGATTTACTTTTAGATTGTAAGTTAATTAGAAGACATCAGTTTGGCCAAAACATATCCTTTTTTGAAAAGTCTTTTGAATTTAAGCAGCACGACCACATTATTTTAGAAAATGGTGAGGTTATTGAATTTTGTGATCCAAGAATTCAAAAAATTCGACAAACTTTGGAAGATATTTTCGATATTGAAATAAATGAGCACTCACTTTACTTTTACGGTAAACGAAAATCTTAAGTATGTTTAATTTTACTATTGAAGATAAATCTTCCTATTTCCAGGTCAATTTAGAGGGTAGGCTAATGATTCATGAAGATGCTCAACATCTTCAAAACAGAATATCAAAATTACTTTCCAAAGAAAAAAACCATGTAATTATTAACTTCGAAAAACTAAGCTATTTGAACAGCAGTGGTCTTGGTGCACTAATTACAATTCTAACAAAATCTAGAAATTTTGGTGGCGATACTGTCATAACTGATGTTCCAAAAATTATTAATGAACTTTTACTGGTGTCAAAGCTCAATACCGTATTTAAAATTGAACCAACTTTTACAGAGGCAGTTGATTCGTTGAATAAACTTAAAAATAATTGAATATGAAAGCTGATGTGCTTTTAGGTCTCCAGTGGGGAGATGAGGGTAAAGGAAAGATTGTTGATGTACTCACCCCTAGATATGATATTATTGCTCGATTTCAAGGAGGTCCAAATGCAGGTCATACTCTTGAATTTGATGGGATTAAGCATGTCCTTCATACCATACCATCTGGAATTTTTAGAAAGGGCGTAAAAAACGTTATTGGAAATGGTGTTGTAATTGATCCAATTATACTAAAACAAGAAATTGATAAACTAACATCGCTTGGCGTTAATGTGGACGAACAACTTTTAGTTTCAAAAAAAGCACACATTATTCTTCCAACTCATAAACTTTTAGATAAGGCTTCTGAAATTGCTAAAGGAGAAAAAAAAATTGGTTCCACCTTAAAGGGAATAGGACCTACTTACATGGACAAAACTGGAAGAAATGGAATACGAGTTGGAGACTTATTTGAAGAGAATTTTAAAAATAAATACGATGCTCTAGTTGCAAAACATTCCACGTTACTTAATTTTCACAACATGCGCGTTGATTTAGACGAACTGGAAAAAGACTTTTTTCAAGGTGTTGAATTGATTAAATCCTTGACAGCAATAGACAGTGAACACTATTTAAATAATGCCTTAAAAGATGGTAAAAAAGTATTAGCTGAAGGAGCACAAGGCACACTTTTAGACATTGATTTTGGAACGTATCCTTTTGTAACTTCAAGCAACACCATCACTGCTGGTACTTGCACAGGATTGGGTATAGCACCTAATAGAATTGGTAAAATTATTGGTATTTTTAAAGCCTATTGTACTCGAGTAGGAAGTGGTCCTTTCCCAAGTGAACAGGATAATGAAACCGGAGAAAGGATTAGACAACTTGGACATGAGTTTGGGGCTACAACTGGAAGAGAAAGAAGGTGCGGTTGGATTGATCTTCCAGCATTAAAATATGCGATTATGATAAACGGTGTGACCGAACTTTCCATGATGAAAGCTGATGTACTTGATCAATTCGATAAAATAAAAGTATGTACTCACTACATACACAAAGGAGAAAAAATTGACTATTTTCCTTACAACATTGATGAAAAAGTAGAACCCATTTTTATTGAGTTTGATGGATGGAATACTGATTTAACTTCTTCAACCGAATCTGACACTTTCCCTAAAGAATTGACGAATTACATCAATTTTCTTGAAGATGAATTAGAAGCTCCTATCTCAATAATTTCAGTTGGTCCTGATCGAAAACAAACCATTTACAATTCAAAGCACATTACCGTCTAGAATCTGCATACTTTTCATGAATTATTAACGTTTTGAAATTCAAAATGAATAACTCTTATTCCATATTATTGCTTTTATGGATTTTTCCACTTTTGATAAACTGTCAAGAAAAAAAAATAAATATCCTAAGTGCCGATGTTTTAGAATACAAAAAAGAAATAAAAGATGCTCAAATACTTAAAGGAAACGTTAAGCTTGAGCACAATGAGGCGATTATGACATGTGATAGCGCCTATTTATTCATGAAAAGTAACTCGTTTCATGCTTTTAATAATATTAAAATTATTCAAAATGATTCCCTTGAGATGAAGGGGGATACTTTGTTTTACTATGGCAATACGAAAAAAGCAAAAATTATTGGAAATGTAGAACTTGAAGAGGCTGATTTACAACTCAAAACAAATCAGTTAATGTATGACCTTTCAAGCAAGCAAGCCTCATATTCATCTCGGGCATTCATTGAAAGTGCAAAATCACAAAACAAACTAACAAGTATTAAAGGAACATACCACAGCAATATAAAAACCTTATTTTTCAAAGACAGTGTTGAGCTTGAACACCCAAAATACAAGATGAATTCAGATACTCTAGTTTACAACACAACAACAGAAATTTCTTTTTTCAACGGACCTTCAACAATAACTTCAAAATCAAATACTATTAAATGCAACAACGGATGGTACGACACCAAAAATGAACTTTCTTCATTTTGGAATAAAGCAAGTATAATTTCTGAAAACCAAATTGTCTCTGGAGATAGTATTTACTACGATAGCAATCTTGAAATAGGAAAGATATTTGGCAATATTCTAATTTATGACACCATTGACAAAAAAATAATTTCTGGAAATTATGCCTACCACAACGCAAAAACTGATTCTTCTGTTGTAGAGCAAAAAGCAATGCTTTCTCAATATTACCAAGACGATACTCTTCACATTTTAGCCGATAAATTTATAAACATTGACGATTCTATAAATCTAAATTCATTAAGAGGATTTGGTAATGTTCGATTTTATAAAAAAGATATTCAAGGCCTCTGTGATTCAATTTCATACAAAGAAAAAGATTCTACAATGGAACTTTTTCATTCACCCTTCTTGTGGTCAGATAAAAATCAAATCTCTGGTGATTTTATTCAGCTCAAGTTATGGGAGGGAAAAATAAACGCTATGAATATTTTCAACAATAGTTTTATTCTTTCAATGGCAGATAGTGTTCATTTTAATCAAATCAAAGGAAAGGATATGTTCAGTCATTTTTTTGAAAATCAATTGAAAACTATTCACGTTGTAGGCAATGGAGAAACGATTTATTACATAGAAAGCGACAGCGGTAAATCTTCAGTTGATTACAATAAAACCCAATGTTCTGAGTTAACAATTTCACTTGATAGCAATCAAATAGAAACGCTAAATTTTAATAACCAACCCACCGCTGTGATGAATGCTGTTTCTTCATCCAATACAGACGAACAGCAACTAGATGGTTTTTTCTGGAATTCTTCCAGCAGACCACTCAAAATTGAATTCATAAGAAATGAGAAATTGGACACTCGAAAATAAGCTTCTAAGCATCCTATTTCTTTCCATTATTTTAATCTGTATATACGGATTAAACTTACCATTATTAGGTCTAGATTCATCCCAATATGCTGAACTTAGTAGACAGATGAATGAAAGCGGTAACTACCTTGAAATTTATCTTGACGGAAATGATTATTTAGATAAACCGCCTTTATTATTTTGGCTTTCGAGTTTAAGCTTTTCAATTTTCGGAGTTTCAGAATTTGCATTTAGATTTCCCTCTTTTCTATTTTCTCTTTTGGCCGCATATGGAACATTTTTAATTGGCAAAGAGCTGTACAACGAAAGAATTGGAAAATACGCAGGTTTAATGCTATTGACATCTGTCGCTTTTTTCATGATTAATGTCGATGTCAGAACCGATACCATACTAATTGGTACAATTACTTTCTCTATTGCAAAACTGATACAATACAAAAGGTCTAAAAGGTGGATAGATCTCATAATGGGATTTTTATTCATTGGTTTAGCAATGTGTTCTAAAGGTCCTCTTGGACTTATGATTCCTTTAATTACAATTGGAACACACCTATTTTTTAATAAAGAATTGAAAACTGTTCTGGATTGGAAGCTGATTATTGGATTTATAATTACCACCCTAACAATAACTCCACTTTTAATCGGACTTTACAATCAATGGGACTTACACCCTGAAAAAACACTTTATGGTGTAAAAAACATAAGTGGAATTAAATTTTTTCTTTGGGACCAAAGTTTTGGTAGAATTACAGGATCAAACCCTTTTGTAAATAATATGAAAGAAATTCAAAGCAATGACCCTTTTTACTTTATACACACATTACTTTGGGCACTTTTACCCTGGACAATACTTGGATTTTCTCAATTATTTAAAAATATTTTTTCTGTTTTAAAAGGAGTTAAATTAAATGAGTATTACACTATGGGTGCAATAGTACTTCCAATTATTCTACTTAGTTTCTCATCTTATAAATTACCTCATTATATTTTTATATGCCTTCCATTTTTATCTATTTTATCTGCATCAACTCTACTAAGTAATAAGCTTAAATTATTAATGAAAGTTGTACATATTTTGCCCATTTTAATCTTTCTTTCATTTTCAATTTTCATTTGTTCGTATTCCTTTCCCTCAACTAATATTCTTCAATGGAGTATAATTATAGTTCTAATTATTTGTCTTATTTTCTTGATTGCTAAAAGACAAAATTCCGTTTCGTTTTTTATGTTGATTTGTTGTAGCTCAATTTTATTTCATTTAAACATGTATACTCACTTTTATCCCAACCTATTGAATTTTGATAGTGCAATAAAAGCAGGAAAAAAAATAAAATCTGAACACCAACTCAAAACGATTTCTTACGACTCAAATAGATTGGATGAAAATTGGAATACACTTTCTTACAGTCTAGAGTTTTACAGTGAAAATATCAATGAAATGTACTTTTCGCTGAAAAAATTGGAAAGCTTTAAAAATAAAGGCTATTGGATTTATACTTCAGAAAAAGAAATGAAAGAATTAAATGATAAGGGATGGGTCAAAGAAAAAATAGTTTACGATTACATTGCAACTTCAAAAATCAACTTT
>JAZADZ010000114.1:0-17920 GCA_036123135.1 Bacteroidota bacterium | reverse complement strand
CGAACAATAATGTTACAATATTCTGTTTCCATTTAATAGTTTATACAGTATCCAATTATTTTATACAGTTATTTAACCTTTTGTCCTAAATCTTGGTGTTATTTTTCACATTGCTATAATTTAGATGTTGATTATAGTACTAATGAATAAACTACGCCTACTGCTATTTTTTATTTTTTCGAGCACTTTTCTATTAGCTCAGCAAAATTTCACACTTAGTGGATATGTTAAGGATGCTCAGTCTGGTGAGGCGCTCATAGGTGCTACTATTTTTTTACAGGAGCAGGGTAAAGGGGCTGCAACCAATGTATATGGTTTCTATTCTTTTACTGTTAGTTCAGGAGTTTATAATGTCAAAATATCTTACGTAGGTTATAAAGATTATTTGTCTGTGGTTGAACTCGATAAAGACATTCGATTAAACATCGAACTTTCTCAAGAAAGTGATGTACTTGAAGAGGTGGTTATTGAAGCAGAAGCTTCTGATATTAATACCACTGGAACTGAGATGGGGCAAGTTGACCTATCTATGGAGAAAATAAAAACCTTACCTGCTTTTATGGGTGAGGTCGATGTATTGAAAACAATTCAATTCTTGCCTGGTGTTTCTTCTGGTGGAGAGGGTAATACTGGTTTTTACGTTCGCGGTGGTGGACCAGATCAAAATTTAATTTTACTAGATGAGGCAACAGTATACAACGCTTCACATCTTTTTGGATTCTTTTCAGTATTTAATGCTGATGCCATAAAGAACGTTAAACTAATCAAGGGCGGTATGCCCTCCAATTATGGTGGAAGATTGGCTTCTGTTTTGGATATCACTATGAACGATGGAAATTATAAGTCTGTTCATGCCCAGGGAGGTATTGGATTAATTGCTTCTCGATTAACTGTTGAGGGTCCAATAAAAAAAGATACATCTTCTTTTATTCTTTCTGGAAGGAGAACATACATTGATGTATTGTCAAAGCCTTTTATAAATGACACTTCCTCCTTAAAAGGTTCTGGATATTATTTTTATGATCTTACTGCAAAGTTGAACTGGAGAATAAGTGATAAAGATCGTTTGTTTTTAAGTGGTTATTTTGGTCGGGATGTTTTTACTTTTAAAAATCAAGATTTGGGATTAGAGTTCAATGTACCTTGGGGAAATGCAACTTCTTCCCTACGTTGGAATCATCTTTTTAACGATAAATTATTTGTCAATACTACAGCTGTTTTCACCGATTATAATTTTGCTTTTGAAGGAAGACAAAGTCAGTTTAGATTTCGATTAGGATCTGGAATAAGGGATTGGAATCTCAAACAAGATTTCACGTATTATCACAATTCATTGCACAACATCAAATTTGGATGGAATTATACTTTTCATCGTTTTATTCCTAGTAGTGTTTCTGCAAGTTCAGAGGATGTAGAATTTAATACTGGAGAAACTGTAAAAATTTATGGCAACGAAGCAGCAGTATATGTTTTAGATGAATTTGATTTAACTGAAAATTTAAAAGTAAATCTAGGATTTAGATTATCGATGTACCAGCACATTGGTCCTTTCACAAGATATTATAAAAATCCTAATACAGGAGTTACAGATTCTACAAGAGAGTTTGGTAGTTTAGAACCTATTAAAACCTATTTTGGACCCGAGCCAAGATTTTCTGCTAGGTATTTATTCAATGATAATTCCTCTCTTAAACTGGGAGTTGCGCACAACTATCAATACATTCATCTTGCTTCTATCTCCTCCATTTCACTTCCAACAGATCTTTGGTTTCCGAGCACTGAAATTGTTAAGCCTCAAATTGGCACACAGTACAGTGGTGGTTACTTCAGAAACTTTTTTGATAACAAGTTTGAAGGCTCCATTGAATTGTATTACAAAGATTTAAATAATCTCATTGAGTACAAGGAAAATGCATTTCCTGAAGATAATGTCAACAATAACGTTGACAATCAGTTGGTTTTTGGAAAGGGTTATTCGTATGGTGCTGAATTTTTCTTCAAAAAGCGAATGGGTGATTTCAACGGATGGATAGGGTATACTTGGTCGAGAACAATGCGGCAGTTCGATCAAGTGGATAATGGCGCTTGGTTTCCTGCAAAATACGATCGAAGAAATGATTTATCTGTTGTATTACAATATGATATTAACGATAGAATTAATGTTGGTGCTGTCTTTGTTTATGCTACTGGCAATTCAATAACATTACCGGAAAGAAGATGGTACTCGATTTTTGAAAATCGTCTGATTACAGTATGGAGTTCCAGAAACGGATACCGCCTTAATCCCTATCACAGAATGGATCTATCCATGACCATAAAAGGAAAAGATTATAAGCTCAAAAAAGATCCAGAAACAGGAAAATCAATGGAAATCAAAAAGAGAATTGTTTCCTCTTGGAACTTTTCGGTTTATAATCTATACAACAGGCAAAATCCTTATTTCATATTTTTTGATTATTCCGGGGATCCGATTGCTGGAAACTTAGATTTAAGTGCATATCAAGTTTCACTTTTCCCAATTTTACCTTCAATAACATGGAATTTTAAATTTTAATGAAAGTTTTATCCCTCATAGTACAATTTACAGTAGTATTTTTCTTATGCTCATGTCAAAAACAAATTGAATTTGATCTTCCTGGAATAGAGCAGATTGTTGTTGTTGAGGGTAAAATTGAAAGTGGTCAGCCGCCCATTGTTTTTTTAACTACTACCCAAGGATATTTTGATCCCATTGATAGCTCCACCTTTGATAATATATTTATTCACAATGCTGATGTTTCAGTTTCAGATGGAACAACCAATTACCCACTGACTGAGATAAATTTTGGTCTAGCCTCTGTTTACACTACATTCAATACAGCTGCTTTTGGCGTTAATGGAAAAGATTACGTATTAACAGTAAATTACGACAACAAAGTGCTGACTGCTCAAACACAAGTTCCTTATCCAGTTCCTCTAGATAGTGTATGGTTTGAAAGAGCAGATCTAACCAATCCCCTCGATTCATTGGGATTTTTGTATTTTGAATTTGAAGATCCAGACACTTCTGGAAATTGCTACAGGTGGTTTTCTAAACGAATAAATACTTATAAATACAATTACGACTTTCCATATGATAATATTGCTGGTCAACAAAAAGACACCACCTACATTGCTCCTTTTGGAGGTTCAACAGACGATAAATTTTTCAATGGTTTATCTTTTGAGTTTGCAGTAGCAAGAGGAGAACTCGCTTCCTCTCAAAAGCCAGACGATGAAGGAATTGAAGCTCGATATTTTAAGCTTGGAGATACTGTTGCAGTAAAGGCTACTGCTATTACATATCCTACTTATTTGTGGGTTCGCTCCATGGAAGATCAGGCCATTTCAACTGGAAGTCCGTTTGCATCTCCAGGAAATTTACCCTCAAATATCAACGGTGATGGTGTTGGAATTTGGGCAGGATATGGTATCTATTACGACACCGTAATTTGTCAATAAAATTTCAAATTTGTTAAGACTTATAGTGCTATATTTGTCCTTCTATAAATAAACATCTCATGTCTGAAACTATTGAAAAAGTAAAGTGTCTAATTATTGGTTCGGGTCCTGCAGGATTTACAGCTGCTATATATGCTTCAAGAGCAAACATGAAGCCTGTTTTGTATCAAGGCTTACAACCTGGTGGTCAGCTTACAACTACAACAGATGTAGATAATTTTCCTGGATACGCCCAAGGAGTTGATGGAACTCAGATGATGGTAGATTTAGAGGAGCAAGCGAAACGTTTTGGAACTGATGTTAGAATGGGAATGGTAACAAAAGTTGATTTTACTGGTCCAATACATAAAGTTTGGGTTGATAATAAATTAGAAATTCATGCCCATACAATAGTAATATCAACTGGAGCATCTGCGAAATATTTAGGGCTAGAATCAGAGCAACATTACCTATCTAATGGTGGTGGTGTTTCTGCTTGTGCTGTGTGTGACGGGTTCTTTTACAAAGGACAGGACACCATTATTGTTGGCGCAGGAGATTCGGCATGTGAGGAGGCTTCTTATTTAGCTAACATTTGTACAAAGGTTACAATGCTGGTTCGAAGAGATGAGTTCAGAGCGTCCAAGATAATGGCTGAACGAGTACGAAATATCGAAAATATTGAAATTCTTTTTAATACTGAGCTCGATGAGGTATTAGGGGACGGTAATGTTGTTACTGGAGTTCGTGTTGTAAACAATCAAACCAAAGATAAGCATGAAATTCCTTGTACTGGTGCTTTTATAGCCATTGGACATACACCGAATACTCAGATTTTTAAATCGTGGTTGGATATGGATGATACAGGATATATAATAAATCGTCCTGGATCTTCTAAAACTAATATCGAAGGTGTTTTTGTCTCTGGAGATGCTGCTGACCACGTATACAGACAAGCGGTAACTGCTGCAGGTACAGGTTGTATGGCTGCGTTAGATGCCGAACGGTATCTTGCTGCCAAAGGATTGCACTAAAGCAATTTTTTTGGAGTATTTGGCGTTTTAATCTAATCGTTATTCATGCGAATATTCTTTTTAATTTTTTTGCAATTTATACTTTTGGTTTCTTGTAGAAAATCTCCTCGTTTTCCTGCTTCATGTCTTTTTATTAGTTCTTCTAATGATTATTTTTCTATTTCCGACAATGATGATTCTCCAGCAAGGGCATTCAATGTTTTTTGTAAAAAAGTAAATGTTTTTGGACTTGAAGTATTTGCAACAGCAGGAGTTTCTGACAGAAAATTATTGCATTGTGCCAATATTCTTGCTCAGTACATTGACAATGATGAAAATGGAGCAGTAGATAATCCCTTAGTTTTGGATAAAATGCTTGAGAATGGAGCGTGTATAACTCTATTTGACAAGGAAAGATCAACTGATCAACGCAGATTTTTCAATAGTTTAATCGAGGATATTTACATTTCTCAAGACTTATATGCTACAGAAATTTTTCCTGATTGGAGCTACTCATATCCTTTCGATGCTACTTTAGAAGAAGTTCTTCATTTGGTTACACATGCTGGATATTCAAAGGTTTATCCTGAAATATTTGGAGAACATCAAGGTTCACAAATTGCAAATGCCATGGATGTTGCTAGAGGAGGTCAATTTTCTAGTGTTCCATCCACTTATCCTGAAAATGCGTGGTACACTTACTACGATCAATCTTGCGATTATAATTGTCAAGTAACAGAGTATTTCTATTGGTCGCTAACGTCACTCTTGGGTGCTCAAGATTATCCAGGAAGATTAAGCGAAATAAGTGAAGAGTGGAAAGCAAACTCTCCCACACTAGTTCAATCAATGGATCCTTTGATTTATGCTTTACTAACTGACTCTATTTATAATTTGCCCATCAAGCTTCCTGATGGAAGCTATATGCGATAAACCTGTTTACAGCAAAGGAAAGATATTTGAAAAGGATATTGAGATTTTTACATTTTTTAAGTTCCTAATGCTGAAAAAAATATTAGTCGGCTTTTATAAGTTTGTGTGACTCTACGTTTCCATAATTGTCTTTTATTAAGATGTAATTCACACCACTGCATAATTTTTGAATATTAATTTCATGTGAATTCACACCACTTAAATTTTCTTTAATACATAGTTTTCCAAGACTATTGTAAAGCTCTAATGTACTATTTATCAGTGTTTTATTGAATTCAAACTTAACTAAGGATTTAGATGGATTTGGGTATATTTTAGTTAGACTCTTATTGTATTCAATTAGATTCGAATGTTCTCTTGATATGTAAATTGTATTACCATTACTTGGATTCCAATTAGTGGTTCCAGATGGAAGTGATGATCCTAATTGGTCATCAGAAAGATTAGAAATAGCGGATAGATTATTAAACTTTACATTATTTATTTGAATGGTATCAAACGATGTTCTGATGAAGAAAAATCCATCAAAAACACCTTGATCTCTAATCCATGACTTTTTATCGTTACCAGTATAATCTAAATCCCTGTGAGGGGCTCCCCATTGACCTTCACCAATGTATACAATACCATCACTTGTATCTTTTTGAAAACCGCTACCATTTGCATTTTTTTTACAAGGCCAAGACCATTTTGTAGTATGAGAATGTGATTCTAATACCAGATCAACTCCGTAAAGCTCGAATTTATCAATCCAACAATTCATTTGATCTTGATTTAGTCCATAATTTGCCATGGCGTATGTGGGGTTATGGTGCTGGACAATTTTCCAATTGGGTTCAATAGTGGTATTTGTATAATTTGAAAAATCATTTGTTAACCAATTAAGCTGTGTATTGTCACATGCACCAATTTCAGAATTTAGAGAATAAAATCGAATCAACCCATTGTGAATATCTAATGTGTAATATTCGTCCATAGGAATATCAAATAGATTGTACATATCAGAATTATCTTCATGATTTCCTTGAGTTAGTACAAGAGGATACATTTTTCCATCGCTAGAAATTGTCAGTTGCCAATCATCTAACCAATGGTTCCATTCTTGAGAAATGTCAGATGTAATTTGGTTTTGAACAAAGTCTCCATTGAAAGCAATAAAATCAGGTCTTATCTTTGAAATAATAGTATTTCCATCTTTTCTTTTTTGTCTACAATCACCCGAAGGACAATTTTCTATGTATACACCAAATAGAGAAAAGCCATCTCTTGAGTCACCACCAGAAACAAATGAAACTGGTGAAGTGGGTGAGTTGGAAAGGGTGTGAAACTTAAATCGTTGACTGGTGTAACCACTAACATCGTGAATTACAAAATAATAGATTGTGTTGGGTTGAAGGTTTGATAGTCTAGAAAATTTTCTGTTTTGGCCTTTATGTGTTAGAACCCTGTCGGAGGGGTGGTTGTTGGAATACAAATTATAGTTGGTTCCGTGGTCGGTAGTTCCGTAATACACAATTCCATCGTCTCCAGACCATCCAATTGAGATGGTTGAAGATGGATCGTCTCTGTAAGATAGGGTGTAGTGGTAGGAATTGGCATTGGAGTTAATTACCAATAAAATACAGTAAAGGAATATTAGATATTGGGTTTTCAATATCTAAAAATTATTTTTTCTTCTTTTGTTTCATAGGATTATTTCGCTTCATTTCTTGCCAACGAGATTTTTCGTAAAACAATTCAAAAGTGGTAGGGTGATATACGGCAGGCCAAGAATTATTGTTCAAATCAGTGTCTGCAGTTTCAAGAAATGGATCTAGAACAATAGATTCTAATTCTTTTTCAAAACCAACTACTTTAGTTACATTAAAGTTATTGTGTTTCCAAATCTCTGCGGGAATTTTTTGCAAGGATGTTGAGCCATCTTTGAATTTAAACTCTAAAATCAGCGGCATCACCAATCCACCAATGTTTGAAAACGATAGTTCATAAAAGAAGTAATCCGCATCCAATATGGATTTATTTTCATTGGAAAGATTTTTTAAAAATGTAGCATATTTCTTTTTCTCTTGTTCCGTGACTTCATAACGGTCATAGGTGTTGTAAAAATCAATTAAGGACTCGTCGGTTTGAATGTAAGTTTCAATATTTTTGTTGCGTTGATTAGAGATGTCATTTAATTTAATTTTTTCTTCTTTTTCTCTTTTAATCTGTTTATTAATTGAGGGGTTTTTGGAATTTACTTTATAAGGAACAACTTTATCAATACTAATGTCAACATGCTCATTGGTGTAAAACCACCCTCTCCAAAACCAATCCAAGTCAACTGCACTTGCATCTTCCATTGTTCTAAACAAATCTTCAGGTGTTGGGTGTTTGAACATCCAACGCTGGGCATATGTCTTAAATGCATAATCAAACAATTCTCGACCCATTATTGTTTCTCTTAGAATGTTAAGTGCTGTAGCAGGTTTTCCATATGCATTGTTACCAAACTGATGAATGGATTCACTATTTGTCATTATTGGAGAAATATTGGATTTATCCCCCTTCATATAATTCACAATTTTGTAAGCTGGTCCTCGTCTACTAGGGTAGTTGTAATCCCATTCTTTTTCCGCTAAGAACTGAAGAAAGGTATTTAATCCCTCGTCCATCCAAGTCCATTGTCTTTCATCTGAATTGACTATCATTGGAAAATAATTGTGTCCAACTTCATGTATGATAACGCTGATCATTCCGTACTTTGTTCGTTCTGAATACGTACCATCTTTGTCGGGTCTTCCTCCGTTAAAGCAAATCATTGGGTACTCCATTCCAATGGATTTTGAATGAATTGAGATAGCGACTGGGTAGGGATAATCAAAAGTGTATTTTGAATAGGATTTTATAGTATGAGCAACAGCCTTAGTACTGTATTGCTCCCACAACGGGTTTCCTTCTTTTGGATAAAAAGACATCGCAAGAACATTTTTTGAGTCTTGCTCAACCGTCATCGCATCCCATATAAACTTTTTTGAGGAGGCCCAACCAAAATCACGAACATTTTCAGCTTTGAACTTCCATGTTTTCATGTTTTTTATCTTAGATTTCTCGTTCTTGATGGCTTCTTTTTCATTGACAATGAAGATAGGATTTGAAAATTCATTTTTTGCCTTTTCAAGACGCTCCATTTGAGCTTCAGATAATACTTCATTTGGATTGGATAACACTCCAGTTGCAGAAACTATATGATTGGCTGGTGCTGTAATGTTAACTTGATAATTTCCAAAAGGAAGGGTAAATTCTCCACTTCCCAAAAACTGTTTATTTTGCCAACCTTCTACATCATTGTATACACACATTCTCGGAAAAAACTGCGCAATAGTGTACAAGTAATTATCATCTTCTTTAAAATATTCATATCCAGATCTACCTCCAAGTTTTGCTCTTTCATTCACATAATACCACCAATCGATAGACAGCTCAAAGCTGTTTTTTGGAAGAAGTGGTTTGTTAAGGTCTATACGCATCATCGTTTTATTGATTGTATAGCTAATATCTCTTCCGTTTTTATCCTTAACTGATGTTATGTTAAAACCACCATCAAAAGAAGGAAACATTCTTCTCATACTTCGTTCTCCAACTGAATTTATATTTCCAGATGAAATTTTATATGAGTCAGAATTTTTAGCTCGAACATTTTGATCCAATTGAATCCATAGGTAGTCGAGTTGATCCGGGCTATTGTTTTCATATGTAATGGTTTCTGATCCAGTAATTTTTTGTTCCTGATCATTGAGTGTAATGTTCATTACATAATGTGCATTGTTTTGATAATACTTATGTCCAGGAGCACCGCTAGCAGTTCTGTAACTATTTGGAGTTGCCAAAACGTCGTAAAGTTGTTTAAACTTACTCTGATTGGTACTTTGTGCTGAAAAAGTTAGAACAGAAAAAATGGTGAGAAAAAAACATATCTTTTTCATGGTTTAATATCAGTTATTTAAATAGTAAGATTTTGTGGTTAAGTTCTCATTAAATGTAAAACTTTCTTTAACAATTCCTGTTAGGTGTACAATATTTTGTTGATCTGAAAAAGTTTTTGTGAGAATAGAGTTGGAAATGGATACCTCCAAAATATTTTTGGGCAGCTTAGACTCGAAAAAAAGAAGCAATGTCTCATCGTTGTTTACTTGTTTTCCTAAAAAGCTCAATGTTAGTGATTTTCCATTTATTTTGAACAGTAAATTTTTTGAAATGTATGAGCTCAATAGTTCGTTGGACTGTTTAAATTCTTTAGAACTACCTAGTTTTAAATCAACTTTGTTGTGAATCAAAAAATACGCTTCAATATCATGAGCAGTAAGCTCTACACTAATTTCAAGTTTATTACTTTTCTCATTTAATTTTGCATTAGTAATACTTACGTAATGAGCATGATTGTAAAAAACAACTGCAAATAGGAAGATGTTAGCTAGTGTTGAACTCAATTCTTAATGTTACTTCTCAAATATAAAGATTAGACGGGCAATTAAGTAAAATTTAAAGTAATTTGATTGATATTTTTCGTTAATTACTTCCAAGAAATGAATCAAAGTAGCATATTAATTTTAATTTTCATTGGATACTTATTGACCTTTATTTTATCTCACTACAGAGTTGCATTTAAAAAGCTAGGAGCCAAACGTTTTTGGAAATTTAAAACTTTTTCTGATTTAATTGTAGTATTTGCCTTTGTTTTGGGTTTTATTTTTCTTGTTCAAATTAAGGGAGAAAAACAATTCGATTCACCTCAGGAAATGGTTTCATTTGGAGTTGATAACTCATCCGTTCAGTTAGTTTTAAAGGGCTGTAAAACAATCCTTGATGAAAATAAATTTCAATTAGATTACCATTATTTGTTAGTAAAAAACATTTACTATCATGGGTCAAATAATCAACTCAACGACTACATTTCAATGCTTCAGAGCATGGTGAAAGACTCATCACTTATTTCTAAAGATATTGGATATTTAATGCTTTCCTACTTGGATTTTTATTCCACATATGAGTACAATTTTAATTATTTAAATGAGATTTCAGATCAGTCCATGAAATACTATTCTTATTTATACGGTCTAAAAGAGAACGATGATCAAAAAGCAATTTATCATTTTAATAAAGAAATTGAAAACAATGGTTTTTTGGAGGGATCTGTAAATAAATTATATGCTTTATTCTACAAAAAGTCAGACAATATAAAAATTGCTGAGTTGGTCGAAAATGGTTCATTGAGCTGTTTTTTATCAAGATCAAAAAAAAAGGAATTTTTTTTTAAAAATGGTTCCATTTTTAATTATCTGAAGCAAATTTTTGGAAGAACTATTGATCAGTTTACCTTTCTTTCTGGACTAACAGCCTTCTTTATATCCCTCCTTTGGATGAATTTTTTAAGGAGATTTGACATCTATGAAACAGAAAAATGGAATAATTTATTTATTGTTTTTTTTTCTGGTTCAATCGCTTCTTTTTTAGTTTACCCAATTAGTGATTTTTTTGAATATGTATTATTGTTTTCATATTCAAATGAAGATGTATTGAATGATTTTATTTACTGTACCATCGTGATCGGAGCAGTAGAAGAGTTTACTAAGTTGTTGCCATTTGTAATCGCTCTTCGAATATTTAAATTTATTAATGAACCATACGATTATATTTTGTACGCTTCAGCTTCTGCTCTTGGCTTTGCGTTTATGGAAAATATTTTGTATTTCAACGAATATCAATTTAGAGTAATATTTATTCGAACAGTATTTGCGGTAGTTGGTCATATTTTTTGGACATCAATAATTGCATATGGATTTATTAAAATCAATTTTAAAAGAAAGAAAAGTTACTCCTCTGTATTAATTATTACTGGTTCGTTTGCCGTTGCATCATTGGGCCACGGTGCATACGATTTTTTATTATTCTACAATCTGGTATCGCTGAATTCTATTTTCTTTTTCATGAGTTTAATTGCCTTCATGTTTATGATTAATAATTCACTAAACATTTCAAATTTTTACAATTATAAAATTTCATTAAGAAGAGAGAAAATGGCTTTTCAGCTCATAATTGGTCTAATTGGTGTATACATGTTGCAATATTTTATTATAGGATTTAATTATGGAAGTAAGTATGCAACAGCTATGGCATTTGACAATATGCTTTATGGCCTAATGATTGTTACATTTCTTGCAATATTATTCTCCAGTATAACGATTAACAGAGGAGAATGGAAAGCAATAAGTGTATTTTCTTTTATTCCTTACTTTACTTTCAATGGGTTAAAAACTTTTTTTTATACCAAAAATCCGAGGGGACTAACGTTAAGATTTTTCACAACCAAAACAAATCCATTTTTGTCTGCTCACCTTCCTGTTGTTGGTGTGGTAATAAAGGAGCTAACAATTTCCAATCAAAAAGGATGGTATTTAGTTGAATTTACAAAACCAATTACAGTTAGAAATTATCTATCTCTTCAGGCCATAATCCGGCCTGTCAAAGAAAATACCTCGCTTCGAAAAAATAAAATTAAAGTGGACTTTTTAATGATTCCTGATGGTTCTCTATTGAACAAAAGTGAAGTAGTTAAACAAGATTTCTTTGCTATTGATAGGGTCTATACCATTTGTTTAAATTAATGGCAATCTCTTTAGATTTTGGTCGATCAATTTTATTATTTTCAGTATATGCAAATTCATTCACTTTATAGATTCGTTTGGGTATTTCATGTTGCTGAAAGGAGTTGAATACTGAGGCAAAATCTGTTTTAGATTGATTATTCGTAATCATTATGAGTTGCTCTCCAAGAAGGTCATCTTTTAGTTTGTCAAAAATGAATTTTTCTGAAGTATTTTTTAAGCTTATTTTTTTTTCAAGCTCTTCAGGATGAATTTTAATTCCACCAGAGTTGATAACATTGTCTATTCTTCCTTTCCATACAAATGAGTTAGCATCTATTAATTCAACAATGTCATTGGTAATTAGTTCTTTGATATAAAGATGTTCTGCTCTCACAATGAGCTGATGGTTTAAATTTGTTTTGATGGTAACGTTCGGTAAACATTTGAAGATAGGTTTTTGTTGAACAGTTGAAATTTCTCTGACTGCAAAGTGGGAAATGGTTTCCGTCATTCCAAAAGTATGAAAACACCTTGATGGTAAGCTTACAAGTATTTTTTCCACATCTTTTTCAATTGGTCCTCCTCCAATTATTAGTGTTTTTATCCAATTGAATTTATCCTTGTTTTTAAGAATAGATTTTTTAAGCTGATGTGCCGTCATGGCACAAAAATCAATAGGTTTATTTAAATTTTCAAGAGGATTTGCAAAAGAGCTAGCGAAAAGAATTCGACCATTTGCTTGTAAAGCTCTTACAACCATCATCTTTCCGGCAATGAATCTAACAGGCAAACAGTGAAGGAAAATGGAATTTTTAGTCAAATTGAAAAAAAGGTTTGTCGCCTTGGCGCTATTGACCACAGCAGATTTTTCCAACTCAATTATTTTTGGATTTCCTGTAGAACCAGATGTACGAACTTCAATTTTTTTTGAGGAGTTTTTCCAACTGTTCAAAAAAATAGGGAGTTCACTATCAATTTGTTCTAATTGCTCATTTGTATATAAAAGAATATTTTTAGCTAGTATTGAACTCATTTTAGGAAAATAATGAACTATAATCCCACTTAAGGTCATGATTAATGGATAATTTATCTTTGTTTAGCTCCAAAAATGATGGAATGTTGTTCGTGTAGATTTGACCAGTACCTAACCCTTGAGGTAAATTGTTAGAGAATTGACTAGTAAGTTGAGCAATCGCATTTAAACCAATGTTGCTTTCTAAAGCAGAAGTCATCCACCATCCCAAATTATATTTTTTTGCACATGAAATCCACTTTTTTGTATGCTGAATTCCACCAATTAAACTAGGTTTAAGAATGATATATTTGGGGCGTATGAATTCAATTACATCATTCGCTTCTGTAATTGGAGTATGAATTAGCTCTTCATCTAACGCCACATGAATTTCAGATTTTGAACAAATCTCTTTCATCTCTTTATGAAGTTTTGGTTGAATTGGCTGTTCTATTGAATGAATGTCAAATTTGGCTAATTTTTCAATTTTCGAGAGTGCATCCTTGGGTTTAAAAGCACCATTCGCATCAACTCTTATTTCCAACTGATCCGAACTAAATTGTTTTCTGATGGTAGAAATCAAATCAATTTCATCATTAAAATGTATTGCCCCGATTTTTAGCTTTATGCAATCAAATCCATCTTTTATTTTTTGACTTATTGAGTTAGCCATACTCTCTTTATCGCTCATCCAAACAAGTCCATTAATTTTGATTGACTTTATACCATTCGAAAATGCAGTATTGCAAATAATTCGTTTACTTCCGTTATTCAGATCAAGTAGGGCAGTCTCAAGTCCAAATTTAATACATGGGAATGAAGAAAGATCTACCAATTGATGATTGTTTATGTCGTTACATAAGTCTGAGAGTTTGGAGTCAATTTTATCAATTGGGTCAGTACTAAGGCCTTCAATTGGAGAACATTCTCCAATACCGAACTGGTGTGGGTTTTTGGAGTCCCAAATTCTTAAAATCCAGGTTGGTTTACTTTTGAGTATTCCTCTGCTAGTTCCACTTGGTTGTTTAAATTGCAATTGATGTAATGTAAAGTCAGCTTTAAGCATAAAACAAGTAAATACATGAAATTGAGGTTGAGTTGAATAAAAATTTATTCAATTGATTCCATTAAATTATTTTTCCAGGACTCGAAAATTGGTACAGAATCATTGATTTCATAATCCATACATATTAGTATGCTTCTTCCCTTTGTACAAATAATTTCTTTATTGTCAATTATCTTGACAACTTGGTAGGACAGTGTAAAGCTTTTGTTACCAACATGATCACAAGTAGTATTTACATAAACTTCATCTTTGAGATAAATCGGAACAAGATAATCAACCTCGTTTCTTCCAAGAATTAATCCTTTTTTTCTCCAGTTCCAATTTTGGCCCGTTAATTTGGATAGGAAGTCCATTCTTCCCTGCTCAAAGAAGCACAAGTATTTACCGTTGTGTACATGGCCAGCCATGTCTATATCTGAAAACCGAATTTCAATTTTGGTTCTTGAGTTCATTTATGAAATGGGATTGAGCTCGACAGAATAAGTGATTACAGAATTTACACTTCTGCCAAAATAAAACTTATCAAGAGCATCCATGATGTTCTTGGCACGAAAATAAGACTGGTGTATTTTATCAGAACCAACTAATTTCCATTGGATGGTATATGAGTCTTCAATGTAAAGTTGATCGTTTACATACTTTAGCATGAGCTCTAACGCTTCAATTTTATCTCTACCCTCAGAAGAATGAAGAAGAAAAGATTGCTTGTGGATTGGACTGGTAGTCATCAAATCTAAATCAACATATTCGGGCATTTGGTGAAATTCAAAAGAAATATTTTGTTTTTGAATTCCAAGTTTCTCTCTAATTTTTTTTTGTAGCTCTTCAATTCTGACTTGGATATCTAATGTGATTGATGTTCTCAATGGTTTGATTTTAAAATAGTTGTCAAATTTAGTAAAATCAGAATTCTTACTTGTAAATACTGAAAGAATATCTTTTTAATATCTAAATTTGTTGTTGTTTTTCTCTTTTGCAAGTTTGATTAAAGATTTATTCTAGGTTCAATTATGTACTGTTATTTCATTTCATTTTTGGATGAAAAGAGGATATTTCGGAATTTTCTTTTTTACAGTACAGAACATTTCAACAAATGTAATTTAATATCAAATCTAAAGTCCCTATTCACATAAATGGAATGATACTATATTTGAAATATTATTATTTTCAAAATGCTTTTATTAAAGGTCATTTAATTCTTGAAAAGAAATAAAAAAATACTATTTGTTGCCCACCATAGATTAGACCGAAGTCCAGGTCAACGTTACCGATTCGAACAATATTTTTCTTATTTGAGTGAAAATGGAGTATCCTGCGAATTGGCAAATATAATTTCTGAAAAAGACGATCAAATTCTTTACAATTCCTACAATTACATTAAGAAGGGTTTAATTGCGCTTAATGCATATAGAAAACGATATCTGAACTACAAAAACATTAAAAATTACGACCTTATTGTATTATATAGAGAAGCTGTACTCACAAGAAGCATAGTTTTTGAAAAACTTTTTGCGAGCAGTGGGGTTCCGCTTGTTTTTGATTTTGACGATGCTATATGGATCAAAGACGTATCCAAAGTGAATAGGTCCATCTCCTTTTTAAAAAACGAAAAAAAAATTGAAAAAATTCTTCCACTTTGTACTCATGTAACTTGTGGCAATGACTATTTGAAAAATTATGCGTTGAAATTTAATTCAAACGTGACAATACTTCCATCTACTGTAAATACGGATTTGTACAAGCCAATGAATTTAAATGGACATTCTGGAAAGGTTAAAATTGGCTGGGTGGGTAGTCATACTACAATTAAACATTTTCAAAAAATAATTAATGTTTACAAATCATTGAAGAAAAAGTACGGGGATAAAATTTCCTTTAAGGTAATCGGAGACCCCAATTATAAAAATGAAGAATTAAACATTGTCGGTGTTCCTTGGGACAATAATACTGAGGTAGAATTGTTCAATTCTTTTGATATCGGAGTTATGCCTCTTCCCAGAGATAATTGGACGGAAGGAAAGTGTGGAATGAAAGGGCTGCTCTACATGTCAACAGGAAAGCCTGCAGTAGTCTCCAATATTGGAGTTAATAACCATATTATAGAAAATGGAGTAAACGGTTTTTTATGTAATGGAGAAGACCAATGGTACAACGTACTATCAGAGCTAATTGAAAATGATAAGTTGAGAAAACAAATTGGCGATCAAGGTAGAAAAACAGTAGTGAATAAGTATTCAACATTGTCGCAGCGAGATAACTATTTAAATTTATATTTGTCCCTGATTAACAAACAATAAATTTCCTATGAAAAGAACTGCACTTTCTCAAGTTCACATTGACTTGGGAGCTAAAATGGTTCCTTTTGCTGGTTATTCTATGCCAGTTCAATATGAAGGCGTTAACTCTGAACACCATACTGTACGATCTGGTGTTGGTGTATTTGATGTCTCTCACATGGGGGAGTTTATTTTGAAAGGTCCAAAAGCGATTGAACTAATTCAAAAGGTTTCTTCAAACGATGCAAGTAAATTATTTCCAGGCAGAGCTCAATATTCATGTCTCCCTAATCATGATGGAGGTATCATTGATGATTTATTGGTTTATATGATTGCTGAAAATGAGTACTTGTTGGTTGTAAATGCTTCCAATATCGAGAAAGATTGGAATTGGATTTCTTCTCATAATTCTTTTGGAGTTGAGATGAACAATGTTTCCGACGATTGGTCTCTATTGGCTGTTCAAGGGCCTGATGCAAACAAGGTTTTACAACAACTGACTGATGTTGATTTAAATGAAATAAAATATTACCACTTTTCAAAAGGAGTTTTTGCTGGAGTCGATGACGTGATTCTTTCAGCTACTGGATATACTGGTTCTGGAGGTTTTGAATTGTATATTCCAAATGCTGTTGCTGAAAAAGTATGGTCTAAATTGTTTGAAGCTGGAGCACCCCATGGAATTAAGCCTATTGGTTTAGCAGCAAGAGACACCCTAAGATTGGAAATGGGGTACTGTTTATATGGTAATGACATTACTGATTCAACCTCACCCATAGAAGCTGGTTTGGGTTGGATTACGAAATTTTCTAAAAAATTTATCAACTCTGATTATCTTTTGCTTCAAAAAGAAAGCGGTATCTCCAGAAAACTTGTTGGCTTTGAACTTACCCAAAAAGGAATTCCAAGAAACGGATATCGCATCAATAACTCTAGTGGTCAATTAATTGGACAAGTAACTTCTGGAACAATGGGACCTTCAGTTAAAAAAGCCATAGGTCTTGGATATGTTGATGTTGATTATGCAAATGAAAATCAAGAAATATTCCTTGAAATTAGAAATAAACAAATTTCTGCTCGGATTGTAAAATTTCCGTTTTATAAAACATAGGTATGGACAATAGACCAACTGTTGAGGTTTGTTTTACCCCAAATTTATATCCCCTTCACAAGGATAATGCTGAGATTGTTGTGGTCATTGATGTTCTGCGAGCAACATCTGCAATATGTACTGCATTTGCTAATGGGGTTGAAAAAGTAATTCCAGTAAGCACTGTGGAAGAAGCTCTTAAATACAAAGAAAAAGGGTTTCTGGTAGCTGCAGAACGCAAAGGTCAAGTTGTTCCTGGTTTTAAATTCGGAAATTCTCCATATTCATATATGGGCAAAAATCTTTCTGGTAAAACATTAGTAATTACAACAACCAATGGAACTAAAGCATTTCATACTGCCAATCAAGCAAAGTCTGTTGTTATAGGGTCTCTCAACAACCTAGATGCAGTGAGTAAGTTTTTAATGAATCAAGGAAAAAATGT
>JAZADZ010000113.1:0-5642 GCA_036123135.1 Bacteroidota bacterium | reverse complement strand
TTGGTAGCACGGTTTTCTTCAGCCCTGGATTCAATTAAATTGGAGTTAGTGATACTAGAATTATTTGCTAGTTCAGGATTTGGAACATCAACTTCATCCAATAGGTTTAGTGCATCTTGTTGATTTTCCATTGCAGCTAACTCGTTTTGATGCGCTTCTTTCAATAATTCTGCCTTTTGCTCAACATCATTTATTAATGCAGCTTGCTGTTTCAAAGCTGAAGCTCTTTCATATTGCTGTTGTGCTTGATCGTTGTAGTATTTTGCACTTAAAAAATCCTCTTCAAGAAGCAGCTCAGGTGTTAGTACTGACTCAATAGAATTAAAAATTGAATCGTTGGTGTTTTTTTCAGAATCAACTACTTTTTGAAAACTGGATGATAGTTGGGTTTCCATTTCACTAATGGCTAATTTTTTTTGTTGGATTTCTTCTTGTCGTGCAATTTTTCGAGATTCTTTTTCCTCAACTAAATTTTCGAGCTCTAATGAATTAAGCTCTTGCTTAGCTACCATTAGCATTTCCTGATCGTCTTCGATTTCTTGAGCTTTCTCTGAAGAACTTACACTATTGAACGAAATTGTTTCGTTAAAGGAATCTGAATAGTCATACATTGATGACTCAGAATTTTCTAAATCTCCAGTGACCTCTTCAAATGCCTGCTGTTGTTTTTCAGCAAATATCTCCTGAGAATTAGATTCAATTAATTCAGATTTTTCATTCAATGTAAGTTGCGGTTCAACCTTGTAAGATGGCGTATTGGTTTCGCTATTCTGATCAATTTCTGTTTCAATATCTTTTAATTCTTTTGGTTGATCATCAATAATGGGATTAGGACTAGATTCATCTAAAGAAGTTTCATTATTGGCTAAATCAGCAGTGATAGTTGAAACATCTTCAGATTCCTTTGAATCTGAATCATTGATGTCAATTAAAGGTTGATTTTGATTATTTTCCTGAACGGGAGTTGAAATATTTTCTGTAATTTGATTAGATAATTCAGCTAATAAAATCTCATTATCATCAATACTGGTAGTTTGTTCAGCTGAAAGAACTTGGTCCTGAAGCTGTTTTTTTTCCTGATCGGAAAACTGTATTGGAGTATTAGTTTCTACTAGTTCACTCACCTCATCGAGCATTTGAACTTCAGCATTCAGGTTTTTAGTTTGAGAAATTAATTTTTCATGTTTTTCAAATTCCTCTTTAGCCATTTGATCAGTTAGCTCCAATTCTTTTTCAAAACGAACAATTCTTTCCTCAATATCCTGTCGATCCTTCTTTTTCTTGGTTGACGATAGTTCTCCTTTAGCATTATCTAAGCTAATCTGAATACTTTCTTGTTCTTTTCTTATTTCCTGTGCATTTTTAAGATGAACATTTGCTTTTTTATTAAGTGCTACAATCTCTTGCTGTTTATCCTCTTTTGAACCTTCAACAACAGGTTCTTGCTCAATGATTTTATTAATTTTTTGTTGTAATTCACCAAGCTGTTCCAAAGCTTCACTGTGCGAATCCCCTTTAATTGCCTTTTCAATTGATGCTGCTATTTCTTTGGACTCTTGTGCTTCTTTACTTTTTATTTCGAATTGACTTTTTAAAGAATTGGCAATATTTAGAGCTGAGATAGCCTGCTGATTCAACTCTTTTGATTTGTTATGATATTCTTTTGCTAAATCGGCTTGTTGTTGTTTTTCTATTGGATTGTTAATTTCTTCAATGTTGCTTAAAATTTCTTGCGCTTGTTTCGCAGCATTTTGAGACGCTACCCTTTTCGTTTCAGCTACCATAAAAGAGGCATTCATTTTAGTTTCAATTTCATCGGCTTCCTCTTGAGCCTCTAGAGAAAGTTCATTACTCAGAGCAATAAGATCAATATTTTCTTCCAACTCTACAGGCTGGCTTTGAGCTATTGATTCCTCAATGGACAGTTCTTCTAAAAATAGGTCGTCGGTAAATTCATCAAAATTTATTTTAGGGTTGGAAAGCTCTAGCATTACTTCAGCTAATATTTCACTTTCATTTTCTACTTTTTGATCAAATAAATTTCGAATAAGGAGTTGTTCTGTACCATTATTATCCACAAGGGCAATTTCCTGTTTGAGCAGAGAAAGCTCCTTCTGTGGCATTACTTCTACTAAACCTGTATGAATACTTTGACTATTTGGAGTCTCAACAACAAACTTATATTTTCCACTTTTTGGAAGAATTACAGTGTATTTTTTCTCTTTATTTGGGTGAAAAATTCCAACAACCTCATCAGTCACAATATCAATTACTTGAATCTCAGCATCGTAATCGGTTGGGTCAATCTGATTTTCAAAATCTCCAGCAATAATTACATTTTGAATCGGGAAAACCTCAACATTTACGTTATAAACATCAATAAATCCAGCCTTAGATGCTCGTGATGATGAGAAAAATGCATTATTATTAGAAGAATCAACTACATACATAATGTCATCATCTGGAGTATTTATTTTGTAGTCCATGTTAGAGGGTGGGCCAAATGAATTGGTTTGCTTATCGTAGATGGATCTAAAAATATCATATCCCCCCATAGAGGAATGTCCCTTAGAGCAGAAATAAAACGTTCTTCCATCTGAATGTAAAAAAGCAAAAGCATCATCGAAAGGCGTGTTAATGTGTGCAGGTAAAATTTCTGGTTCTGACCATCCATCCTGTAATCGTCTTACCAAAAAGATATCTAAACCATTACTTCCATCTTTACCATAACTTGAAAAGAATACTAAATCTTTATCTTCTGGAAAATACATTACCGAACGGTAATCTAATTTTTTATCCAGCTTAGACTGAAATCCATCGTAAACTAAAATCCTTCCACCAATTGAAGAAAAATCGTAACTGTACTGAAATTTATCATAAGAAGATGAAATCTTATCTTTAACCACAAGATCAGTAAGATTTTGCATCAATGTTTTACCACTTTTACACATCGAAATGTGCATGTCTACTTGAAACTCTTTCTGAATTTTCGGTGTAGATTTGTTTTTAAAAATTTCAAAATTCTTTATGGCATCATTGAATAAATAGTTTAAATGATAGGCTTTCCCTAAATAAAAAAAAGCTTCAGGATTTACATTTTTATCTTTAACTGCAAAGGACAAAAATCGAATTGCTTTACTCTTATCTGCAAATGTATTGAGTGCACAAACTCCATATTTGTAGGAATAGTCAGATGAGTTTTCCTGACTCAAAAAATAGAGCATGTGAGGTTCAGCTTCAACGAATTTCTTTTGTTCAAAGAGATTGTTGGCATAATCCTTTCGCTCTGATTCTGTTTGAAATTGGGCGTGATAGCGGTGCCCTGTAACTAAAAGGCAAACAAACAATAGATATGTTGGTACATTTCTCACCTTTTTTGCATTATTTCAATGTGAAATAAATCTGGATTTTATGATTTTTTTTTAAAATTCAAATTCAATGGCATTTTTCCCTCCTCATTCTTTAACAGCCTTTCAATATTTTTTTTGTGCGTTAGAATTACCAAACATGAAATAAGTATTGAAAAATAAATCAATGAGATTGTATCAGTTTTAAACACATAAATAATTAAAACAGGATATATGAATGCTGTACATATTGCCCCAAGAGAAACGTATTTTGTCAATAAAAAAACACTTATAAATACAACTGAGCATACTATTGCAGCAGGAAAACTTACTGCTATAACAACTCCCAATAAAGTAGCTACGCCCTTACCCCCTTTAAATCGCTCGTATACAGGAAATACATGACCAATCACAGCAACAATTCCAATAGCAAGCTGAAGATTAATAAACTGATCAGAACCAATCTCGAAAGATGAAAGAAGAGACAATCCTTTTACTGCACCCCATCCTTTAAGGATGTCAAAAAAAAGAACAGGAAACCCAGCTTTTTTTCCAATTACTCGAAAAGTATTGGTAGCTCCAGCATTTTTACTGCCGTAATCTCTTACATCAATACCAAAAAACCATTTGCTAACCCAAATGGCAGAAGGAACAGAACCAACTAGGTAAGCAATTATAATTGCAATAATGGTATTGAATTCGAAAATATTGTTCATTTAAATTTATTCCTCAAAAAAAGACCTTCTGAATGCAGTAACAAAAGTTTTGGATCCCATCATAAATTGAAAATCTTCTTTTTCTTTCCCACCCTTAAACTTGGTATTGTCCTTTTTTGTTTCTAAAATAATGGTATTATATTCTTCATCGCTTGAGAAAACTTGCATTAAGCCCCTTTTGTAATTAAAGAAGTAGTATTCATCTTCCTCAGGCTCAAGATAAACTGTTATTTCATCACCTGTGATTCTCTTGAAGACTACTACTTTCCCTTTGATATATCGCATTACTTGTTTTTTCTTGATGTTGGCAATTCCAATGTCACCATAAGAAACATACGCTTTCTTATCAAAATCCCATCTAAACCGGATGTCTCCGAAATAAAATGTTCGCTCGAGTGCTTCAGGGAATTTTTTGACTTTTCCTTGAACACTCAAATCAGAAATTATTTTATCTGCTTGTTTTAGACCAACGAATTCTCTTAAGGAATATTCAAAAGTTGAATTAATGTAATCTAAGGACCTTAAGTTAGGATATTCGTTAAGCTCTTTTGAAATCTTATCTAAAGCTTCTTCATTGAATGGAAAATCTAGGAGCAATGAAGATTTAATATCTGTTGAAAATCTAGCTGGATTATATTTAATCTCACCAACAGGAGATAAATTAATTTGTCCTAAATCGCTTCCAAAATCAAATCGACCATCAACTTCAATTTTACAATTATTGATGTTTAACGAAATGAAATTTCCAGGCAAGGAACGTTCGGAAAGCTTTTCCTTGTTGGATATTTGGTATTCTTTTTCTTCTTTGTCAAAATATAAGAACCCTACAGCTGATGCAACGCTGAAATGTTTAGAATCATATTTTTTGGATAAAAACGTTGAGTACAATGATATGGAGTCGGTGGTATTTAAAACTATGCCTGAGCTAATTAAATCTCCTTTTACGTCCAATAAAATGGTATCTATTGGGATAAGCACCTCATTCGGATCAACTTCTCCTTTAAACTTTATCCAACTTCTAGGTAAATTTTCACAACCGTGTACAATTCTAGTTTCTCCATCAAAGGATAGATTTTTTACCGAAGCATACATGTTAACACCTCCATGGTACTCAAAATTTGGACTTAATGTGAAGTTAACTTTATCGTCAATTGTTCCATTTGCAGAAGTTGTAAAGCTGGTGTCAGGATGGATGTAGGAAAAATAAATTTGTTGCTTACTTTCATTCTCATCAATGTAATCTAATGTTCCAGAAGCTACATAATCTCTACGCGCTTTAATGTCTACTTTAGCATCGTAAATCTCGTGATATTTAGTAATATAATTTGCTATAATTTTTGCATTATTTAAAGTTTTAATCTTTGCTTTTCGTTTTATAATAAGACGGTTGCTATCTGGAAAAATTTGTGCATCAGCAACAGTAACAAAAGGGACTCTATCGCAGGTTATCCTCTTTTTCTTGATGTCAAAACGGGCCTTTGGCGATTTAAAATTTAAAGAGTCTTGTTCTGGATGAATCGAATAAAAATTTGAACCTGATAAGTCAAGCTCGGTATCAATGTTAATGTCACCTGCTGAT
>JAZADZ010000112.1:0-49732 GCA_036123135.1 Bacteroidota bacterium | reverse complement strand
CCTTCAAAAATTTCATCAAATACGTATTTAATCAACGAAAAATTTTCAATTCCAATTCTTTCAATAGTAACAAATCCAGATTTTTTATGGGATGAAAAAAGGGGGATTTACACTAACTATGAAAAAAGAAAATGGGAGGTTCCTGCAACTATTGAGTATTTTGACACTACAAAAAATCTGCAGCATAATCTTGCATTTTCTAAATCAGTAGACATTCGTATTGCTGGAAAAACAAGCAGGAGACAGCCAAAAAAATCCTTTGTATTTAAGTCAAATGACAAAGATGGAAAAACAACCATTGACTATAAAGTATTTGATGACAAACCTATTGAAAATTTTGAAAGTCTTTGGGTAAGATCAGATGCAACCTCTGGAAGAAATGTTCCTGAAATGTGGGTTGGGGAACGCTTTAAAAATGAATTGTTGTATCAAGTAAATAAGCAGATGGACGCATCTGTTGACATGCAATCTTATGAACCTGTAGGATTATTTTTAAATGGAAAATACTGGGGATTATACAATTTAATGGAAAGAAAAGGACAGAATTTTATCAAAAATAACCACAATGAAGATGATGTCCACATACTTACAGGGGAAAGTGTGAATATAGTTAGAGGCAGTAGTGTAGATTACGAAAAGCTACTTGGATTAGTTTTTGGAAATAACATTAACGATTCAGCAGTTTACAATAAGGTTTGTGACATGATGGATATAGCTAGCTATATCGATTATTGGGTCTTTGAGACCTATTGCGGAGCACATGATATTTCAGTTAACATTCGATTTTGGAAACCTAAAAGAGAAAATACCAAATGGAGATGGATCAGTTACGATCAAGACTCATGGAGTGATTACGATGATGAGAGCTTAGATTATTATTTAAGCAATGGAAAAGTTTCACTTTTAGAAAGATTAATGAGAAATGAGACATTCCAACACCAATTTATAAATCGTGTTTGTGATTTTTTGAATACTGGATTCAAAGCTGAAAATGTGATTGAAAAAGTGAAATCGATTACAACAAGAATTCACGATGAAGATTTAAAAGATCGAGCTAGGTGGCAGGATACTATGTTGTACGTTCCTCAAAATCAAAGGGTGGATTCCCTAATTGAATATGCTAAGAAAAGACCTATTTTTTTAAGGGAAAATATGATTTCATTTTTTGAAATTGAAGGAAAGGTACAGAAAATTAGTATTAATTCAGATGAGCAGCGTGGTAGCGTCAAGATTAATCAAATTATTGCAAATGGAAACTGGGAGGGCGACTATTTAGGAGGTATTCCTTTGAAAATTACCGCAATTCCAAACGATGATTATGAATTTGTGAGGTGGAAAAATAGGAAATTAGGAAAAAACTCAACAGTAATTATCGATCCATCCAACATCCAAGAGGTCATCCCAATTTTTGAAAAAAGAAGTTTTGTCCACAATAAATAACTCTTTTTCATTTTTTTAGTTGAATTTTACTTAAGGTAGAATCAGTTTTTATATTCTAAGTGATTAGTTAATTTTACTTTAAAATTAAGTCTATGAAAACAATTGGTGTTATTGGAGCTGGTTCAATGGGGTCGGGTATTGCTCAGATTGCAGCAACAAATGAATGCAAGGTTTTACTATTCGATAATAATCCGAAAGCTCTCTTAAAAGCATTGGAAAAATTAGAGAAAATTTTGAACCGTTTGGTTCAAAAAAATAAAATCAATCAGTTGCAATTAGAGAAAATTATTTCAAGAATATCAACTGTTGAGAACATAGTAGAGCTAAGTTCATGCGATTTGGTGATTGAAGCAATTATTGAAGATATTGATGTAAAAAAAAATATATTCTCAGAGCTGGATGTCATCTGCCCAAAATCTACCATTCTAGCTACAAATACATCCTCTCTTTCGGTTACCTCTATTGCATCATCTTGTAAGTTTCCAGAAAGGGTTATTGGCATACATTTTTTCAATCCTGCTCCTATAATGCCGTTAGTTGAAATTATTCCATGCATTCAAGGAACTGATCAAACGTTACAAATTTCAAAAAAGCTAATTGATTCTTGGGGGAAAGTTGCTGTCATTGCCAAAGATACACCTGGATTTATAGTGAATAGAATTGCCCGACCATTTTATGGTGAGGCACTTCGAATTTATGAAGAAGGAATTGCCAATTTTGAAACCATTGACTATGCAATGACAGAAATAGGTGGTTTTAGAATGGGGCCATTTACGCTTATGGATTTTATTGGAAATGATGTTAATTATGCTGTTACCGAGTCTGTTTTTAAATCCTTTTATTTTGACCCTAGATATAAGCCCTCATTTACACAAAAAAGACATGCTGAGGCTGGATGGTTTGGTAAAAAATCTAATAGGGGATATTATGATTACAGTTCTGAAGAACTGCGTGTTGTATCGAAAGATAGAGCTGTATTAGTTTCAATTTGCAATCGAATTTTATTCATGCTCATTAATGAAGCTGCAGATGCGTTATTTTTAAATATTGCTACAAAAGAAGACATTGACCTTGCAATGACTAAAGGAGTTAACTACCCTAAAGGATTGTTAAAATGGGCAGATGAAATTGGAATTGAAAAGTGTGTTAATTCTTTGGATCTGCTTTACAATGAGTATAAAGAGGATCGATACAGGTGCTCACCTCTTCTAAGAAGAATGGTTAATTCAAAAAGTAAATTTTATTCATAAAAAAAGCCCCGATTTGGGGCTTTTTAAAAATAAAGTTAGTGTTTCTCTCCGGAGCAAGTTTTCTTTTTGTTGGAACAACACGCTTTTTGAGAGCATTTAGTTGATTCAGTTTCAGTTTTGTTTTTATCATCGTCAAAATCAATTGATGATGAAGCTTCTGAAGTGGATTCTGAGTAAGTTATTGTCGAGGCAGTAACTACTATTCCAAATGTTGCAATAATAGAAAATACTAGTAAGAGTTTTTTCATAGTTATTTATTTGTAAGGTGCAAAAATATGAATTCGGATGTTTCTCTACGAAAAAAAAACTAAATAGTTGCAAGAATTGTCTGCCCGCCAATTATTTTATCACCGATTTTTACTTTAATTGTGGCATTTATTGGAACAAATACATCGACCCTTGAGCCAAATTTTATGAACCCAGCTTCATCTTTTTGGGTGATGGTTTGGCCTAAATTTGCGTAATTGCAAATTCTTCTTGCTACAGCTCCAGCAATTTGTCGAAACAAAATTTTTGTTCCATTGTTTGAAGAAATCACTGTTGTTGATCTTTCATTCTCAGTACTTGACTTTGGATGCCAAGCAACAAGATATTTTCCAGGATGATATTTCGTGTATTCAACTTTTCCATTAATTGGAAACCATTGCTTGTGTACATTAAGTGGAGACATAAAAATACTTAACTGTATGCATTTTTCTTTTAAGTATTCATTCTCTTGAACCTGTTCAATCACAACCAATTTTCCATCACTCGGAGCTAAAATATTCTTGTCATTGATTGTTACTTTTCTTAAGGGCACTCTAAAAAAATTGAGTACTAAAACTAGGAGAACAACAGAAATTGATAGTAAAGTATAGTTTAAAAATGGAACATCTAAAAATTGGAAAAAAGCTAGATTAATGGCTGAAAGCAGAAGTACCGTATATATAATGATTTTAGTTCCTTCTTTATGAAGTCTCATACAAAAAATTTTAATAAATCAACAATGTGTAAATAAGCCAGAACAAATGGAGCTGAAAACAGTACTCCATCGAATCTGTCTAAAAAACCTCCGTGACCTGGAAGAAAACTTCCAGAATCTTTAACACCTGAGCTTCTTTTAATTTGAGATTCTGTAAGATCTCCAAGAGTTCCAAATAAAACAATTATAAATGAAATACAAATCCAATGAAAAGGACTAGTATTGATGTAAATCGCAATAAAATAAGCAACAACAAACGAAAGAATTAGTCCTCCTATTAAACCTTCCCAAGTTTTATTCGGAGATACTTTTGGGAATAATTTTGTTTTTCCAAATAATGAGCCTGAAAGATAGGCCCCAGAATCACAACTCCACTGTATGATAAAAAAACCAAGCAACAGATAAGAAGTGTGGTTTGGGGAAACAAGTTTAATAATTGAATTGTCGCCATTACCACCAGCAAAAAAGTTTAGTAAGGCAAGAGGAACAACAACGTATAAAATTCCCATGACTGAAAAAGCAATATTTGAGATGGGTGTTTCTTTATTTCTAAACAGCTCAAGTGCAACGATAGAAACAAGTAGAGGAAAAATTATAAACAATAGTTTAAAATAAGTTGGATCAAGGCTGTATAGAAAAAGTATAGAATAAATCATGGCTCCTACAATTGTTACTATACTTTTTTTAGGTTTAAAACCTGACTTCTCCATGAGATTGAAGAACTCAATAAGACCAAAGATTGAAATGAGTAGAAAAAGCATTCCAATTGCATATTTGTTCCATAGAATTGCTCCAATGATTATGCCAACAAAAACAATTCCTGTAAGTGTTCTTTTAATTAATTCACTCACGATTTTGCATTATCTGATTTTTTAGGAGCGACATCTTTTTTCAGTGTACTACTGTTCTCAGAAATGGTTTTGGATTTTTTTGGATTTTCTTTAGAAGTACCGTTCAAGGAAATACCCTTTTCAGGAAAAGGTCGTTCGCCAAAAATTTTAACTAAATCTTCCTTAAAAATAACTTCAGATTCTAGAAGCTTTTCAGCTAAAAGATCTAATTTCTCTCTATTTTTTGAAAGGATATTCTTGGCTCTTTCGTACTGTTTTTCTATGATTTGTTTGATTTCTTGATCAATTATTTTTGCGGTCTCTTCAGAATATGGTTTAGTGAATCCATATCCTTGATTGGTAGAATCATAATAAGAAATATTTCCTATTTTTTCGTCTAAACCGTATATAGTAACCATTGCCATTGCTTGCTTAGTAACCTTTTCTAGATCACTTAATGCACCGGTTGATATTTTACCAAATACAATAGATTCTGCAGCTCTTCCACCAAGCGCAGAGCACATTTCATCAAGAATTTGCTCAGTTGTTGTGATTGACCTCTCATCTGGTAAGTACCATGCAGCTCCCAAACTTCTTCCTCTAGGAACAATGGTTACTTTTACAAGTGGATTCGCATGTTCAAGCATCCAACTTACTGTGGCATGCCCTGCTTCATGATAGGCTATTGTCTTCTTCTCCTGAGGAGATATGATTTTATTCTTTTTTTCAAGTCCTCCAATTATTCTATCTACAGCATCTAAAAAGTCTTGTTTACCAACGGTTTTTTTCTTTTTTCTAGCTGCAATTAATGCAGCTTCATTACAAATGTTTGCGATATCTGCACCACTGAAACCTGGAGTTTGGCTTGCAAGAAAATTTTTGTCGATATTCTTGCTTGTTTTAATGGGTTTGAGGTGAACTTCGAAAATTGCTTTTCTTTCATTCAAATCAGGCATGTCTACGTAAATCTGTCTGTCAAATCTACCTGCCCTCATCAGTGCTCTATCAAGAATGTCAGCTCTATTTGTTGCAGCAAGTATAATTACTCCAGAGTTTGTGCCAAACCCATCCATTTCGGTGAGAAGTTGATTTAATGTGTTCTCTCTTTCGTCATTAGAGCCCATGTTTGGATTCTTACCTCTAGCTCTTCCAATTGCATCAATTTCATCAATAAAAATAATTGAAGGTGATTTTTCTTTAGCTTGCTTGAATAAGTCACGAACTCTTGAAGCTCCAACTCCAACAAACATTTCTACAAAATCAGACCCAGAAAGGGAAAAGAATGGGACTTTTGCTTCCCCAGCAACTGCTTTAGCGATGAGTGTCTTACCTGTTCCAGGAGGACCAACAAGTAATGCACCTTTAGGTATTTTAGCTCCTAAGTCGGTATATTTTTTTGGAGACTTCAAAAAATCTACAATTTCTTTTACTTCTTCCTTAGCGCCTTCAAGACCTGCAACATCACTAAATGTTATATTGGTGCTTTTGCCTTGTCCAAATAGTTGAGCTTTAGATTTTCCAATATTAAAGATCTGTCCACCAGCTCCTCCAGCACCTCCCGACATTCTTCTCATTATAAAAGCCCATATGGCAATCATTATACCAAAGAAAATCACCCAACTTAAGATTTCTCTACCAAAGTTGTCCTCTACAATGTAGTCGTAGTCTAATGTTTTTCCGGTTTCTTTGTATTCTACTTGTGCCTTTTTTAATGTTTCACGAAGCTTCTCATTGTCTGGAATGATAAATTCATAATGTGGACCTGATTTTCCTAAATAATCTTTAGTTGAAATGTTTTTAGAATTGTGCGGGGGTTTCGTTAAATCTTCTGGAAAGATATATACTTTCGCCTCTGCTTTGTTTATAACATCAACCCTGCTAACCTGTTTCTTTTCTAAAAACTCTTCAAATTCTGTTTCTGAGCATTTAAGAGCACCAGCTGGCCAGCTGAACAGCTGAATTACAATAACGAAAACTACAATTACCGCATAAATCCAATAAAAATTGAATTTGGGTTTGTTGCTTCCTCCGCCTTTATTTTTTTTATTTATCATAGCTTATTTTTACCTAGAGGGTTTCAAATTCTTCAACGGGAGCATCAGCCCATAGTTGTTCTAGATTGTAAATAGTTCTGGTTTCTCTATGGAAAATGTGAACAACTATATTTACATAATCCATAAGAATCCATTCTGCATTCGAAACGCCTTCTTCATGCCAAGGTTTTTCACCAATATTTTCAAGACAATTTTCATAAACGGCTTTTTTAATTCCCTCAACCTGTGTAGAAGAATCACCGTGACATATTATGAAATAGTCTGCAACTGCACTTGAGATACTTCTTAAATCAATGCAGTGAATGGATTTTCCTTTTCCATTTTGCAATCCTTGAATTATAGATTGCTTTAGCATGCAGTAGTTTTCACTAAAAAGTTTTCCATATTGGATGTTTTATTAAAAAACAAATCTAAAGTAAGTAAATAACTAGAATTTGTTTTTCTTTATTTCCAATTCAACCAAATAAAAAGATAAACAAATTGCTTATCGGGAACCATTTAATAGAATTAGATACTGTCGATTCTACGAACAATTATGCTGCCAAGTTATTGCTTCAGACAAAATTGGTAAATGGAACTGCAATTATGACACATTTTCAAACTGATGGACGTGGACAAAGAGGTTCAAGCTGGAATTCAGATCCAGGAAAAAATTTATTATTTAGTCTTATCCTCAATGGACATTTTATAAATACAGAGAATTATTTCTTATTGAGCAAGGTTATTGCTATTGGAATAAATGAGGCAATTGAAGAAATAAGTGGGCAAGTAGGTTACGTAAAGTGGCCCAACGATATTTACATGAATGAAAAAAAAATTGGTGGAATATTAATTGAAAATCAATGGAAGGGCAATCTACTCGAGGTGGCTATTGTAGGTGTTGGGATTAATGTTAATCAAGTCGATTTTGACGAACTAGATAATGCAACTAGCTTAGCACTTTTAGGTTCTAAGAACTATGATGTGAAGGAAGTAATGAATAAAGTCTTTTCCAAAATTGAAATCTATTACAATAAGCTCAAAAAAGGAGATGTTGAAGAAATTAATGCTATCTATTTCAATCACTTGTTGTATGGAGGGCAATGGAAAGTTTACGATTCCAAAAACGGTCGAATTGAAGGTAAGATTACAAAAGTGATGGAGAACGGATTAATTGAACTAAAACTAAAAGATAAAAATAGATCAACGTTTGATTTTAAAGAACTTAGCTTTATTCTTTAATTGCGACGAGCTCATCTGCCATGTAGTTAAACAAATAGTGAAGTGGCTTTTCGATTATCATTTTTAGAAATTGATTAATATCAGCATCACAAACGAGCACTGCGTTACAGCATTCGCCTTCTTTTTCGATTAACATATCAAGTTTAAATTTTAAAGGACAAGATGGACCACTTATTATGTGAATTTTATTGTGAGGTTCACTTGATTCATAAAGCAACTCAAGCCCATATGTTTTTTTTATTTTGAAGAAGCATCTCTCATAAGTTGATTCCCATTCAGAAATGTCCTTTTCAGGAAGAATCTGCTCGTAATTATTCATATCGATTAAAAAATTAAAACACTCCTCGACACTACAATTGACAAGTACTCTTTTGCTTTCAATTCTTACCATTTTATTAATTGTTCCAAGTTGAAGGTGAACTTCTCCATTCTTCCAAGGAGGAAATCATATCCTTTGAAATAAAGTTGGTTTTTACAGCCTCACTCAATAAAGATGAATAATCAGAAAGTGTAAATATTTTACAGTTGGCATTTTCAAAATTTTCTTTAGCAATTTGAAATCCATAACTAAAGATAGCCGCCATTCCAACTACATTTAATCCCGCAGCTCTCAGGTCTTTAACAGCACTTAGGCTACTATTTCCAGATGATATAAGGTCTTCAATAACAACAACATTTTGACCCTTTATTATTTCTCCTTCAATAGAGTTATTTAGTCCATGAGCTTTTGCTTTAGCTCTCACATAGCAAAATGGAAGGTTCATTTTTTCAGCAACCAGAGCTCCTATAGCTATTCCTCCGGTAGCAACACCAGCAATAAGATCTGGAGAGCCGTATTTTGCTGAAATTTCCTCACAAAAACAATCTTTTATAAAAGATCTAATTTCTGGGTAAGAGAGTGTTTTTCTGTTGTCGCAGTAAACTGGAGAATTCCATCCAGATGCCCATTTAAATGGGTCGTTTGGTTGAAGTTTAATGGCTTTGATTTTAAGTAAAAATTCAGCTACTTTAGAGGCTTTATTATTTGTTTTGAGCATGCTGCAAATGTATAAAGTTTTTATCAATGACAACCCATTGTTTTTTGCCCAAAAAAGAGCTCAGCTGTCATTATTTCAAGATATTAAATTTTATAATTTCGAGTCTTCCTCTGAGTTTTACAATAAAATAATATCTCTTCAAAAAGTTAACCAAATTTGTATCCTATCCAATCAACCAAAAGAAGCTTTAAAGGGTTTTTTTAAGGATTACCGTTTTATTTTAGCTGCGGGTGGTGTTGTTCATAATGATAACAATCAGCTATTATTTATTTATCGAAATCAGTTTTGGGATTTGCCGAAAGGAAAAGTTGAAGAAAATGAAAATGAACGTTCAGCTGCGGTAAGAGAAGTGGAAGAAGAGTGTGGTATTATCGGTCCAGTAATTATGGATAAACTTCCATCAACATTTCATACCTACACACAAAAAAATACAAAGTATTTGAAAAAAACCTCATGGTTTCGAATGCAATACCACAAAAATCACGATTTGGTTCCTCAGCTTGAGGAGGGAATAACTAAAGTTGAATGGATAGACAAATCAAACTTAAATCCTTATCTTAAAAATACCTTCGCCAGCATTCAGTATTTAATAAAAGATTTGGATTATTAAAAAAAAAGGGCTAATGTAATTTATTGAAGAATTAGAGTATTGCTCATTTTTGAATAAGCTTCAGTTCTTACCGCCTATTTTAAATTCTTTTTTGGAGGAATTGTTTTTCTTAATAGTGAAAAAAGTTTTTTCTATTGATACACTGTTTCCATCTGCAATTGGTGTGTATGCGGGAGCTTGATCAATATTGCCCTCTTTGTCAAGAAGAATATAGCTTGGAATATTTTTCAGCTGATAATCCCTGACAATATTGTGGTCGAAGTCATAGTGACATATATTCCATTTATAATCTTTGAATTCATTGCAGAAATTGATGTAGTTATCTTTATCCTTATCCAAGGAAATACTTATAAATGTGATGTTGTCGCTGTACTTCTCATACAATGACTTAATCACATCCATGTGAAGAATACTTGTTGAACTTTCAGAACTAAAAAAAGATATGTATATGTATTTTCCTTTATGCTCATTGAGCTTAATATTTTCATCAAACTGATTGGTTAAAACAAAATTTGGGGCAGTTGTTCCCCTGTTGAGATGAGTTAGAGTTGATATCAAATTTGCACTCAATTTTTTATGCTCTTTGTAATCACTAGTATGCTGTATTTCTCTTAAAATTGAAAGTATGCTGTTTGGATCATACGAGTTTTTGTAGTAAATCTGACTTAGTCCATTGATTATTGCTAGTTCTCTAATTCTCTTATCTCTAAGAAAGTAATCAGTTGAAAGTGCCTCATGGAGTTTGTCTAAGCTAGTGTAATTATTTATGGCAAATCTTACTTTTTCATTACTGCCGCTTTCAGGTAATGAAAGTGTGTTGTCGTAAAATTGGTTAAAAAAAGTCATGTACGCGTTGTTTTCGTACAAAACAGGCATGTCTTTCAAATAAAAGTTAAAAGTTTCAAATCTATTTTTTTCAATATCTCTAGAGTTGGTCATTTGTTCAATTGATCCGATGCTGTATCTTATGTAATTGTGTAAATATTGTTTTTTAATGTCTCCGTAATAAGTAATAAGTTTACTTTTAAACTGATCCAAGCTGTCGGAGAATTCTTGAGTTCTTTGAGCTAGTCGAACAATCTTAGCAGTGTCTCCATACAGAAAGTAATCTAGCCTTAAATTGAAATCAAGGATTAATGTGTTTAAATCGTTTTTAGATAAATCATTAAAAGTTAATTGTACATTTTTTTTTCTAAATGGATTTATGATTTCATCATTATTCATAAAAAGGAGATTATAGCTTGAACTGGAAGGGTCAATGTACATATACCCGTATTCATTATCAATTTCAATAACGGCTAGAAAAGCATTTTCACAATTGACAGAAAATTGAAAATTTCCAATCGAATCAATCGTGGTTTTTTCAATTAATTCTAGTCTGAAATTTGAATAATTAACAATTTTATTGAGGGTGGCAAATTTCTGTTTGTGCTTGGGAGCTAGTCCGTCAATAATTGTCTGAGATGTGATTACAACATTGGTAAAAAGCAGAACAGTGGCAATAATCCTGAAGAATATCATCAATTAGCCAATTTTAATGTTGTCTGGTAGAAATTGTTGTGCGTTGCCATTGTGTTTTAATATGTCTCTTACGGTTGACGAAGAAATCATGCTGTGTTTGGGATCCGTGTACAACAAAACAGTTTCAATTTCATCGTTTAGAGATTTATTCATTAGGGCAATTGTTTTTTCATATTCAAAATCAAGTGTATTTCTAAGCCCTCTCACAATGTATTTTGCTTTTTTTTGTTTACAAAAATCTATTGTAAGACCAGAAAAAGTAGCTACTTCAATATTCTCGAATCCGTCAAAAGTTTCTAGTATCCATTTTTTTCTTGTCTCAATTTCGAAAAGACAATTTTTACTTGAATTTTCTCCAATAGCAATTATAAGAGAATCGAAAAGTTTTGCCGCCTTAATGATAATAGCCTGATGCCCCTTGGTTATGGGGTCAAACGAACCAGGGAAAACAGCAATTTTTTTCATTGATTTAAATGTTTGAAAAATGAAAAATGTACCCTGCTATACGTTCTTTTGTCAATAAGGTTAGGATGATTATCAAACGAATTTTCTGAACCATGCTCAATAATTAGAATCCCATTGTCAATAAGTAATGAAGAATTAAATATTAAATCAGGTAAAGTACTTACTTTTTTATGATTGTAGGGGGGGTCTGCAAAAATGATATCATAATACGGGTTTTCTTTTAAAGAAAGAAATTTAAAGACATCGTATTTTTTTGACGTTACATTTAGGCTAAATTTTTTAGCAGTTGTGTTGATGAATTTTACAGCTTTGATTTGTTGGTCTAAGCTTAGTACACTTGCTGCATTTCTTGACGAAAATTCAAATGAAATGCTTCCTATTCCAGCAAATAAGTCAAGAACATTTTTACCTTCAATAGAAGTCATGTTACACAAAATATTGAACAGGCCTTCTTTTGCAAAATCAGTAGTTGGTCTTGATTTTATGGATTTAGGCGCAGTAACTCTTCTGCCTTTACATTTTCCTCCAATTATTCTCACTACAAATAAGATTGAAAGTTCGACGTGTTTTTGATAAAAGAAGTATTTTCCTCTAAAAAGAAATTTGATAGCTTTTCAGCAAGAGTACTCTTTTCAATTCCTTTTATATTTACTAAGCACTCCTCTCTTTTTATTTTTGAATACTCCGCGCACAAAAGAGTGTAATAAATAATGTCATCTTCCGAAGTGATTTCAAATCTATTACTTAATTGAAGTGTTCCGTTAACGTAACAAACTATGTAAAGATTATTTTCAACTGCTCTTAACTTTAGTTCGGTAGTATTTTTTTCTATGAGTGGTTCATTAATGAATAGCTCAATCATATGTTTGAATACAACACCAGGAGATTGCAGAATAATGGGTTTTTTAATTTTTTCGTCTAAGGTCCATATGATTTTAGAATCAATTGGATTTATATCGTTAGTTACTGGGGAAGTCCCTTTTAGTTGTGTACTTGTTAAGCCAAGATATTCTTGAATACTTGATTCATCAAATAGTGCTTTTGGAATTAGATTGAAAAATGCGCTATCGATGTAAGCGATAGTGTTAAGGTCATCTATTGTTTCAAGTGTATTGAGCTCACCCTTCGATAAAACTAGTTCAGTATTTTCTCGAAACATGTAGTACAGACCATTGGATATGAATAATATAGTTTGTTGACTGTTCAAAATGTGAATTAAGCCAATTTATTCATCCCAATTTCCATTTGTTTTGACCTCTTTTAAAGAACCTACTCTTAAAGTATCTCTTTCCATTAATGGGTCATATGGTTTTGGGTCATAAGCAGTAAATACAGGTGTTCCGATTTTGGAAGTTGTGAAAAATTGAAAAAATTCCTCAGATGGATTTGATTCTGAAAACAGAATGTTTTTATCGTATTCAAAAGATGAACCATTGTAAATTGATCTATAATTACAGAATTTTTTGATAGATGTACTGTCTAGATAAGCTTTAGAGAGTTCACTTTCTTTTTGAGTAAAATCTTTATCAATGTTGATCAAGGTAAAATTTTCAGGGTTGTATTTTAAAGGAGAGAATTTTTCTTCCAGATAAATTAGTATGCTCGATAAATTCTTTCTGTTTTTAGATTTCAAATCTTTAATTGCTATGGTAGAAGAAAAAGTAGATGTAGTTTCTTTTTCAACTCTTTTAAAAGTTAAGTTTACACTGTCTTTCAAAGAAATACTCTTCAGGTTATTTGAGAAATCATCCATAGACTCAATTGAATTATCATTTAAGGAGACTAATACGTCTCCTTTTAGAATTTTTCCATTAGCTGAAATGGTATCAGAAAGAACAATTCCATTCAAAATCGAGTTGTACAAGTGTTCTTGATCTTTGTCCTTATCAACCAATTGGCTAGAAACAAATTTTTTTGTTCCATTTTCTTGGTACAAAAATTCAAAAGATTCATCATCAGATTCAAGTACGTCTGCAGCAATGGCGAATTGAGTATTTTCAGTTGATGGAACATAGCTAAAGTTTTCCAAATCAAATGGGTACACCCTTTCGTTGTTTAAAGCCTGATCACCTGTAAAAAGTTTTACTAAAACGTTAGTCCAGTTGGTATCCTTTTTAATAAGTCCACATTTTAATGCTTCCTCTTCATCATACGATTCAATTTCGATGTAATTGTCAATCGTGTTGTATCCAAGTATTGCTTGATGCTCTTCAGTAATGGGGTGGTCAGGAATATCACCTTCAGTGTCTATAGAGTAGACACTGTCTACAATTAAAAAGCGTTTTAACTCATTGAAATCACTAGAAAACCAGCCGTATTTTTTTCTGTATTCTAGTTCAATGTCTTTAATGTCATTGAGTGCTTGTTTTATCAAAATATCTTTTTGTTTTTTTGTTTCGATTTCTTCAATAGTTGTGTTGATAGAACTATACAAAGCGTTTGTAAGCAACAAACACATTGGAAGAAGTAAAGCAAGATATAACCCAATTTGAATTTTTCTGCTTTTGATAATGTCCATGACAAACAGAAGAATTAAAGCACCAAGAAGTAGTATTGTAAAACCACCAATCAAAAAACTTGAATTTTGGGAAATTCCAGTTTCAGAATCAGGAACAATACCCATAAAGACAAGGTAAAGGCCTGTTATAATCACCAAAGCTGGAAAAAGGTATTTTTTTGCTAAAGTTCCTAAGTCTTTCATTTTTTTAATTTCTTGAATAAATTGTTGGTTTACAAATCTAACATTTTTTTCAAAAGATAACTTTTGTAAACACAATAACTATGGATTTAAAACACGCTAACTTTATCCATATTTTTATACAATCAATATTTGCTTTAAAGAGAAATTAAATGGAAAATTTCCTTTTTGAGAAATGCATTTTAAGATATTTCAAACACGAGCCTACAACAGACCAAAAATCTGGAATAAATAAGCTCTCAAGATTTATTTTTTACAACAAGAAAAAAGCTGGTTTAGTTATAAAGGGCTACGCAGGTACTGGTAAAACAACTTTGATATCATCATTAGTTGGAGCCTGTAAAGAAAAAGGGCAAAAAATTGTCCTTTTAGCTCCTACAGGAAGAGCTGCTAAAGTAATTAGCAGCTACAGTGGCTCGCAGGCATCAACAATACATAGGTACATTTACAAGGTAAAGCACAAAAGTGATGGTTACTTTTTTTCTTTAGCAAAAAATAAGTCAACGAATACATTGTTTGTTGTTGATGAGGCTTCTATGGTTCCTTCTTTACAACCTGTTCAATCTAACACAAAGCAATCTTCTGGTTTGCTTGCTGATCTATTGCAATTTGTTTATTCTGGAAAGGATTGTAAGGTAATTTTTGTTGGTGATCATGCACAGCTTCCACCAGTTGGTTGGTCATCAAGCCCAGCACTAAATATTTCTTATCTAAATCAACTTTCTGAGGTTGATTTTTATCATTTTGAGCTAAAGCAAGTAGTACGTCAGTCTGAACATTCTGCAATTTTAAAACAAGCAACAACTTTGAGACAAAATATTGATGAAAACAACAACAGCTTAAACATCAAGACTAATAATTCCGACCTAAAGGAGCTAAGGTCATTCGACATTCAAGACAGTTTTCAAAGTGCTTTCAGTGAATTAAATTTAGGAAATGCAATCGTTGTCTGTCGTTCAAACAAACGCGCTAACATTTACAATAGAGAAATTCGTTTTAATGTACTTTGTTTCGAAGATGCTTTGTGTCCAGGAGATTTGATCATGGCTGTTAAAAACAATTATTACTGGCTTGAGTCTTTTTCAGATGAAGGTTTTATTGCAAATGGAGATATATTAAAAGTTTCAAGGGTATATAATTTTGAAGAGATGTACGATTACTCTTTTGCAGATATTGATTTTTATTTTTCCGATCAACCTAACCAAAAAATGTATACATGCAAGGTTAATTTAACCACTTTGATGTTGGATGGTCCCAATATTCCTAACGTTGAAATGAAAAAGCTTTTTCTTGAAATTGAAAAAGACAATTTGTATATTGAAAATAAAAAAGATAGAAAATCAGCTGTGATGAATTCCCCATATTTTCAGGCGCTTCAAATTAAATTTGCATATGCACTAACATGCCACAAAGCTCAAGGGGGTCAATGGCCAACTGTTTTTCTAGACCAGGGATATTTGCCAGAAAATTCCATCAACAGGGAACTTTTGAGGTGGATGTATACTTCTTTTACAAGAGCAATTGATCAGCTTTATTTACTTAACTTTAATCCTCTTTTCATCAGAAATGAAGAGATTTAAATTTCAATTATTACGTCTTATTCGAACTTTAATTTTAATATCAAATTAAAAGCTAAAATATATTTTAATTATTTTATGTATATTGCAACATAATAATTGTCTATTGCATTCACTGACTTTGGAAAATAAAATCGATAAAAAAACATTAATTGAGGCATTTCGTTTAATGTCAACAGCCAAAGAACTTACAGATTTATTTGAGCTAAATAAAGCAATTGTTTCCAAATATGTTCATGCCACATCAAGGGGACATGAAGCCATTCAAATTGCTGTTGGTTTACAATTGAAAAATATTGATTTTGTTGCCCCTTATTATCGAGACGACTCCATACTTCTAGGCATTGGTATAACTCCATATGAATTAATGCTTCAAGTCTTAGCGAAAAAAGACGATCCATTTTCAGGTGGAAGAACTTACTATTCTCATCCAAGTCTCAATGATCCTAAGTTCCCTAAAATACCCCACCAATCTTCGGCAACTGGGATGCAAGCTATTCCAACAACTGGTATTGCAATGGGTCTTGATTACAAAGAATCCATTGGAATAAACGACTATTCCTTAAAAGATGCTCCCTTGGTTGTTTGTTCCTTAGGAGATGCCAGCTGCACAGAAGGTGAAGTAGCTGAGGCATTTCAAATGGCTGCTCTAAGGCAATTGCCAATTGTATATTTAGTTCAAGATAATGAATGGGATATTTCGGCCAACGCTAAAGAGATTAGAGCGCAAGATGTTACTCATTATGCAAAGGGATTTAAAGGAATCGAGGTTCGTACCATTGATGGTTCAAATTTTATAGAATCTTTTCAAACAATTGAAGACGTTTTTTCAATTGTAAGAAAAGAGAGAAGACCATTTATTGTACATGCAAAAGTTCCACTTTTGAATCACCACACTTCAGGTGTTCGAATGGAATGGTACAGAGACGATTTGGATGAACACCAATCGCGAGATCCTTATCCCAAGTTAATCAAAGAGTTAGTATCATTTGGTGTTTCCGATAAAGAGATTAAAAGTATTCAAGATGAAACCAAAGCACTTGTGAAAGCAGATTACCAAAGAGCATTGAAGCAAGAAAATCCTAGACCAGAAGATTTAACTAATTTCATTTTCGCTCCAACTCCTATTACTCAGGAAAAAGGGGAACGAGAGCCTGCTGAAAAAGAACCTACTGTTATGGTTGATTCTGCTCTCTTTGCCATTCGAGAGCTTATGTCTAGCGATAAAAATTGTCTTTTATATGGTCAGGATGTAGGTGGAAGACTTGGTGGAGTTTTTAGAGAAGCTGCAACGCTTGCTCAGCAATTTGGAGACGAGCGTGTGTTCAATACACCTATACAAGAAGCATTTATTATTGGTAGCACTGTTGGAATGTCTGCAGTTGGTCTTAAACCTATTGTTGAAGTTCAGTTTGCTGATTATATATGGCCAGGATTGAATCAACTTTTCACCGAAGTTAGCAGATCTTATTATTTATCAAATGGAAAATGGCCTGTAAGTATGATATTAAGGGTTCCTATCGGTGCATATGGTTCTGGAGGTCCTTACCATTCTTCAAGTGTTGAGTCAGTTGTGACTAATATCAAAGGAATTAAAATTGCTTATCCTTCGACTGGAGCAGATTTAAAAGGTTTAATTAAAGCTGCCTATCATGATCCAAATCCGGTGGTTATTTTTGAGCACAAAGGATTATATTGGAGTAAGATAAAGGGAACAGAGGGAGCAAGTACTATCGAACCAAGTGAAGATTATGTGCTGCCATTTGGAAAAGCAAGGACAGTTTGTCAAGCCGAATCAGGTAAGATCAAAAGTGGTGATTCAATTGGGATTATTACTTACGGCAGAGGAGTGTACTGGTCTTTAGAAGCAGCTGAAAATTTTGATGGAGCTGTTGAAATTATAGATTTAAGAACTTTATATCCCATCGACGAAAATGCCATGTACGATTGCGCAATGAGACATGGAAAAATTCTACTTGTTACCGAGGAATCTGTCGAAAGCTCTTTCACTTTAGGATTAGCAGCTAGAATTCAAAAAAATTGTTTTGAATACCTGGACGCACCAGTGGAGGTCCTTGGATCGATTGATACTCCGGCAATTCCTTTAAATTCAACACTTGAAGAAGCGCTTCTTCCAAATGCAAAAAAAGTTTCGCAAGCAATTAAACAGTTATTAACTTACTAGCCATGCAAGAGCACTTTGATTGCTTAAAAAATATGTACTTAAAAGCTCCAATTAATAAATTGATGAGTCCAAGTATTGATATTTCAGAAAGTGCTGCTGTTATTGAAATGAAAGTAAATCCGAATTATTTCCATGCAGGAAAAAGCTTGCACGGCTCTATTTATTTTAAAATGTTGGACGATTCAAGTTTTTTTGCTGCTCAGTCTATTGTGAGCGACTTTTTTGTTGTTACTTCCAATTTCAACATTTATTTTTTTAGACCTATTGTAGAAGATTATCTTATTGCAAAAGGTTCAGTTATTTCCAGGTCTAAAAATATTGTCACGGCAGAATCAAAGTTGTTTAATTCAGCTGGAAAAATATGTGCTTCTGGGTCAGGTGCGTTTATTAAAAGTTCTTTGGCTCTTAAAGATGCGGATGGATATCTAACCTAATGAAATTTTTATTTCACATATCCATTGCAATCAGCTTTTTATTTTTGATTTCTCCATCTAACGCCCAGCAAAATAGCTACTTCTCCGATAGTTCTAGTTCTAATTCTTCCGAAAATTCACCTAAAAACAAATTGTATTTTGGAGGAAATTTAAGTTTTAACATTTTTGGTGGTTGGATTTTATTTGATACCTCTCCATTTGTTGGATATAAGATAAAACCTAAGTTTTCTATTGGTATTGGGGCAAAATACATTTATAGAGGCAATCCAGAACTTCAGCTAACTGAATCTTATTATGGAGGAAATTTTTTCTCAAGATTTTCATTCCACAAAAACTTTTTTTTACATGCAGAGTATGAGCTCCTAAATGTATATGAACTTAGACCTATACCTTTTCCTAATGGTGATAGAACTTTAGCTAGTATGTTTTTATTTGGAGGCGCTTACAGCACATCCCTTGGAGGAAACGCAACTGCACAAATTATGCTGCTATACGATTTAATTAACGACTATAACTCCCCCTACAAACCCTACTATATTTTTGGTTCTTCTGGACCTCCAATTTTATATAGAGTAGGTTTTTCTTTTGGGTTTTAAATCTAAAACAATGAAGTATTTATTTTTATCTTTTTTATCTCTTTTAATAACGAGTTGTATCTATGCTCAAAACACCCATTCAATTCACTCAACTCAGCTAGAGTATTACAATTCATTACCTAATTCTGATGCGGCACACTACGATTCTGTAGTAAAACCATCATCTTGTGATTATTACGAAAAATCAGGATGTCAGCTAAATAAGGTAGTTTATGGGTGGCATCCTTACTGGGTTGGTAGCGTGTATCAAAATTACAATTGGGATTTACTAAGTCATTTTTCTTTTTTTTCGTACGAGGTTAATCCTACAGATGGAGAGCCAATTACTACCCACGGATGGTCAACTTCAGCTGCCGTTGGGGCTGCTCTTGCAAGCGGTAATACAAAAGTTACCCTCACAGTTACTCTTTTTTCCAATCATTCAACTTTTTTTTCAAGTCTTACTGCACAACAAACTTTAATTACAAATTTGATTAATTTGGTTCAATTAAGAGGTGCCCAAGGTGTTAATATTGATTTTGAAGGATTGCCTTCTTCATACAAAACAGAATTCGCCAATTTTATGGTAGACCTTTGTAATCAAATGCACACGGCTATTCCTGGATCTGAAATAAGTACTGTATTGTATGCCGTTGATTGGAATAATGTATTTGACTTTTCAATAATGGAGCCTGCGGTGGATCATTACATTATCATGGGTTATGCTTATTATTACCAAGGAAGCTCGTCGACAGGTCCATGTGACCCACTTTATCATTTTGGGTCTTCATATAATTATACTCTTTCAAAAACAATAACCTACTATTTAAATAAAGGCTGTCCAAAACAAAAACTAATAATGGGACTTCCATATTATGGATATCAATGGCCGACTTCCTCTTCAACTATCCCCTCTTCAACTACAGGAAGTGGAGTAGCAAAAACATATCGACAAATAAAAAATAATTCTTCAGGACACTATTCTGCTGCGAATCATTTTTTCGATCTCGAAAGCTATACGGATGTTTACACTTTTAACAATGGAGGAAATTTTCAGTGCTTTATAACAGAAGAATCTGGCTTTAGAAAACGCCTTGAACACATTAATACTGCTGATATTGGAGGGATTGGCATATGGGCACTCGGATATGATGATGGCTACAACGATTTTTGGTATGCTATTGATGATTATTTAACAGATTGCTATACTGATTCTTGTACAAATGAAATTCATGATTTTGGAGGTCCACTCAAAGATTACTATAACAATGAAGATTATACTTGGACCATTGCACCTGATAGTGCATCTGCACTTACTTTTGATTTTACTTTTTTTGATGTTGAGCAAAATTGGGACTACCTATACATATTTGATGGGAACAGTGTGAATGCACCACAAATTTCTGGAAGTCCTTTTACCGGATCGATTGGTCCTGGCATTTTTACTTCCTCAACAGGTGCTGTTACTTTTCGTTTTTATTCTGATGCTGCAACTGTAAGTCCTGGTTTTACTGCTACTTACGATTGTACTATCAACCAACCAACTGAGATTTCTCAACACAATACGAATGAATTTTCGGTTTTTCCAAATCCAGCATCAACTTTTATTTCATTTTCAACTGAGGATGTTGCATCAAATTTTGATCTTTTTATTGTTGACTTGTATGGAAAAGTAGTTTGGAGAGAAACAGCTCAGAACAATACCAAATTAGATATTTCTTCTTTAGCTAGCGGTTATTATTTTTTTGGAGTTGGTTCAATGAACAATAATAAACGTATGATACCATTTGTAAAAGACTAAAGATTAAATTTGTGCACAAATTAAAATAATATGGATATTTTGAATAAAATTTTTTTCGGGAATACTCTTTTTGAATGGGGTGTAGGTCTGATAATTCTTTTAGGTTCTTTCATTGTAGTTAAAATCCTTTATTGGATTTTTTCTAAAATTATTAAAAAGGCAACATCGAAAACCAAAAACAAGCTTGATGATGTATTGGTAGAAAAGTTGGAACGCCCAATTGTATTTTTTGTTTTTATTATTGCATACTGGGTTGCCATCCATTATTTAAATTTTCAAGAATCACTTCTAAATAATCTAGAGAAGGTAGCCTATTTTGCACTGGCCATCAATATTACATCAGTTCTTGCAAAAATTACTGATGCCCTAATTGTCCACATTGTTATGCCGCTAACAGAAAAAACTGAAAGTGGCTTTGATGATCAATTGATTCCTGTTATTCGAAAAGCGCTAAAAGCACTTATTTGGTCGCTTGGTCTTATCATCGGGTTAGATAACATTGGTTTTGATATTACTGCCATGATTGCTGGTCTTGGAATTGGCGGATTGGCTCTTGCTCTTGCGGCTCAGGATTCAGTCAAAAATATTTTTGCTGGAGTAATGATATTTTTAGATAAGCCTTTTAAGCTTAAAGACAGAATTCAAATTAGTGAATTTGATGGTACTGTTGAAGAGGTCGGTATTCGCAGTACCAGAATCAGAACTTTAGAGGGAAGAATCGTTACCATCCCAAATTGTACTTTTACAGATAATAGTGTAATTAATGTTAGTTCTCAGCCTGCCTTAAAAGTTAAAATTAACCTAGGTCTAACCTACGATACTGATGAGAATGACATGCAAAAAGCCATTGATATTTTGGAAGATATTGTTAAAAACCAGGAGGCTATAACTGACGATTATTCTGCAGGTTTCAACGGATTTGGTGATTTTTCTCTTAATATTCTTTTTATGTACTATGTGAAACCAGAATCACACTGGCTAGACACCCAAACTTTAGTAAATAAAGAAATTTTAAAACGTTTCAATGAGGAAAAATTAGACTTTGCATTTCCTACTCAAACTATTCTTAAAAAAGAGATATAAAAAAAAGAGGCAGTTTTGCCTCTTTTTTAAAATTCTATTCTTTTAGTTGATTTTTATTAATTCAACCTCAAAAATTAATGTTGAATATGGACCAATTACAGGTGGTGACCCTCTTTCACCATATGCCAAGGAATAAGGAATGTACAATTCCCATTTAGATCCTTCAGACATCAGCTGTAGTGCTTCAGTCCAACCTGCTATAACTTGAGATACTCCAAAAGTTGCTGGAGTGCCTCTGTCAACAGAACTATCAAAAACAGTTCCGTCAATTAGTGTACCGTGATAGTGTACCTCTACTTGTGCATCAAGTGTTGGCCTAATACCATTTCCATTTTTAATAATTTTATATTGAAGTCCGCTCTCAGTTGTTACAACATTTTCTTTCTGTCCGTTTTCGGCTAGAAATTTTTCTCCTTCTTCAATTGCGGTTAGATTACTTGCCTCTTGTTCCTGTTGTTGTTGTGCTTGTAAGTTATTAAAGTAATTTTGGATAATTTCCTTACAAACAGCCGTATCAATTATGGGATCTGACTTGGCATCAAAATTACTTTTAAGAGAGTTGTTTAGTACTTCAATGTTAACCTCAGGAATTTGAAGTTTTATTTGTTCGTTTTGCTTCATTAAATTATTTGCGATATCTGCGCCAATAGCATAGCTAAGCGAGTCAGCTTCATTGGTCAACTCAATTTTTTTTTGAGAATTGTTATTGCAGCTTATAAAAGCTGCAACAGCTAGAAATAGAATTGTTTTTTTCATTTTAATTTATACTTATTAGTTCAACTTCAAAAATTAATGTGGAATAAGGTCCAATCGATGCTCCGGCTCCTCTTTCTCCATATGCTAGGTAATAGGGAATGTACAATTTCCATTTGGATCCGACCGGCATTAATTGTAATGCCTCAGTCCATCCTTTAATTACACCATTTACAGGAAAGGAAATTGGAGTTCCTCTATCAACAGAACTATCAAAAACAGTTCCATCCAATAAAGTTCCATGATAATGTGTTTCTACTTTATCCGTAAGAGTTGGTTTTGGACCATTCCCTGCAGTAATTATTTCGTATTGTAAGCCACTTCGAAGTGTAGTAACACTTGGATTTTTGGCATTGTTTTTTAGAAAGTCTTCACCTTCTTGAATAACTGAACTGTATTTTTCTTTTTCCTTGGCAATGGCTTTTTCTTGTTTTTCTTTAAAGTAACGCTCAACTATTTTTTGAGCTTCAACATCTGAAAATAGCGTAGCATCATCTTCTGCTAATTTTGATCTCAAGCCATTATTAAATTGATCTAAATTGATGTCAGGAAATTCTCCCGAAAAGCTCTTTGCAATACTAATTCCGACAGCATAGCTAATAGAGTCAATTCTATTTGATGGGGCTTCAATTTTATTCTTTTTTTTCTTTTTTTGGCAAAACAGATTTGGAGAATGTATAAGGGTCATTCCCAAAAGAAATAATATAAATTTCGTTTTCATAATGGCTTTTTAGGGTGATAAAATGATATTAGGTTTTGTTATTCTCAGCTTTTTCAACTGTTTCTTTATTGTCTTTGTTTTCTTTAAGTTTTAGCTTTTTGGCATCGTAAAGTAGGTTGTACCATTGGAATAGTTTTTTGATGTCTGAATTGTACACTTGTTCTTTATCGTAATTGGGAACAATTTCCTCCAAATATCTTCTAAGTTGTTCAGGAGATTCGCTGTGGTCAATTGTCTTGCCTCCACCTTCTTTTTCGTGAATTTTTCTGTAAACATCTGAAAGTAACATTTCTCCTTCATAGGTATATATACTAATGTCTTTAAGAGCACTGATTCTGTTGGTCGAAAAGGTAGGAAATCTTTTACCGTTTTGGATTGATTCTACAATTATATTCTTCTTGGATTGACCCACAACTGAATATAATCCAGACTTCCCTGAAATGCTTATGATATCTGTTAAATCCATAAATTAAAATTAAAGAACTACAAATGTAATAGAATGTTCTAAAGGGAGTTGAATTTTTTAATGGAACTTCCCTTTGTATGATGTGTCACAATAAAATACAATCCTTTGCTCAAGAGTGAAACATCAATTGAAATAAATTTTGATGGAAATGCTACATTTTTATTCAATACTTGCTGTCCATTGGAATTAATAATTTGATAACTCATAATATTGACGCTACAGAAAACGTTCAAGAGTGAATTTGTGGGAGTGGGGTAAAGGTTTAGTTCATTTTCAATCTCATTGACATGTACTGATTCGTACAACAACCCGTTGGAAAGTGATGAGCAATTGTTTTGATCAAAAACTTCCACTTGATAGATTCCATTAATTATTACAGTAAGTATGCTGTCAGTTTCTCCATTAAGTAACGTACCATTTATATACCATTGATAGTTTGAATATCCAGGATCTGTCAATAGCTGATCAAATGAGACTGAAATGGTTGGCGTTGATGGAATTGGATGCTCAATGACATCAAAAAATGCCGTATCACTTTTGCAACCGTTTGAATCTGTTACAAGAACAAATTCGTTTTGTGAAGGTTGATAATAACTTAATGAAGTGGATTCTCCAGAGCTCCAATTATAAAAAGGGTAATTAAGTTCAGTTCGAACTTCAGTACTGTCCTCGTTTGAACAAAACGAATTATTTAAAATAGTTGGAGTAAAGCTTGTTGAAACTAGTGTTGAATAAGCATCCGCCTTACCGAATCCAAAACCATAGTCTGGGAGATTAGTTGAAAAAGAATCAGAATAGGCGTTATTCAACAGGTCATTTTTAAACTTTTCGTGACTCGAGTTGGAGCATTTTTCCAAGTAAAGTGCTGCAATCCCTGCTACTACAGGGCTTGACATTGAGGTCCCCCCATTTTTGAGGTGAAGTCCTCCGTAGGCAAGTACAGAATCATCTAAAAATGGAATAAAATCTAACCTGCAAGCACTGAGCGTTATGTCACCTGAGGCAGATATATCAGGTTTTTGCAATCCTGTTCTAGTTGGACCTTTACTTGAATTCGCCGAAAGTTTTCCCCTAACTGTGTTGGTCGAAACCCAATTGCTAAGGTTGTTGACATACCCGCTGTCGTTGGCATAATTTCCGACAGTTATAACACTTGGTAAACATTGAAAAGCACTTACTATTGTACATAATGTATCTGGGGAAGTGTAATTAATAATTTCAGGGAATGCATTTGAACTAGGAAGTTCATTTGCTGAAACAATATCTGAAACCCCTAAATGTGTGAACTCGCTCCAAGCATCGTATTTACCTGTTCCTTTTATCTGAAATCTATAATTATAGTCGGAACTGTCAGTTGCGACAAATACTTGAAGCATATACTGTCCATCCATTTGTTCCGCGTAATACATCACTGAAGCTATTTGATCTCCATTTGAGTTAAGTATTACATCGCTCAATAGACTTGATGGAGAATTAATATTAGATAATACGTCAAAGTATTCACCCATTCCTCTGTTGTTGTAATAAGGGGAGTGCATGTCTGCACCAACGCAATATTCGAGCTGATTAAAATCTGCAGTATCTGCCCACAATTCATAAAAAGCTATTTGGGGTGGAAATCCAGGAGGTCCAGCGAAGGGTTTTAACCACGTAAATGTTGAATCATTGTTGACTTCCGCATGCAAATGATATGGCCCCCAATTTCCGGAGTTTCCAGCAGAGCAGACAAACAGGCGACCTTTTTTTTCATTGATTAAACTGTCGATGTATAAGGAGTAAGGATCAAGACCATCGTGGGATCCAAAATAAGTTCCAAGACTTCCATTAATCACGCAGGGTTTTCCAAGAGAATCTGCAATATGAAAAATGTATTCAGTTCCATCAACTACTGAACCTAAAAAGTTGGATGAATTAAAATTAATTTCAACAGCAACAATATCTGCTTCAGGTGCAACTCCTTTATGAGTTCCATTGGCAAATCCATTTCCTGCTGCAGTACCTGTAACTGTTGTTCCATGACCATCGTAATCGGTGTGAGAAATTCCTGAAGAAGCATTGATTTCAGTGCTGTCCCATTGCTGACCATAACCATAGTTTATGGGAGTGTTAGCACTAACCGGTAAAGTTTGGTCCCAAAGCGCAATTATTCTTGTTGATCCATCAGGGTTTTTGAAATCTCCGTGGTTCCAGTCTATTCCTGTGTCTAAAAAACCCATAACTACATCTTTTCCTGTGTAGGGAATATTATTTAGAGCTCCCGTGCCAGAATGTACATAGTTTACACGATTGTTGACTCTCATTGTATCATTGTGAATACAGCCTTTGTACAACGAAATGTGTAGGTTAGAAATTAATTTATTTGAGCTGAAATGTTCTAACTGATTGGAGGGTATTTTCACATAATGCCAACCTTTTACTGAACTATGGTATTTTCCATTATGCGAATTGCATAGCGCTCTGATTTTTTGTTTATTGCCTTTGACAAAAAATCCAATTATTTCTTCAGTATTTCCTTTTTCATTGAGATAATTTTGTAGTCTATAATTCTTATCAAGTTGACCAACAATAAACGTAAGCGATAAGAAAAGCGGGACAAAAGCAAATATTTTTTTGATCATATTTAAAGATACTCAAAATTTAACTGATTAAAGGAAGATGATCCAAATATAAAACTTGACCATTTTTAAAATTAATTTCACAACACTTCAGCTCCAATCCATTGGTTATTAAAAGGTATTTAGCCTTAAGATTGATGTTGTATCTGGATGCTTGAAAAAGTACATCGTTCGTTAATTTAATTTTAGGAGACTTGCACTCAATGACCATTTCAGGATTTCCCTTTTTATTGTATACAACTAGATCAAATCGTTTGGCTAGATTATTTACGATGATCTTTTTTTCGCATGCAATTCGACCCTTGGGATAATTAAATTCAATGTGAAGATATTTCCACAAATGTTGTCGTACATTCTCTTCGTCAGTAAGTATCACCCATCTTTTTCTCAGCTCATCAAAAACTAAAGTTTTATTACCTTCGTTCCTAAGCTGAAATGGATAATCTGGAAATGCCAATTTTTTTTTCATTCAGACCGGTTCTGATGCAATTGCTAAGTAAATATAGGCTATGGTTTTAAATAATATCCTAACTGACATTAAAAATGGGCAGTATCTACCTCTTTACTTTTTACATGGAGATGAGCCATTTTATATCGATAAAATTAGTTCTGCTATTGAAAAGTCAGTTCTGGAAGATTCGCAGAAAGATTTCAATCAAACTATTTTGTATGGACCAGATACTTCCATTGATGATATCATCAGCATTGCTAAAAGATACCCAATGATGGCTCCTTACCAAGTTGTAATTGTTAAGGAAGCGCAACACTTATCTAGAACCATTGAAAAATTACTGGGTTATGTTGAGCATTTAGTACCAACCACAGTTTTGGTGCTTTGCTATAAGAATAAAACATTAGACAAGAGAAAAGCACTTGGTAAATATTTATCAAAAAAAAATTTTCTTTTGAACTGTTCATCTCTTAAGGACTATCAACTCAATGATTGGTTAATAGCTCAAGTAAAAGAAATGGGATTAACTATTGAGCCAAAAGCAGCTATTCTTCTAACAGAATTCATTGGTAATGATTTATCTGGACTCTCTTCAGCGATTCTAAAACTCCATCTTTTGGTTGACAAAAGCAATAAAATCACATCCGATTTGGTGCATAAAAATATTGGGTTTTCAAAGGATTTTAACATTTTCGAGCTTCAAAATGCGTTGGCTGAGAAAAATGTATTGAAAGCAAATAAAATCATTTACCATTTTAGTAAAAACAAGAAGAAATATCCTTTTGCAGTAACCATTAGTTCGTTGTATAACTTCTTCACAAAGCTTATGAAGTTTCACTTTTATGTTGGAAGATTAAGTGACCAAGAGCTTGCCAAAAAAGTTGGTGTACACACTTTTTTTCTCAAGCAGTATCATGTTGCTGCTCGAAATTATTCCAAAAATAAATTGGCAAGAATTTTTAGTTACCTAAGAGAATACGATCTAAAAAGTAAAGGATTGAATAATGTTTCAACTTCTGATGAGGAACTGTTGAAGGAAATGATTTTTAAAATTTTACATTAGAATAAAAAATGATTGACTTAAGAAGCGATACACTCACCTTGCCATCAAAGGAAATGAAAGAAAAGATGTTTTCTTCTCAGTTAGGAGACGATGTTTTTGGAGAAGACCCAACTGTTAATTTACTAGAAAAACAAGCAGCAGAACTTTTTGGAATGGAAAGTGCAATTTTTTGTTCTTCTGGAACAATGACCAATCAAATTGCGATTAATGTCCATGTTCGTCCGGGTGATGAGGTCATATGCTCAAGAGAATCTCATATTTACAATTACGAAGGTGGAGGAATTGCCAAGAATTCAGGGGCATCTGTAAGGTTAATCGAAGGGTCAAGTGGAATACTATCTCCAAATGATATAATTGATAACATTAATGCAGATGACATTCATTGTCCAATAACTTCACTTGTTGCATTAGAAAACACTTCTAATAGAGGGGGTGGTGTTTGCTATTCATTCGAAAATATGGAAGCCATCTCTTCGATTTGTAAAAAAAATACTATACCACTACATTTAGATGGAGCAAGAATTTTTAATGCAATTGTTGCCAATAATGAAAGTCCATCCGACTATGGAAAAATATTTGATAGTATTTCTGTTTGTCTCTCAAAAGGTTTAGGTGCACCAATTGGTTCTCTTTTATTAGGAAATAAAAAATTTATTGAAAAAGCTAGAAGAGCAAGAAAAGTTTTTGGAGGAGGTATGCGGCAAGTAGGTATAATTGCTGCAGCTGGTATTTATGCGTTAGAAAATAACATTCAACGGCTAAATGACGACCATAGAAGAGCTAGCTTAATTGCACAATCTCTTGAAAATTGCAGTTGGGTTAAAAGAGTTCTTCCTCAAGAAACTAACATCATTGTTTTTAATGTGATTGACTCAATATCAAATCTTGATTTTATTGCCAAAATGCAAGACGTAGGTATCAAATGTATTGGTTTTGGTCCAGGAAGAGTGCGAATGGTAACTCATTTAGATATTACCGACACTGATGTTGAATTTATTTGTGAAAAGCTGAAGTTTTAAGAAAATCTGCTGTGTTAGAAATAGCTTCATCAATTGAGTGAAAGTTGTAGTTGATTCTTTCTTTGATTTTTGTAGAGTCGTAATAATATTTTTCACATGCTGTGAGTGCAGTTTCTTTGGTAATTGTTGGTGATTTTCCTTTAACAAAAGAATTAATTCTCTCCAACCTCCAAGCAATTTGCATCATCCATCTTGATGCTTCTTTGGCTGGTGGAGTTTTATCAATTGCAAGCGCTATTTTTTCAAAAACATCTTTGTAGCTTAAGTTTTCAGCTACCAAAATAAATCGTTCTGAACAAATCTTACTATCCACAAGCTGAGTGATTGATTTCGACACATCTCTTGCGTCCACAAAGCCATTAATTCCAGGGGTATACCTAGATAACCCTTTACTTACTTGTTTGAACAACGTTGTACTTGAACGATGTAAATTAGATGGTCCAAATACTATTCCAGGATTTACGATAACAGAATTTAAACCCTCTTGTTCACCTCTCCAAACTTCTCTTTCCGCACCATTTTTTGTTACCGCATAATAGCTATTTTGTTTACCATTTTTCCATTTAGTTTCTTCAGAATATTGATTTGATTTATCACGTCCCAATGCAGCAATAGAACTTATATGACCAATTTTTTCAACTTTATTTGCTGTACAAACATTGACCAAATTAGCAGTGCCATTAACATTAACTTCATACATTTTTTTAAAATGTTTTTTATTAAAGCTTACAATTGCTGCTGAGTGGTAAACTTTTTTTACCCCTTTGATGGCCTGCTGTAAAGAGGGTACATCTAACACGTCACCATTAACCCAATCAATTTTTGAAAATAAATTGGAACAACCATAGTGTTTGAAAACGGAATGTACAATATCGAGATTACTTTTATCTCTTTTGAGCGCCCTTACTTCTTGTTCATTTTTTAATAAATCAATTAAAATATGGGTGCCAACCAAACCTGTTCCACCTGTAACTAAATTCATTTTATAAAAATAGCAACTTCTATTTCCTTATGCGCTTTTAAATAATAATTTTGCTTAATAGTTAAGATTTACAAATGAGTTTTATTGACGAATTATCATGGAGAGGAATGGTCCACAATGTCATGCCTGGTGTTGAGGAAGAATTAAGAAAAGGTGTTGCAACTGCATACATTGGATTTGATCCCACTGCAGATTCCCTTCACATAGGCAGCCTTGTTCAAATTATGACATTGGTTCATTTTCAAAAATCAGGTCACAAGCCTCTTGCGTTAATTGGTGGAGCTACTGGATTGGTTGGTGATCCATCAGGAAAGTCCAAAGAAAGAAATTTATTGAGCAAAGAAACCCTTGACGCCAATATTAAAGGCATTACCAAACAATTAGAACAGTTTTTAGATTTTGATTGTGGAACAAATTCAGCAGAAGTGGTCAACAATTACGATTGGTTCGACGATTTTTCTTTTCTTGGATTTATAAGAGATGTTGGAAAGCACATCACTATAAATTATATGCTTTCAAAAGACTCAGTGAAATCGAGAATGGAAACTGGAATGTCATTTACTGAATTCACTTATCAACTTGTTCAAGGATATGACTTTTATTGGTTGTATAAAAATAAAAATTGTAAGTTTCAATTAGGAGGTTCAGATCAATGGGGTAACATTGTTACTGGAACAGAACTGATTAGGCGTAAAGACTCAGGGGATGCGTTCGCCATTACAACACCACTAATTCAGAAGGCAGATGGCACCAAGTTTGGCAAAACAGAAGAAGGTAACGTATGGTTAGATCCCAAAAGAACATCTCCTTACAAATTTTATCAATATTGGATAAATTCATCTGATTTGGACGCACAGAAATACATAAAAATTTTTACGTTACTCTCTAAGGATAAAATTCATCAATTAATTGATGAACATATGGAAAACCCATCGCTACGAATTCTTCAAAAAGAACTGGCAAAACAAGTTACTATACTTGTTCATGGAGAGAATCATTTTCAGTTGGTAAAAAATGCCTCTGAAATTTTATTTCAAAAAGGTAAAACTGCAATTGAAGGACTAAAAAATATGGATGAATCACTTTTTTTGGAGGTTTTTGAAGGTGTTCCTCAAGCTGAAATTAATGCAGATCTTATTGGCTCATTGAAAATTGTTGATGCATTGTCTTCGGCATCTAATTTTCTTAAATCAAATGGAGAAGCAAGAAGAGCTCTAAAAGAAAACTCCATTTCACTAAACAAAGAAAAGGTCAATGAAGATAAAATAATATCCAAGACAGATTTAATTGGCGCAAGTTATATTCTTTTACAGAGAGGCAAGCGAAATTATTTTATTCTCAAAGTAGTTTAAAAAAAAGGATTCAACTGATTGCAACCCCTTGTATCAGAGTGATCGAACCTTCCAAGTACCTTAAACCCTTTTTCGGTTTTTTTACCTAAATCATCTGTTGCAATAAAACTACAACTGTACATGTTGGCTAGGTCAATAATATTTATTCCTCCAGTTTTATTTTTCTTGCATTTTTCAAATGGGTCATTGATTTCTCTAATGTTAACGCTCATCCAAGGGGGACAATAAAAATCTCCATCATTTTTTGAATAGGCTTGTGAAAGTAGTTCTGTCATTCCATATTCACTATGAATGGTTTCAATATTGAATGCTTTTTTTAAGATTCCATACAACTCGCTCCTTGTAAGCTCTTTTCTTCTCCCTTTCATACCACCTGTTTCCATCACAATCCAATTGGAAAAGTCGAATTCATATTGCTCAGCTAGATCTAAAAGCGCATAGGAAACTCCAAGAAGTAGTACTTTCTTTGCTTCTAATTTCTTTATAATTTCTACTGTTTTTGGGTTAATTTTAGAAATGTATCTACTTTTTTGATTTGCTCTTTTCATGAGTTCATTTGTCATGTAAATTAATGAGCTATCTCCTTGTTCTTGATATGAGGGCAGTAGCGCTAGTAATGTATAGCCTTCAATGTCCCCGTAATTAATTTTAAAACTTTTCAAAAATGAGTTTTGGTATAGTTTTAATGAACTTACATAATGCTTTGAACGACCTGTTTGAGTTGTACCACTACTTAGAAAAATTTTTTCATGAACTTTTCTTTTGCTAATCACCTTATGAGATTTGAAAAAACGAATGGGTAGGAAAGGAATTTCTTCGGAGTTTACAATTGATTTAGGATCAATTTTTAAGAACTTGATGTAGTTTTTATAAACTGAAACATTTTCAGCTTGATATTGAAATATATTTAACGTTATTTCGTTGAAATTCCTAAGATTATCAATGTTAAAAATTTTAAAATCTTGATTCATTTACTTGTTAAATGTTCTACTTTTAGCTGTCGATGTTCAAATACACAAAAATAACACTTGTTTTGTCGTTTTTTACTCTCGTTCTAGCATCTTGTTTGAAACCAGAGTCTTTTCCGAACGAACCGTCCATTGAATTTGTTGATTTTACTGCTCTCGGTGATTCTGGTAGATTAACTTTTAACTTCACAGACGGTGATGGAGATATTGGACTTTCACAAACTCAGCTGAGCCCTCCATTCGATACTTCAAGTTATTTCTATTACAACCTTTACATTCATTACTATGAAAAAATGAATGGAAGTTGGGTAAGAGGCACAGCAGACCCTGGGGGAAATAATTTTCCAACAGCAGATTCAATTACTTTCGCTTACAGGCTAGAAAACATTACACCAATTGGACAAAATACTGCTCTTAGAGGAGAAATACAGGTTATTTTAGAGCCCTTCTATTTCAATGTGAATTCCAATCATAACGATAGTCTCAAGTACGAGTTTCTTTTGATCGACAGAAGCCAAAACATCAGTAATATTATTGAAACCCCTATAATCCTAAGGTAGTTTTGAAAGTCACTGTTTTTCTAATAGGTAGCATATATATAGCACTTAGTTTTCTTTCTTGCTCCTCCATTGGTAAGTCACAGCAAAATTATGCCTTTTTATACAAGAGTTCTGGCCAGATGGTTGACCCTGATTATATCATTTACCATGATGAGCTGGATTCATCAAAAGTTTTTTTCAAAATGGAGTCGGATAAAATCTTATATACAAGAAAAAGTAAAGCCGATTATTTTAGTGGGAAAATTGTATTTCATTTTGAGATTCTAAAAGATATCTCTTCAAAAGAAATTCTTGATTCAGGTTCATTTTTTATTCACGATAGAGTTGAAGAGGTTGAAGATAAAGTCATTTATGGTGATTTCTCCTTCAAAGCTGAAATTGGTGATATCGGACTAATGAAAATTTTCTGTGCAGATCAAAATCGAAATTCAATTGTTGAGAAACATGTAAATTTCAATAAATCCTCTTTAGTTAACAAACAGTTTTTTATTCTTAGAAATGAGAATAAAAAACCAATTTTCTGCAATTATATTGACTCAAATGAGGTGTTAAATTTAGAGTCAAACTTAAATAGAGGGAAGACACTATTTCTTCGAAATTATTCAAGAACTTTTCCGATATCTCCACCTCCTTTTACTTCTTCATCCAATAAATCTTTTGATTACTCACCTGAGTCTCGCTCAGAGCTATCTTTAGATGAATTTGGGAGATGTGAGCTCAGCTTACCTAGTTCTGGGTTTTCTCATATTCAGCTTGATACGACCACAAGAAATGGTGTCTCATTATTTGTTTTTAACCCCTATTTTCCTGAAGTTAAATCTGTTCAGCAGATGATTCCCCCAGTTCGATACATATGTTCAAGAAGTGAATACAATAAATTGATTTCTAGTGATTTTGAAAAGTCTGCGATAGATTACTTTTGGAGAGATAAAACAGGAAGTAAAGACAGAGCCAGAGAAATCATTCGAAAGTATTATGGCAGAGTTGAAAATTCAAATGAACATTTTACCTCATATATTGAAGGCTGGAAGACTGATAGAGGAATGATTAGTATGATTTATGGACCTCCATCAATTGTTAGTAAATTGAACAACAGAGAAATATGGGTTTATGGAGATGAGAACAACATTAACTCGCTTTCTTTTGTGTTTACTAAAATGAATAACCCATTTACGGATAACGATTATAAATTGGAACGCTCTCCGATGTACAAATCAAGCTGGTATAAAGCTGTTGATGCATGGAGAAGTGGTCGAGCTTACTGGATACAATAATGGAGAATGCATTCAAGCACAAACACCCTAAAAACAATCCTGATATTGTTTATGGAATTAGGGCTGTTGAGGAGGCAATTAATAGTGGAAGAGGCATCAATAAGGTGCTTGTCCAAAAAGGACTAAAAGGAGATTTATTTAAAGACTTTTGGTCTTTAATGAAAAGTAAAAATATTGTTTATCAAGGAGTTCCAGTTCAGAAACTCAATTCCATCACCCCCAAGAACCATCAAGGTATAATTGCCTTCACTGCCCCGATTGAATACATTTCTTTAGAATTATTGCTCCCTTCAGTGTATGAAAAAGGAGAACAACCTTTTTTTCTCATACTGGATCGAATTACAGATGTGAGAAATCTTGGAGCTATTGCTAGAACTGCAGAGTGTCATGGAGTTCATGGGATTATTCTTCCATCAAGAGGCTCCGCACTTGTGAGTTCAGATGCAATTAAAACCTCTGCTGGAGCACTAAATAAACTTCCTGTATGCAAGGAAAATAACTTAAAAGAGGTCATCCATTTTCTAAAAAATTCTGGTCTCTCCATAGTGGGATGTTCAGAAAAAGGAGCAGAAAATGTTTTTGATGTGGATTTTACAGGCCCAACCGCAATTATTATGGGTAGTGAAGAAGATGGCATTTCTCCAGCATATTTAAATTTATGTGATCGTATTGCTAAAATTCCAATGTATGGAACTGTTCAGTCGCTTAATGTTTCTGTCTCTGCCGGTATATTGATGTATGAATATAAAAGGCAATCAAATGTGTAGATTCGTTGTTTTTGTTGTGCTATTTTTTTGTTCTTGTAATACCAATTTGGAGAACAGTTTTATGGAAAACAAAAATTATCTCGAAGAATTGAATTGGTTAGATGGGTTTTGGATAGACACCACAACATTTTCTTCAATGAGTACTCCCAAAAAACCCTTTGAGCATTGGAAATGGCACGAGGATTCAATTGTTGGTCGTGGAGGTACAATCATTGAATTGGATACATCGGTAACTGAAAACATTATTATCAAACAAATTGACACCTCCTTGATTTACATTGTTAGAGTGAAGGGAAAGTCAATGCTCTCTTACAATATGGAGTACAATCAAGCTGATTCAATTTCTTTTGAAAATAAAGCACATGATTTCCCTTCAAAAATTAGTTACAAAAAACAATCCAAAACATTATTGAACTACTTACAAGGAGTATCTTATGAGATGGAAAGGAAACTGAAGTTTTCCTATGTTAAAGTTGATGTTTGACAGCTGTTTCAAAAGTACTGTCATTGATTTTACTATTGAACCATGAAATTACGTCAATGAATTGAAGAATAATTTTTTCTTCATTATTTAAAAAAAGAAGTTCAAATTCCTTTTTTGCTTGTTCAAAAATTATCTTTTTTTCACCTTCAGTATTAGCTTTTATTAGCTGCTTCAAATACTTAATTAAAACCAAATCACTTTTATAATTTTTTTCTGACTTTTTTAGAAATCTTAAGGTAGATTTTGTAATGTAATCGAGTAAATCATAATTATTCAATTCATAGTGCAAAATTAAATTGAATAATTTCGCAAAACTATAGATGTCCTGTCTTAAAATTTGTTCGTTATCATTGAGAATTTTATTTACCCATTTCAGAGCATTTTTGTACAAACCAGAACCAAAATAAAGATAACTGATTCGGTAATAAAATTGAATCGTTTGTTCCTTATTGAGTTTGTCTTTAAGGTCAGAAAATCCAAGCTCCATATTATCAATGTGTCTGAGCGCTTTTTGAAAATCACCTTTTTTCTCAAATATGGCCAGTTGAGCATCATTGTAAATGGTAAAAAGTTTAACCTTTATGTCTAAGCTTTTGAAATTCTTTTGATTGTTTAATTCATTTAGCTCAATTAATAGCTCTTGTGCTTTTATAAGGTTATTCGATTCTATGAGACAATTGATGATATTCCCAAGTGTTCGAACATATCTCCATGGGAGATCATTTTTGATTAATGGATTACTATCAAGAATGTATTTGGTGCGCTGAAATTTTAATAACGCAGTATTAAAATCTCTTTTAGTGGCATTACAAAATCCTTGAATGTAATAGCAAATGGAAGCCGCTCTGCTAGAAAGTGCAGTATTTTTGCCTTTAATTAAATGGTTGTTGGCGATTTCATCAACTTGTAGTCTTTCCTTGTCCGATCTAGAAAAGCCTCCACTTCGAAATATATAATTGATTTTAGAATAAATGATATGATATTCAGCTAAATTTCGAAGCTTTTCAATTACGGTAACCTCTTCTTCAATTAGTAAGTCTAAGTCTTCATTGAATTCACCTTGTTCGTAGGCTTCCTCAATAAGTAATTTTTCCCAACTTATCAGCTCAAATAGGTAATAAAATTTTTCATAATTAACGGCAATTTTTTTAGATCGTTTTAAAATTTTAACACATTCTTTATAAAGTGCTTTCTTATATAGGATTTCAATATTTTTAAGGTCTTGTTTTAGTGTTGAGCTGATAGAATGATCTGAATAATAACCCCTTAGACTTTTAAGAATTAATTTATACAGGTGATTTTTTTCGGAAGGAAGATGTTGAATAAATTTTTCTGCTTTGAACAATAGTTTAATCTCTTTTTCATCGTAAGATTTTTGTTTTTCTATTGCATCAAACAATTTTAAATAGTTCTTTTCCCCGTCTTGTAGGGATGAAGAAAGTTTAAAAAAACGTTTTTCAGATTTACTTAATGATTGAATAAGGTTGAAAAGTTCTGTTGAGGGTTTCATGACTTTAGGCTCAAATAGGAGTGCAACAAATATAGTTTAATTTGAATTATTAGGACTCCAATAATACCCTCAGTAAATTTAAGTTACATCCAAAACTTTGCTAGTAAATTTTGAACATAGTTCTCAGATAATTGCACATCAACTTTTCCTTTACCAATGCATTCAAGCAAGGTGAAATTGAGTTTATCTGAGGAATTTTTTTTATCCTTTTTTATAAAATCTACTACATTACTCACATCTTTTTCATCCAATTTAATTGGGTCAAATAGACGGAATATAGCAGCTTGAATAGACAAGAAATCTTTATTTTTCAACAACCCATATTCAGTAGCAAAATAACTTTCAATAACAATTCCGTTTGCAACTGCTAGTCCGTGAGATATTTGCTTTTTATTTTGTAAAAAAAAGGCCTCTAGAGAATGACCAACAGTATGGCCAAGATTAAGCAGCTTTCTTTCATTTTTTTCAAAAGGATCTTTCTTAACAATTTTAGTCTTAAGTGCTATAGACTTTTCTATAATCTGAAAAAAATCCAATTGATCAATTGGTTTAGAAGTACACAATTGCCAATAGTTTTTGTCGAATAATAAACCGTGTTTTAACGCTTCTGCGAATCCACTTAAAAGTTCATTTCCAGGCAAAGTTTTCAGAAAGTGAGGGTCGCAAATAATAAAATCTGGATTGCTGAAAGTCCCTATTTGATTTTTGTAATGATTGTAATTAATTCCGTTTTTTCCACCTATGGAAGCATCAATCATCCCAAGTAATGATGTTGGAATATTTATGTAGGAAATTCCTCTTTTGTAGGTAGAAGCAACAAAACCTCCAAGATCAGAAATCATACCTCCACCTACATTAATAATTAAATCGGTTTTATTTGCATTGTTTTCTAGAAGTAAATCCCAGATTTTTTGAGCTGAAGACAAGTTTTTGCAGCGCTCTCCATCTTCAGAAATGTAGACAAATGCGGTCTTAAGTAGGTGAATTTTAGATTGTAAATATGATACGCAACTTAAAGTATTTTTGTCGCAAATAATAAAAGTTTTCCTGTTTCTTATATTGTTTAGAATTATAGATGAATATTTTTTAATTCCATCAATATAGACTTTAGGCATTGATGCGTTAGCCATTTGCAGCTTTGATTTTTTTTATTGCATTTTTGCTGAAATCTGAAAGAATTAACTCACCACTTATTTTTGCTCTCTTATCCAGCAAAAAATCCCAATCTTCAGTTCCTTCCCATAGCGTTTTTTTCAAATTAACCATTGCATCTGTACTTGATGCAGCAAGTTTATTTGCCAATGCATTAATGTGCTGATCCATTTCGATTGCTGAGTCAAAAACCTCTGAGTACAATCCTTTTTCCTTTGCCCAATCTGAAGAAAACCATTGCGTAGCATTTATTGCCATTGTGGACATTGCAGAGAGACCAACTTTTCTTTCAACTGCCGGACCAACTACAAAGGGACCAATCCCAAGGGCTAATTCACTCAATTTCACAGATGCATATTTTGTTGCATAGCAATAGTCTACGGCACTCGCCATTCCAACACCTCCACCAACTGCTTTTCCTTGAACTCTTCCAATAATTAGTTTTGGACATTTTCTTGCAGCATTGATAACATTTGCAAAACCAGAGAAAAATGCTTTTCCAGTTGAACGATCCGAAATTGAGCTTAGTTCTTCAAAACTTGCTCCAGCACAAAAAGTTCTGTCTCCAGATGATTTTAAAACAATGACTTTTACCGATTCATTATTACCAGTTGCTGTAATGGTGTCTGCAAGTTTTGCCAATAATTTTCCAGGAAGAGAATTGCTCATTGGATGATAGAACTCAATTGTGGCAATTCCTTTATCGTCTATGTTTTTTTTTACATTTCCTTGTTTTAAGACACTCATAGATTTGATATTTCTTCGAAATTAAAAATTAGAGAATTAATTGACTAATAATTAATCATTCAAATTAATTATTTAATGAAAAGCATCGTCATATAAGGCACCTACTAAATGTAAAATGCGTCTTTAATGATAAAATACCTTTAAATTTAGGAACTATTTAACGATATTAGCGTAAGCGCAACTTGTCTTAAAGTTAAATTTTGACAAAAAAGATTCTCATACTATTACTACTTCCATTAATTGGTATTTCCTCTGCTTGGTCAATAAATAAGGATTCTTTAAAAAAAGAAACTGAACCCCAACCACTTAAATTCATTTTTAAACCCCAACTTAGCTTAGGAATAGGTATGATGACTTTTTATGGTGATGTAGGGGCTAATCATAGAGGATATCACCCAACTGTTTCAAAATTAGGGTACGATTTACGCATCATTAATCCACTAACAGACTATTTGGATTTGAGCTTTTATGTACTCTTCGGTGAAGTCGGGTCTAACGAAAGAACTGTAAATAGAAATCTAAATTTTATTTCGAATATCACAACTGGTGGATTAACATTGAATTACAATTTTAAACACCTTTTAAAAAAAGAACGAGTAATCAATCCTTACATTCATTTTGGTATAGAGTCGATGGAATTTTTATCCAAAACCGACCTAAAAGATGCAGAGGGTAATTATTATCATTATTGGTCGGATGGTACGATTCGAAACATTTCGGAAAACGATCCGAACTCAGCGTCTGCAGTTGAAATTTATCGAGATTATTCCTATGAGTCGGACATTAGAGAACAAAACCTGGACGGATTTGGTAGATATCCAGAAAGAACATGGGGAATTCCTATTGAAATAGGTGCTAACCTACATACAGGAAAACGAATTACTCTTCGAGTTGGTAGCTCAATGCATTTTACTTTTACAGACCTCATAGACGGCGTAACTCATCAAAGCATTGAAAATCGTGCTGGTGATTCCAGGAACGATAGAATACTTTACACACATTTTGCTGCCACATACGATTTGACGCTTCCCAAAAAATCAGATAAGGTTGCTCCAAAAGAATTTGACCCCATTGAAATTTATCGACAAGATACGATTGACTCTGATGGTGATTTGGTTGTTGATTTAGCAGATTTTTGCGCAAACACTCCTTTAGAAGCTAGACCTGTAGATGAATTTGGTTGTCCTGTAGATGTTGATAAGGATGGAGTGCCAGATTATAGAGATGAACAGCTTAACACCCCTGATAGTTCTTTTGCGAAAGAGAATGGGATTGCTTATGCTAGCGAAGATTTTCAAGAAATGTACGATCGGTATTATGATTCCACGGGAAGATTTTCTAATTGGAATGAAGAGAGAAGGCAATGGGGTTCAGATCCAAGAGATTTTGAAGCCTTTAAGAAATCTCAGCTTAAAAAAGCCTATCCTTCAAAGGAACTGTATATTGTCTTAGGATCTGATAAAATAAAAACATCTGCCAACGATTTATATAAAGAACTGAGTAACAAAAATTTCAAAGTGATTGAGAGTGGTGATTCCGTATTATATGTTATCGGAGGATTTGAAACAGTAGATGATATCAGCGACGAAATAGCGAATCTTGAAAGTGATAGTATTGAAATACAGGGAGTTGTAGAAGTATCCAATGATTCTGATGAAGATAGTCCAGTAGATATCAATCCAATTGATGATTATCAATCTGAGGAAAGTTTAGCAATTGATGATGAGAGTACTGAGGATACCAATGAGCCCATTTCAGATAATCTAGTCGAAGAAGCCAAACCCTCATCCAACATCATATATAGAGTTCAAGTAGGTGCTTTTTCTAGACGACTTAGTTTAAGTGTATTTAGTGACCTTATGGATGTAGTGTTTGTCAAAGGTGAAGATGACTTGTATAAATACTACACAGGTGCTTTCAACGACAAGTCTTCAGCAGCAATGCATAAAGTGAATATGTCTACCAATGGATACACGGGTGCTTTTATTGTTGCTTTCAAGGACGGAAAGAGAATTTCTTTAGCAGATGCAGGCTTTGATGTTAATCCTGATTTTGATGATAGTATTGAGGAAGATACTGTTGCAACTGCAAATGCAGTAAACAGGGATCTTATTCGATTTAGAGTTCAGGTTGGTGCATACATGGAACAAATTCCAACTGATGTTCTGGATACGTATTTAGAAATTGGTAGTGTTTATCCTAAAAGAGATATCAATTCGGGACTTACCAAATATTACATTGGTAAGTTTGAGGAATATGAACAAGCAACAAATTATAAGCTTGAGCTCATCGAAAAAGGAATTGTAGATTGTTTTGTTGTTGGAGAGTTCAAAGGAAATATCATTTCTGCAGTAGAAGCCTTAGGGCTGTTAAACAACTAAAATGGTTAGAAATTGCGTTGTTTTCTGTCTAATTTTTGTAGGTTGTAACTCAAGTCCGGAACCTATAAAATCCATTGAATTAATCGATCCTAATAAAGTGGAAGTTGAGATTTTTGTCGACTCTTTCTCAAATCTTTCAATTGATAGCACAAAAGCTAACAAAGACAGCATTCGTAAAATGTATGAAGAAGATCTTGCCCTTGAAATAAAAGAAATTGAAGAAGAGGAAAAAAATCCCATAAGTGATGAATGTAAACTTTTACTTGAAGATTATGCCAATTCAATTGCTTCTTACAGTGCAGTATTAAAAAAAATAGAAGCCAATCAAGATAACATTAATCTTATCATTGCCCGCAGTGCGCAAGAAGAGGAAATGTATGCGTATTCAAGTTTTCCTGAGATGTTTTCTTGTTTACAGAACCCTGCATTTCAAAAACAGATCGAAATTCTAAACGACAAAAGAGATAAAATAATTTCTCAATAATTATTACTTAATCATCACTTAGTTGTACACAAGTATTTTCTAAATTTGCCTAAATTTTGGATGATGAAAACCTATGATAATATTTTAGAGACCATTGGAAACACGCCACTTGTTCGATTAAATAAAATTACTGAAGATGTGGATGCAAACGTTTTTGCTAAGGTTGAATATTTCAATCCTGGAAGTTCTGTTAAAGACAGGATGGCTCTTAAAATGGTTGAAGATGCTGAAGCTAGTGGAAAACTAAAGCCAGGAGGAACAATTGTTGAGGGAACATCAGGAAATACAGGAATGGGATTGGCTCTGGCTGCGATTGTAAAAGGGTACAAGCTTATTTGTGTATCTACTGATAAGCAGTCTAAGGAAAAATTTGATATTCTTCGCGCTGTTGGATCTGATGTAATAGTTTGCCCAACAGATGTCGCTCCTGAAGATCCAAGATCGTATTATTCAACGGCAAAAAGGATAGCTGAAGAGACACCCAATTCATGGTATGTTAATCAATACGACAATCCTTCTAATACATTGGCACATTATGAACAAACTGGTCCTGAAATTTGGGAACAAACCGACGGTAAAATAACTCATTTTGTTGTTGGGGTTGGAACAGGAGGAACCATCTCTGGTGTGGGTAGGTTTTTGAAAGAAAAGAATCCAAATATTAAAGTTTGGGGAATTGATACCTACGGTTCTGTTTTTAAAAAATACCACGAAACTGGAATTTTTGATGAAAATGAGATTTATTCATACATCACCGAAGGAATCGGTGAGGATATTCTTCCTGGAAATGTCAACTTCGATATCATTGATGGATTTGAAAAAGTAACGGACAAAGATGCAGCCGTTTATACCAGAAAAATGGCTCGAGAAGAAGGGATTTTTGCCGGAAACTCTTGCGGAGCCGCAGTTAAGGGGCTAATTCAATTGAAAAAACATTTCAAAAAAGAGGATGTTGTGGTGGTTTTGTTGCACGATTCGGGAAGTAGATATGTCGGTAAAATGTACAATGATGATTGGATGAGAGAACGTGGATTTTTGGAAAGAGATGTCAAGTTAGCCAAAGATTTAATTCGAAATCATATGCAACAAAAGCTAGTATTTGTAACCTCAAATGATACTTTATCCAATGCACTTCATTTGATGAAGCAATACGATATTTCTCAAATTCCTGTTAAAGAGGGTGAGATATTTGTTGGTTCTTTATCTGATCACCATATTTACAAGCAAATTTTAGATAACCCATCAATCAAACAACAATCTGTAGAGTCTGTTATGGATAAACCATTTCCTGAAGTTAATGGAGAGGATTCGATAAATAAAGTTTCTAAACTTTTCGATAAAAACACAAGGGCTGTCATTGTTAATTATGGGGACAACAACAGTCACATCATCACTTTACAAGATTTGGCTGACAACATATAACAATCAAATCAATTAAGGATGGTAATTGTTTAAAGTCACTTTATTATTTGCATTTTTTTAACCACTCTTTCATTCTCTGAGAACAAACAAACTGAATAAATTCCAGCACTTAACTCAGATGTATTCAGCTGAAATACTGATCTGCCAATAGAGCAGTTTGGTAGACGTTGTTGCAACACTTCCATACCTAAATTATTGAAAACTTTTAAGGAAATCATTCCTGGGCTTCCTAGATTAAATGCCACAGTTGCGTAATTATTTACAGGATTTGGATAAATTTTTGCGCCTAGTAACTCATGGTTTTCACTTTCAAGTCCAACTACTAAACTTGCAGTAGTAGATTGTAAAATTTGTTTTGAGAGTGAATTTTGTATCCACACCGCAACACCTAAATCAGTGAATTCTTCAATGGAATGTTCTATTGAGTGATTAATGGGGTCTTGCGCATCATCTGGCAATCTATATGATCCATTAAAATCATACGATTGGCTTACAGTTTGAGATACTCCAGCTTGAAGAGGCGAGATGGAACTTCCGTTAAAATTTGGAAGCATCTTTTTCATCACATGAAGAAACTCTGTTTCACCATTGGTTCCAACATTTTGAGTCGTCTCGTATTCAAATACTGCCATATGAACAACTAAAAAATTTGAAGCGTTATCGTCAATAGGATCGATAGTTGCATCTACTTGAATACTTTGACCTCCAATAGAGTAGGTTGCAGTTAAGTTCACAAATGATGGGATGTTATAATAAGCATCAAAATCTTGTTGATTCAACGAACTTGGGTTAGAATCCCATCCACCATCAATTTCTAGTCTAGGAACAGAGCTAATTCCATAATAGTTTCTTCTGTTTCCTCCCTCGTCTGTAAAATAAGGATCCCCGGCTCCAGGGAAACTCATCTGGTATTTTAGAGAGGTATATTTATTTGGATTTGCTGAAAAAATACTTTCTAGCTGAATGTTTCCAGGAACACACGGAGGGCATGTTGAGCTTGTGAACGTTTCAAACATGGGAATTCTTTGAGTGGATACATCATAGACTAAAACGACGGAGTATGCAGTATCATTCGAATTATTCATATCGCTCATTCCATTGATGTTAGATGCCCAAATTTGAATGGAATAATTTCCAGTTGCGGTGGGAGTCCATGGAGAGGAATGATCAAATGTATAACTTGATCCTAGCGGAACATTTAGACCACTTAAAGATTGAGTTACAGTAGCTGAACCATTGATTGAATAATTTACATCCATAGAATTGATTGGATTTAACCCTTCATTTTTAATTTCTCCAGAAACAGTAAAAGGAGCGTTGGAAAGTTGTAAATAAGGGGAAGTAGTTACTGCAACACCTGCGACGTCGATTGCAAATGGGTCTGCTAGCTCATAGGAAAAAAGAGATTCTCCTTGATTTATTCCAATCATTGATGTTGTTCCGGAAATAAAATTATTACAAATAAATAATCCGCCGGCAAGTCCAGAAATTCCACCACCATTCAAATCAGAGTTGGCATCGTGAACCACTCCAGTGGGGTTACCTTGCATGTCTAGCTGAACAATATCTGCATCGTTTCCTCCTTGATCAAATGCCCATAAAAAAGGACCTCCAATTGTGAAGTCATCGTAAGCCATTCCATAAATTCCAGATAAACCGTGTGTTGCAGAGGAGATAGTGGATAACGTATTTCCAGACATATCAACAGCAGTAATGTCAGAGCCATAGGCTCCAGTCCAAAAACCACCTGCATTGCCATTTAAAGTTGGATCATAGGTTAAATACCTGCATGAATTTACATTTGTATATATTATGGTATCTAGTGTTTTCGTTGCAGGATCTACTTTGTAAATTTCTGATCCTGCAGTGCCAATATAAGTGTGTGTGCCATCTGTAGTCATACTTCTTGTTCCTGTTATTCCGTTAATGGCGAAAGATCCTGTAGAATTTCCATTTGAATCTGCAGTGAAAATATCTGCAGAATTCCATTTGGCACACCAAAATTCAGTTCCGGTCCACATAACTCCAGCGAGTGATGTAGCTATTGCAGTTGGATCAGCATCCAATTGAATGTCCCAAAGTGCTTTAGTGGTGATTGCACTTTCCGATAAATTTGCTGATGGAGCATATTCGGATGCAGGATTGAATATGGCAAAAGATGTCTGGTTCGATTCGTGCTGTGCTTCAACAAAGTTGAGTAATGTGAGGACAATAACTAGAAATGAATATATTTTTTTCATGATGTAAGGTTTGATTTAATACGGAATACTTTTACCTAATGTACAGTTTTTAGCTATTAATAAAAAACCATTTTTGGAAGATGACTTTTAGAAATTAAGTTTAGACTTAGTATTGTTTATGCCTTTTTGTCGAAGTAATTACCCTTTTATTTTTGTTTTAATTCGTACCTTTTGAATATGAAGTTGATTATTGATATAGATGTGTTAAATCCTGAGGAAGTAATGAGATCTCACAGAGGTGAGATAGTTGGTTTAATGGCTGGCATTGTAATGTCTCACGAAAAAAAGAAATACAAAGTAGAAAAAGCCATTTGTGATGAAATGATTAATATTTTAAAAGTTGAACTCCCAAAAGCGCTTGAAGAGGAATTCATTGAAGCGAAGACTCAATTTTCTATTGAAGAGGATTTTTAGGGTTAGTTTTTCTTTCCCCAAGGTTGATAATTGATTTTTTGCTTGGGCCTATTTTTTTCAATTTCCCTAAGCGGCTCACAAGCCTTGAGCATTGATTTACATTGTTTTGGCAATTGCTGATAGAGCTTTGTCCCTTCTGTTTTCCAATTCAACATTTTATCCGAAACATCCTTTATTTCTTTAGCTGGATTTCCAGCAATTATCTTTCTGTTTTGAGTAGTCGTTTTAGCAGAGACAAATGATAATGCACCAACTATACATTCCTTACCAATTTTTGCTTCATCCATGATTACAGCATTCATTCCTACCAAAGTATTCTCACCAATGAATGCTCCATGAATGACACAGCCATGACCTAGATGTGCACCTTTCTTTAGCGTGGTAGTCGTTCCAGGGAACATATGAATAACGCAATTTTCTTGAACATTGCACCCGTCTTCAATAATTACTTTGCCCCAATCTCCTCTGATGACAGCACCAGGTCCAACGTATACGTCTTTTCCAATTATTACATTTCCGGTTACATTGGCTTGAGGATGAATGAAGGAAGATTCATCAATCACAGGAACAAATCCGTCGAATTCATATATCATGTTCTAGGCTTTTTCAATAATTGTAGCATATCCTTGCCCAACCCCGATACACATAGTTACAAGAGCATATTTTTTATTTTGCTGATGCAGCTCAAGAGCTGCTGAATTTAATATTCTTGCTCCTGTCATTCCAAGTGGATGACCAATAGCAATAGCTCCACCGTTAGGATTAATTCTTGAATCATCATCTTGTAATCCAAGGGCTCTAGTACATGCTAAAGATTGGGCAGCAAATGCTTCGTTCAATTCAATAATATCCATGTCATTGAGAGAAAGCCCTGCTCTTTTTAATGCTTTTTCGGAAGCTTTTACAGGTCCAATACCCATAATTTTGGGTTCTACACCCGCAATGGCAGAGGAGACAATTCTTGCTAATGGAGTGAGTTTGTCTCTTATTATTGCATCTTCACTACCAATTAATAAAGCTGCAGCTCCATCGTTCAAACCCGATGAGTTTCCTGCTGTAACAGAACCACCGGCCTTTTTAAAGGCCGGTCTTAGTGAATTTAATTTTTCGATTGTTGTAGTAGGTTTGATAAATTCATCCTCTTTGAAAATTATGGGTTCAGCTTTTCGTTGAGGTATTTCAACTTGTACAATTTCTTTAGCTAATCTCCCTGATCTTTGTGCTTTTGCTGCTTTCATCTGCGAATTGAAAGCAAATACATCTTGGTCTGCTCTTGAAATTTTGTAGAGAGAAACAAGATTTTCTGCAGTTTGCCCCATACCATCAGTACCATATTTTTCGTGCAGCTTTTTATTTATGAACCGCCATCCGAAGCTGGTATCGAATAGTTGGGCATCTCTTCCAAAGGGTTTGGATACTTTGGAAATCACCCAAGGACCTCTTGTCATATTTTCAACTCCCCCAGTAATGTATAAATCTCCATCACCAAGCTTTATTGCTCTGGCAGCATTTATAGTAGCAGCCATTCCAGAGGAACATAATCTGTTTACGGTTTCTCCGCCGATGGTTAACGGAAGATCAGCAAGCAATACTGCCATTCTAGCAACATTTCGATTGTCTTCTCCAGCTTGATTTGCACATCCAAAAATTAAATCTTCAACTGTATTCCAATCTACACTTGGGTTTCTTTTAATTAATTCCTTAATTGGAATAGTAGCCAAATCATCGGTTCGAATTGTTGAAAGTGCTCCACCAAAGTTGCCAATGGGAGTTCTTATTCCGTCAATTATGTAGGCTTCTTTCATTAGAAAAGTTTATGATATGTGAAATTAATAAAAATGAGTAAAGAAATTGGACTAGTTCATTTGCTCCAAATCCCATTTTTTTGATGAAATGTAAACATCTCCTTTAAAATAGGCGACCAATTCATCGTCTTGATTGGTTATGTTTATTTCGAATTGTGCGTTCTTTGATCCTCGTTTAATTTCATTGGACTTCGCAATTAAATAATCGCCCTCAAAAACTTTTTTTTTCAATTCTATGGATGTTTTTGTAGAAACGCATTTATGCCCTCTGGCGTTTGCAGCAAAAGCCAAACAGCTATCAGCAAGTGAAAAACAAATGCCACCGTGAGCAATACCAAATCCATTGAGCATAGATTTATTTATGTTACATCCAAGTGAACAAGAACTTTTAGAAATTTCGATTAAATCAACATCAAGCCATTTACTGAAATGGTCGTTCTTTAACATTTCAGCTACTATCTTTTCAGGACTAGGCGTTCTGGCCATTCATTATGGTGGGTTGATTTATATTTACCTTTGAACTTGCTTTTATAAATTCTACAAAAAGCGGATGAGGATGTATTACGGTACTCTTGTATTCAGGATGGAACTGAACTCCAATGAACCAAGGGTGTTCCTTGTACTCGATGATTTCTACTAAATTATTTTCTGGATTTATTCCTGAACAGGTCATACCATTGGTGTTGAAATCCTCCATGAAAAAATTATTGAACTCAAATCGGTGTCGGTGTCTTTCAGAAATGGTATTTTGCTTGTAAATACTATGAACCTTAGAGCCTTCTCTAATAGCACAAGGATAAGATCCAAGACGCATTGTGCCGCCCATATTTTTAATGGTTTTTTGCTCTTCCATCATATCAATTACTGCATGTGGTGTTTCTGCATTTATTTCAGTACTATGGGCATCTTTGTGTCCAAGAACATTTCGGGCAAACTCAACAACTGCACATTGCATTCCTAGGCAAATTCCAAGAAAAGGAATGTTGTTTTCCCTTACAAACCTAATTGCTGTAATTTTCCCTTCAACTCCTCTCTCTCCAAAGCCTGGAGCTACGATAACCCCAGAAAGATGTTGAAGTGTTTCAGCTACATTTTTTTCATTTACATCTTCAGAATGAATCCATTTGATGTCTACATGAGTGAGGTTTTTTGCACCAGCATGAATTATAGCCTCTACAATTGACTTGTAGGAATCTTTAAGCTCAACATATTTGCCAATTAATCCAATTTGGACGCTACTTGTAGGGTTTTTGTGGTTTTTGAGAAAATTTTTCCATTCAATAAGATTCGGTTCTTCACTTGTTGACATTCCAAAATGCTTAAGTACAACTTGATCTAGTTTTTCATTTTGCATCAATAATGGAACATCATATATTGTCTCTGCATTTATAGATTCAATTACGGCTTCCTTGTCAACATTACAGAATCTTGCAATTTTAACTCTAATATCTTCATTAATGTGGTGTTCGGTTCTACAAACAAGAATATCTGGCTGCACTCCATATTCTAGTAATGTTTTTACAGAGTGCTGTGTAGGCTTTGTCTTTAGCTCTCCAGTTGCTGAGAGGTAAGGAATTAGTGTTAAATGAATGAATAAGACATCGTCTGGAAGTTCCCAATTTAACTGGCGAATTGCTTCAATGAAAGGCAAGGATTCGATGTCGCCTACTGTACCACCAATTTCAGTAATTACAAAGTCGTACGTCCCTTTTTTCCCTAAAAGCTGAATGTGGTCTTTGATTTCATTGGTAATGTGAGGAATTACCTGTACGGTTTTCCCAAGATACGCACCTTTTCGTTCTTTTTCAATGACCGATTTATAGATTTTACCTGTTGTTACGTTGTTTTCTTGAGAGGTAGGCGTATTCAAAAACCGTTCATAATGGCCTAAATCCAAATCTGTTTCAGCTCCATCTTCTGTAACGAAGCACTCTCCATGTTCATAGGGATTAAGCGTTCCTGGATCTACGTTTATGTATGGATCAAGTTTTTGAATGGTTGCAGTGTGACCACGAGCCTGAAGAAGGTTGGCAAGGGAAGCGGATACAATTCCTTTTCCCAAGGAAGAGGTTACTCCACCAGTAACAAAAATATATTTAGTTGAATTAGACATTCCCGTACGATGCATTAATGCGTAGATGTTTCAATACGGGATGTAAAGTTAGCGTTATTTGTGTTCAGGTCAATGAATTGAACACTGTTTTTTTGAAAGAGAAGATTTTAGACGCTAAAATGACCAATTTACACCTAAGCTAGGAAGAATTGGGAGCTGGTATACTTTTTGGTTGGTTATTCTATCCACGTAGAAAATATTATTTCTGCTGTAAATGTTGGTTACGCTTGCGGTTATATTTATCTCT
>JAZADZ010000111.1:0-6247 GCA_036123135.1 Bacteroidota bacterium | reverse complement strand
TCAGCAAGTCTTAAGCAATATGTGTAAAGATTAGAGTTCATACTTAAATATGTTTGGCTCCATCAGGAAGCTTATAAAAAGTTGGGTGTCGGTACACCTTATCGTTGGATGGGTCAAAAAAAGACTCGGAATCTTCAGGTTGACTTGACACAATGTCTTCCGCTTTAACAATCCATATCCCTACACCCTCTTGTCTTCTTGTGTATAAATCTCTCGCCGATTTCATTGCCATTTCTTTATCATAAGCATGCAAACTTCCAGCATGCTTGTGTGGTCTTCCAGGTTTGGGCTGAATGAAAACCTCCCATAAATCGCCTTGGTTGTCTTCACTCATTGTTTTAGGCAATCTTTTGTTTAGAATTTAATTTATTTCTGTAAGCAATAGCAGCTTCTCTTACCCAAGCACCATCATCGTGCGCTTTGACATGATGAGCCAAACGAATTCTATTACCTGCTCCATTTCCTTTGACTACATTCCAAAATTCATCCCAATCAATTGGGCTAATGTCGTAGTGCCCTTTTTCTTCATTCCACTTAAGATTTTCGTCCGGAAATGTAAGTCCAAGAATTTCTCCTTGATGTATGGTCTTATCAACAAAGCGTTGTCTTAGAACATCATTGGATTCTCGTTTAATTTTCCACTTTAAAGACTGATTGGAGTGAGCACTATCAGCATCGTGAGGTCCAAACATCATTATGGATGGCCACCACCATCTGTTAAGCGCATCTTGAGCCATTTGTTTTTGTTCATCAGTTCCTTTGCTTAGGTCAGCAATAATTTCGTACCCTTGGCGTTGATGAAAGCTTTCTTCTTTGCAAATTTTAACCATTGCTCTTGAGTAGGGGCCATATGAAGTTCCTTGAAGAGATACTTGGTTTACAATTGCTGCTCCATCGACTAGCCAACCGATAGCTCCAATGTCTGCCCATGTTAAGGTAGGGTAATTAAAAACGCTAGAATACTTCGCTGCTCCTTCGTGGAGCCATTTAAGAAACTGTTCTCTCGAAACGCCCAATGTTTCGGCGGCACAATACAAATAAAGGCCATGACCAGCTTCATCCTGAATTTTAGCCATTAAAATCTTTTTACTTCTAAGACTTGGAGCTCTTGTAAGCCAATTTCCTTCGGGTTGCATTCCAATAATTTCGGAATGTGCATGCTGGGAAATCTGACGAATTAAATTTTGCCTATACTTTTTAGGCATCCAATCTTTAGGCTCAATTTTGATATCTGCATCTATTTTTGCTTGAAATTCTTCAAGTTTTTTAGCGTCTTCCATGATAGTTAGATTAAAATATTTTCAAATTTAGTGAGTATTTTGTGATTTTCAAGGTTTTGTTCACCCCAAGTTTCAAGCTCCTCTGCTGACCATAAATCGGGGAAGAAAACTCTTTTTTGATACTTTGGATGCATATATTTCTTCCACTCGCTTCCTCCAGTTGCCTCAGCAGACTTTTTGCCACTATCCAAGTACTTTGCTGCAGCATTAAAATGTTCCATTACCCAAAGTACATTAACGGTATGATCGTAATGCCGCATTGAGTTAATAAGTTTTATGTTAAATCGCTCTTTTTCAGGAAGATTTTTAAATGTTGTCCAAAGGTTTTTGGTATTGTAATCTTTCATGAATCGAATAAAAGTATCCATGTATTTTTCCTCAAACAATTTGATTAGTGCAGATTTTTCACCAGTTTCATGGTTTTTACCAGCAGCTTGCCAATACAAATGCTCAAAAGCATGGTTAAAAGGAGTATTTCGATTTATTGAAGACCTGAAGCGAACATCAATTAGATTAATGAGCTCTGTACTTCCAAATTCAACCATCCTGTACTGAGCGCTTTGAAAGCCACTTGCTGGAGCGAGCGTATTTCTAAATTTCATGTATTGCTCCACTTCCATTCCATCTCCCATTATCTTAAACGATCCAGAGAGTAAATCAAAATACCTACTAATTCTATCCAGTCTGGAGCTAAAAAAATCAGCATTTAGGTCCTTATTGAAAGCTACTTGCTCTATTTCCCAAAGAATCATTTTAAAAAGCAATTCATTGATTTGATGGTATACGATAAAAATGAGCTCGTCAGGAAGGTTGGTTCGCTGTGTTTGTAGGTTTAAAAGAGCGTCTGTTTGAATATAATCCCAATAATTCATTGGCTTACTGTGAAGCATTCCTTCGAAATGAGTTTTCACATTCTGCCCCTCAGCTTCAAGTTTATCTATTATGTTCTGAATAAGCTGATCCATCACAGTGTACCTCTTTTTTGTTGTTCTCGTTCAATCGATTCAAAAAGAGCTTTAAAATTCCCAGCACCAAATCCTCTTGCTCCCATTCTTTGAATAATTTCAAAAAATAGTGTTGGGCGATCTTCAACTGGCTTGGTAAATATCTGTAATAAATAACCCTCTTCATCAGCATCAATCATAATCCCAAGACTTTTAAGTTTGTCTATGTCTTCACGTAATTTGTGGTTGTGTTCTTCTAACCGGATAGGTACAGATTTATAGTATTCATCTGGGGGTGTACTTAAAAATTCAACACCTCTTTTTCTCATTTCTGAAACAGTACTAATTATGTCATTTGTTGCTACGGCAACGTGTTGAACTCCAGCTCCTTCATAAAAATCTAAATATTCTTCGATTTGTGATTTTTTCAGACCCTCTGCAGGTTCGTTAATTGGAAATTTTATTCTCCCATTTCCATTACTCATCACCTTACTCATTAGAGCGGAGTATTCGGTGTGAATTTGGGTGTCGTCAAAAGATAAAAAGTTCTCGAACCCCATTACATCCTCGTACCATTTAACCCATTTGTTCATTTGTCCCCATCCAACATTGCCAACCATGTGGTCGATGAACTTTAAACCAACTGCATCAGGATTATAGCTGGATTCCCATTTTTTAAAACCAGGAAGAAATATTCCACTGTAGTTTTTTCGTTCTACAAATATATGTACGGTCTCACCATAAGTATAAATTCCCGAACGAACAACTTCACCAAATTCGTCTTGCTCAACTAAAGGCTCCATGTATGATTTAGCTCCTCTATTAGTAGTTTCTTCATAAGCCTTTTTAGCATCTTCTACCCACAGGGCTACTACCTTTACCCCATCACCATGTTTTACAATGTGTTCATTTATGATTGACCTAGAGTTTAGCGGAGTTGTTAATACCAATCGAATTTTATCCTGTTTAAGTACATAAGAAACTGAATCTCTGCTTCCAGTTTCTAATCCCTTGTAGGCGAAAGATTGAAAACCAAAGGCTGTTTTGTAAAAATGAGCTGCTTGCTTTGCGTTACCAACATACAATTCAATGTAGTCTGTTCCTAGAAGAGGTAAGAAATCTTGGGCACCTTCAAAGATTTTTTCTAATCCATATTCAATATTTTTAACATCTTTCATAATTATTGTTTTTGAAATTAGTGAATCCAAGATTTGTAATAGTTTTTTACTTCAATATTTAAAGCTTGCTTGGTAATTTTTAGCGGTTTAAATGTATCTACCATTACTGCTAATTCATGGGTTTCTTTTTTGCCAATACTTCTTTCATATGCGCCCGGATGAGGACCGTGTGGAATTCCTGAGGGATGAAGGGTGATCTGGCCAATTTCAATATCATTTCTGCTCATAAAATCTCCATCAACATAATACAAGACTTCATCAGAGTCTATGTTACTATGATTGTAGGGCGCAGGTATTGATTCTGGATGATAATCATATAACCTTGGACAAAAAGAACAAATTACAAAAGCAGGAGTTTCAAAAGTTTGATGAACTGGAGGAGGTTGGTGTACTCTGCCAGTAATGGGCTCAAAGTCATGAATTGAAAAAGCGTATGGATAATTGTATCCATCCCATCCAACAACGTCAAATGGATGGCTTGCATACTCGTAATTATAGAGAATCCCTTCTTTTTTGATTTTGACTAAAAAAGAACCTTTTTTATCGAAAGTTTCTAAATTTTCAGGAACTCTAAGGTCACGTTCACAAAATGGGGAATGTTCCAATAATTGACCAAACCAGTTGCGGTATCTTTTAGGAGTATATATTGGATGACGAGACTCGATTAAAAGCTGTCTATTTTCAGTGCCATTAAACTCTATTTGAAATATCATTCCTCTTGGAATAACTAAGTAATCTCCATATTTAAATTCAATATTTCCAAGCTGAGTCTTTAGGGTACCATCTCCTTTATGAATAAAGATAACCTCATCGGCATCGACATTTTTATAAAAATAATCCGTCACAGAACTTTTAGGTGAGGACAACCAAAGAGTAACATCTGAATTGGTAAGAATGGGGTTTCTTGCAGTTAAAAAATCAGACTCAGGGCTTACACCAAATCCTTTGAACGCTCGCATCTGCATGTTTTTTTTCACTGCTATTTCAGGATCAACTTTAATAGACCCATGAATGTCATTAACCATTGTGGGAGGATGCAAATGATACAATAGAGATGACATTCCATCAAAACCTACTGTTCCAAACAGCTGCTCATAATGGATGGAGCCATTTTCTTTTTTGAATACAGTATGTCTTTTGTGGGGGATTTTTCCCAGCGTGTGATATCTTGGCATAATTATAAATTTAAGAAATTAAAAGCAAAAGGAAGTAGAGGGCCATACTAGAAAAGTAGTATGTTAGAGAATATTCATTCAGGGTTTCTCTTTATGAGTGCTTTAATTTCAAAAATTATGTGCCTCGATGAATTCATTAAAAGATGATAATAGACTGTTTAAATTAAGAGTGAGATAAATTATTGAATTAAAAATTAAAATGATGCTTTAATTCTTCTTCTCTGATTAATTCGAATAGTTCGGTAACCCCTAGCAGCATTATTCAACTGTCTGTATGCAGATAGGGTAACAAACATGTATCCATCATTATCTGAAGAATCGCCTCTTTGATATCCAGTCTCTGTGTGGGTAAGTGGACCAATAGTGTTGCCGTAGCCATCATCTGAAAAGAATGTAGCGCCAAGACTTGGATCTGCCATTTGGGCAGCTATTGGGCTAACGTTGTTGGCTAGATAATCGTTATTGTAATAAACAGTACTTACATCGTCAATGTAATCAGTAAATGTAAATCGGTAACTAGCTTCTAATTTAATTCCTCCATTACCATTAAAGGCTTTTCTAATACCAAATCCAACAGGGATACATGCACTAACTCCAGAATAAGGTTCTGCACCACCAGGTAAACCTTGGCCTTCAGTTTTTAATGGTTTTAGTTTGTATTTGACACCATCTGGACTTTGTCCAACAGGATTATAATAAAATCCACCAATTCCAGAGAAGGCATATAATCCTATTCCAACTGGATTTTTCATACCTAGGAACCTTCCAGCTGGGGATCTAAGGTTGTATCTATTCCCAGTTCTTTCTTTGATTAGATGAACTTGAAAAAGCAATGCACCTTCAATGATCATAGATTCAAAGTTCAAATTTCTATTTTGTCGATAATATTCAGTGGTTAAATTGTCATTTCCAGAAACCTTACCAACAGCTAAATTAGTTCTTATTGAAAACTTACTAAGCGCGTAATAGCTGTAACTAAACTCACCGACATAGCTAGTTTCTTTAAATTCAAGATCATAAATAAAACCAGACCCTACCATATCTCTACCGCCAAGTTCTCCAAGGAAGTTGGAAGCACCACCACCTAGGGTAAACTCATGTCTTTTTCTTCTGTAATCGTATCTATTGTAATATCCTTGAGATAAGACAATGATTGGACCAAATAGAATGGCAAAAACTAGAAATATGTTAAATATTTTATTCATAGTACTTAACTTGGACTAACAAATATAGGTAATTTTAACTTAAACCTGTTGATAAAATGTGTTATAGAACAAAAAGTTATGACACTTGATTAATCAATGACCACAAAACAATACCACATGATACGGATACATTCAAGGAATGTTTCGTTCCAAATTGGGGAATTTCAATACTTTCATCGCAACAATCAATAATACCTTGTTTCACTCCCTCTACTTCATTTCCGAAAATTAATACCATTGGTTCATTGTTGTTAGTAAAATTGTTAAGTAATTTAGATTTTACAGTTTGTTCAACAGCACAAATTTTATAACCCTTAGTTCGGTAATTTGAAAGGCAGTCCAAGGCATCTTTTTCATAACTCCAATTCACACTTTCTGTTGCACCAAGTGCAGTTTTTTGAATTTCTTTATGAGGAGGTTGGGCTGTAATACCAGTTAAAATTATTTTCTCAATTGCAAAAGCAT
>JAZADZ010000110.1:0-10067 GCA_036123135.1 Bacteroidota bacterium | reverse complement strand
TTGAAAGTATATCCTAAAACAGAAATATTTTTTCCTTTTAAATTACCTCTCTTTTTCAGCCCATCAATTAAAAATTTAGGCATAAATTCATTAACCTTCCAAGCACTCAAAAGTAAATCTGTAAATGGAATATTTTCATTGATCATTCCAAAATCTTTTCTTAGACATGTTCCTGCGGTTAATCCAGGCTTTGGAATAACTCCTCTTGGATATTTATAATTTGACATGTCAATTATATCGTGAATATTTGCCCCATATTGCTCTGCTATAATTGCAAATTGATTCGCAGTAGCAAAGTAAACATACCGAGAAATATTATTAAAGAGTTTTATTAATTCAGCCGAAATGAAATTTGTATGTAAGATTTCTGGAACAAATTTTTTAAAAAAATTTTCCGAAACAGCTTTACTTTTGGTATCAATTGTTCCTATAATTTGAGGAAGTGTCTCAAGCTCACGAAGGCTTTTACCCTCAGCCATTCTTTCAGGACAAAAACTCATATAAAAATCTTTACCAAGTTTGAAGTTCTTATTTTGCTCAATAAAATCTTTCACAAAAACACTTGTATTTGGTGCAATTGTACTTCTTAAAATTAAATGATGACCTTTTTTTAAAAATGGCAAGATGCTATTAAGAACAGAAATGATATAACTTAAATCAGTTTCTATATGCCCCATTAATGGTGTTCCAACAGTTATAATAATATGTTTTGATTTTTGAATTAATGAATAATCAGAAGAAGCAAAGAAATTGACTTCTTTTATCAATTTAGCATAACCTTCTTCTTTGAAAGGGAAAATTTTATTATTAACTGAATCAATCACTTGTTCATTAATATCAATGCCAATTACATTTATTCCTTTAGATGCCATGGAAATCGATAGAGGTAGTCCAACTCTTCCAATTCCAATAACAGCACAGTCATAATTTTTTTTCATAGTTTTTTAATTTATGAACCTATCTAAATTTTATTATTTATAGTAATGTGTGAATGATATTATTGTGATAATTCCCATTCGAAAATAGGATTAATAATGCCTTGTTTAGATCCCATGTATCCAAGTTTGTTTGTTTTTGGAGATGAAACTTCAAAAGTAATAACATCTGTTGCTTCAAAAAGTATATGTCCTTTATTTTTTGCAAAATGTAATTTATGAATTGTATAGGTTCCTTCGTGCAGAAGGTTTTTAGGTATTATACATTGACCATAAATTTCTCCATCAGCGAAAAAATTTTCATTACTTTTTGCCGATGAACTCATAACAATAAAATTTCCAAGCTGATCATAAAGATGAAAGGCAATGTCATAATTAAACTTCTCTTTTACATAATTTTTAAACTTGAATTTTAGTATCAGGTCATTATTTGAATAATAAATATTTGAGTTGCTTTCACTAGTAATACTTGCTTCCAATAATTTAATAGAATCATTGGATATTTCATTCTTTATATTAATTCTTTTAGTTTTTAAATTACCAGATTGATCAGAAATGTAATTTGAAACAATTGTATTAATATCTCCAAAATTTTTAACACTTCCTTTTTCTAAGAAAAGGCCTACATCACAAAGGTTTTTTATTGCTTCCATATTATGAGAAACAAATACAACTGTTCTCCCAGATTTAGCAACATCATTCATTTTACCTAAACACTTTTTTTGAAATTCAGCATCTCCTACCGCAAGAACTTCATCAATAATTAAAATTTCAGGTTCCAAGTATGCTGCAACAGCAAATGCAAGTCTTACGTACATCCCACTTGAATATCTTTTAACAGGTGTATATAAAAATTTTTCAACACCTGAAAAATCAACAATTGCATCAAATTTATTTTTAATTTCATTTCTTGACATTCCTAAAATAGTTCCGTTGAGGAAAATGTTTTCATAGCCTGTAAGTTCAGGATGAAATCCAGTCCCAACTTCTAAAAGTGATGTTACTCTACCCTTTAATAATATTTCACCTTTTGTTGGATATGTTATTTTTGATAATAACTTTAAAAGCGTACTTTTTCCTGCTCCATTTTTACCGATAATTCCTAAAGCTTTTCCTTCCTCTAATTCAAATGAAATATCTTTTACAGCCCAAAAAGATTCTATATTATTTGGTTTCCTCAATATGAATCGATTGAAAGAATTAATTAAAGACTGCCTAAGATTACTACTGGCTCCAGTCCCAATTAAATATTCTTTAGAAATATTATTTACAGTTATTGATTTGATAGACATATTTTAAATAATATCAGCCATCACTTTTTCAGTTTTTTTAAAATAAAAAATAGATGAAATAAATATTAATAAAACTACGGAAAATGAAACGAAAATATATGGATGAGGAGAAGTATTAATTTGGCCAATTATACACCATCTAAACCCTTCAACTGCTCCAACCATTGGATTTAAAATATAGTAAGGAAGTAAATATTTTTCAGGAATATACAAAGATGAATACGCAATAGGAGTAGCATACAGGCCAATTTGGATAATAAAAGGTGTAATGTGTTGAAAGTCTCTGTATCTAATTGTTAATGCGCTAATCCATATTCCAAAACCTAAGGCAGTGATTAAAACCATTAAAATAAAAAAAGGTAACCATATTATATTCGGTGAGAAATCAACACTGTAGCATATCATTAGGACAGTTAAAATAACAAATGTGATTGTGAAATCAATTAATCCAACTAAAGCTTTGGAAAGAGGAGTTATTAATCTTGGATAATAAATTTTTTTAATCATTTCAGCATCACTTATTAAAGATTTACCTGAGTTACTTACTACAAATGCGAAGTATGCCCAAGCAGTCATTCCAGTTAAAGCAAATATTTCATATGGAACGTTTCCAGTATCAACTTTAATGGCCCGTCCGAAAATAATTGTAAAAATTATAACAGTTATAATTGGTTGAATCAAAGCCCATATAAAACCTAAAAAAGTCTGGGCATATCTAACTTTATATTCTCTAATTGAAAGAGTTATGAATAAATCTTTAAAACTGTAAAGCTCTTTAAGTTCTAGGTTTAAGAAACTTTTTTTGGATGAAATTAACGTTTCTTTTTTGTTTGAATTGCTCATTATTTTTAGTAAGCACATAAAAATTAAGTATACTTAATTTAAAATGTATGTAATTAAGATAATTTTAAAAATGATAACTACAGATCAAATTTATAGAAAAAAATAGAAAATAATGCATAAAAATTTTTTGCAGCAGGTCCTGAATAGTAGTCCGTTGCATTTAAATCTTTACAAATATTAATTAATCTTTGATTTCTGTCTTCATGAAGGTCAAAATCCTTAGAAAATCTTATTTCTGTTTTAATATCTAAATATTTATTAATTTCCCTAATAAAGTGAAGATTAATTTCTGAAAGATATTCAAAATTACAATTCATATATAATTCTTCTATCCAACCAATGGTTTCTTTGTAGAATTTGGCTTTATTATAATTTTGCTTAAGAATCTCCAGGTGAGACTTATTCCATTTTTTATCCGAAATCTTAGTTTCATTTATTTTTTGAAAATATTTTCCTTTAACAGATACGGGTATTGATAACCATTTAAGACCATTTTGTGTCTTTATGAGATTTCTATTTCTCCAATCTCTTTTGGTGTATTGCATTTCATCATATATCACAAAAACATCAACTTTAGAAAGTGCACTGAAGTAACCCTTCCAAGGAATGTAATTGGATTGTGTAATTAAAATATTTTTATTTGTTTTTTTGATATTGTCAAGAAAATTAAATAAGTATATTTCTTAATTCAACTTTTTTAAAGTTAGCCATCTGCGGAACTATACTTTCTTTACTCATTCCAGGGACAGAATTAATTTCAATAACAAAGGGTATCTCATTACTATCTACAATGTAATCTATTCTTGCAATTCCTTTCATCCCTAAAGTGCTGTAGATAGACTGGGTTAAGTTTTTTATTTTTGTTGTTAACTCATCGCTTATGTTGGCTGGTGTAACTTCATCAGATTTACCATTGTATTTAGCATCATAATCAAAGAATTCATTTTCTGAAATGATTTCTGTTACAGGAAGTACTTTTACACCTTCACTATCTCTATATACACCATTAGTAAGCTCTCTACCTTTAAGAAAAGCTTCTACAATTACCTCGCTTCCATGCTCAAATGCTGTTTTAATAGCTAGTTGTAAATTATTTTTAGCCTTTACTTTTGTTACACCAAAGCTACTTCCACCGTCGGTCGGTTTTACAAAGCAGGGTAGAGCAACTTTTTCTATAATTTGATCAATATTAGGTTGATCCCCTGCTTTGATCAATACTGCTTCAGCAACGTTAACTCCAAAGTTTTTCAAAAATTGATTGCAATGAAATTTTTGAAAAGTAAGAGAAGTGATAGCTGCTGAGGAAGTGTTGTATGGAATGCCTATCATGTCAAAATAGCCCTGTAATTTACCATCCTCTCCAGGTGTTCCATGTATTACAATGTATGCATAATCAAAGTTGAATTTTACACCATTTTTTGTAAAACTAAAGTCATTTTTGTTAATAGGATATCTACCTAGGTCATCATATGCTGTCCACTCATTTTCATCAATTAACACCCTAATGGGTTCAAACTTAGTGCTGTCTAAATTATCAAAAACAGTTTGGGCACTCTTTACAGAAACTGCCTTTTCACTACTGTATCCACCTTCAATTACGGCAATTTTTTTCATTGGCTAGATTATTTCCTGCGCACTACACAAAAATAAATCCTAGTATTTTACTAGAACGCATTTTATACACTATTTATTAACCAATCTATGTTATTGTATCGTTGGATAACAATATTTTTATCTTTGCTTTAAATCCAGCGCTATGGTTACAGTTTTGATAAGTATCCTTGTCTTGTTACTTATTTTAATCTTAGTTTTTAGAAGGCACGTAAAAGCTTTTTTTAAATTTTTAATTTCTCCACTTTTTTTAATTAATCTTATTCTGGCCGTTACTGCAGTGGTGTTAATTTTTTATTTCACCATGAATTATCTTGACGACTATACCCATCACGATGAAAAGTTACCTGTGCCAAATTTTATTGGAGTACATGTCGATGATTTAGTAGAATTTACTGAGGGTAAACAACTTCGCTATGTAGTTAGAGACTCTGTGTATTCAGACGATTTTCCGCTTGGAACCGTAATCAAACAAGATCCTATGTTTCACTCCGAAGAGCTACCAAATTATGTAAAACCCAACAGAAGAATTTATCTGACCATCGTAAAAAAAATTGGAGAGTACAAGGTGGTTCCAGACTTATTGACCAATAACACTTCTATGGCTGTTGGAAAAGCAAAATTAGAAATGGCTGGTTTTAAGATTGAGTATGAGGTGGTTGACCACAAAGACAAGGACAAAATTATCGATGTTGTGTTTAGAACAAAATCAATTCCGAAAAATACTAAATTACTGAAGGGTTCCGTTATTAAATTGATATATGGAAGTGGTCAGAGCGGCATCCCCGTTTTACTTCCTAATTTAAAAGGACTTCAAGTGGTTGCTGCAAAAGATATTTTGGGACAAACAGGATTAAATTATGAGATTTTTTACGATAGTGCGGCATCTTTTTCAGATTCTATGAATTTTGTAATCTATCGTCAAAATCCCTCACCTGAATCAGTTGAGCAGGGTTTAGTCCCCTCTGGAAGTTCAGTGCTATTAATGGCCAAAAGACCTAAATTAGATACGCTACAACAATAATTTACCATCATGAAATTTTTGGTTACAGCCTGTACTTTGTTGTTGTTTTTTGTAGTTCATTCTCAAGAGTATTTAGAGCCGCTTCAATACAATACTGAACTTTTAGATAAAAAAAGTCAGCAAAAATCTAGTTCAGATTTAGATAATTCTTTTATCTACTTATTTGATACAGTTTCTCTTCCTTTTATTGATGATTTTTCAACGGATAAATTTTTTGTCCTTGATGCAGTGATTTCAGATTCGAATGTGCTTGATTCTATGTGGTTTAAGTTGTTGGATTCTAATGCTAATCCCTTTGATGTTACATCAACATTTATGGAAGATACAACCTATACTTTTCAGTATGATAGTGTTACCATTAATGGAGTTGATACTCTAACTGTCAGCGCAATTCCATTACCTTCTCAAATTATTGAAGTCTTTGATTTAAACAATTACCCTTTGCAGTCTACATTTGTCGAGGTTTGGCCAAGCTATTCTATATACGATACCTTATTTATTTCTGTAGATGTTTCGGATACAATACTTCTCTCTGATGTAGATTTACAGCAGGATTCCCTTAAGCTTTATTTTGTTGTTTCAACTACAACAGATTATGCTTCACTTTGGCAAGACGAATTTGTATTTAAAAACGATAATTTTCCTGTAGGTCCACCCTCTATTGGGGTAGTAACTTTTGATGGATTAGATGAAAATGGTTATCCATACGATTGGTCCTCTGCATCAGCGCAAGGAGTTGCTGATTTTTTAACCTCCAAACCCATCAATCTTGGATCAAGTCAGGTAGCTGACTCCGTTTACCTAAGCTTTTTATATCAAGCTGGTGGATTGGGAGAATCCCCCGACGCCCCAGATTCTTTAGTGTTGGAATTTTACGATTCAGACAACGAACTATGGAGGACAATTTGGAACGTTTCTGGTACTACATCAATGGATTGGAACTTCAAGCATATAAAACTAGAGGAGGCCAATTATTTTAAAGAAGATTTTCAATTTAGATTTAAAAATTACGGTTCTCTAACAGGAAGTCTAGACCATTGGCACATTGATTATGTGATTCTCGATGATTTTAGATCATACACAGATACTACCATGGATGATTGGGCGTTTCAGTATCCACTTCATTCAATGCTTAAAGATTATACATCAATGCCTTGGACACATTATAAATACGATGTAATCAGTCCAATCTTGGACTCTGTAATGGTAAAAACATACAATTCTTATGATGGTGCTAAGATACTGCAGCCCTGTTCTATGGAGTTGTTTTACGATCAAAATTTAATGGCTACTGTACCCTATGCTTCGTTGGTAACAAACGTATCAGCGCTGAGTGCTTTTGAGATGGGTTATGAACTTCCCCCAAATTTTTATTTTGATACGTTAACTGCCGATACATTCGCTATTTTCCAAGCAAAATTTAACATAGCTACCAACACTACACCTGAAAGATTAAATGTGAACGATACATTGTATCATTTTCAACGATTTGAAAATTACTATTCTTATGATGACGGAAGTGCTGAGGCTGCATATGGCTTGGTAGGAAGTGGGGCAGAGCTGGCTGTACAATTTTCTCCTCCAAATGGAATAGAAGATACTATTAAATCAATTTTAATTCATTTTTCACCAAGTGTCAATGACGCAAGTACGGATCCTTTTTTCATACAAGTTTGGGATGATTTGGGGGGCGAACCTGGAAATTTGATTTATACTACTGATGATGTAAGTTTACCCATAACCTATGTTCCTGAATACAACTTGGGTGTAAATGGGTTTTATGAATATTACCTTCCAGAACCAGTTGCAATTTCTGGAAACTTTTATGTTGGATGGAAGCAATCTAGCGCAAATAAATTAAACATAGGATTTGATAAAAACATTAATCATCAAGATAAAATATTTTACAATCTTGGTTCTGGTTGGATAAATACAGGTTTTGAAGGATCAACAATGTTGCGACCCGTATTTGTTTCCAAAATGGATCCTATTTTTGCTAGTGATGAATCCATTGATTTTTTCCCAGAGCCTAAGATATATCCTAATCCTACCAACCATTATTTTACCATTGATTTAACAAGAGAACGTGGCTCTTACTCCATTTATGATCTAAACGGTAGATTGATGGATTCAAACCTGTTTGACGGTTCAGCTACAGTCAATGTCTCCAATTGGCCAAGCGGTATATATTTGGTGAACATCGAATTTGTCAATGGTTTTATTTCGAGAGAAAAAATTGTAATTCAGGATTAGTTTTTATTCTTTTGATTTATTATGAATGACCAAAAGGACGGTATTTCTCAGACTGAAGATTCTGAAGAGCTTTTTGAACATTACAGTTACATTGCTGACCCTGGACAGGAAAAACTTAGAATCGATAAATTTTTAATGGATCGAATTCCCAATACCTCAAGAAATAAAATTCAAATTGCTGCTCACAATGGGAACATCTTGGTCAACAGACAAGTCATCAAGCCCAATTACAAAGTAAAACCCGGAGATAATATCTCAATAGTTCTTCCATATCCTGTTCGAAATTTAGAACTCATTCCTGAGAATATTCCAATTGAAATCATTTATGAGGATGATCAACTTTGTATCGTTCAAAAGCCTTCAAATATGGTAGTTCATCCAGGCTATGGAAATTATTCAGGTACACTTGTAAATGCCTTATTGTTTCATTTTCATCAGTTGCCTGAGTTGCCCTCTGATTATTTTGGTAGACCTGGACTTGTTCATCGTTTGGATAAACATACAACAGGGCTTATGGTAGTTGCAAAGACAGAAAATGCATTAACACATCTAGCCAAACAATTTTTTGACAGAACTACCTTCCGCAGGTATCAAGCATTGGTCTGGGGCGACGTTCTTGAAAATGAGGGAACTGTAAATATGAACCTTGGTCGTTCCCCAAAAAATAGAAAGGTAATGACCACTTTTGATGACGATCAAGGAAAAAAAGCAATTACGCACTTTAAGGTAATCGAACGATTTGGTTATGTCACATTGATTGAATGTAGGCTGGAAACAGGAAGAACGCACCAAATAAGAGCACACATGAAACATTTGGGTCATCCACTTTTCAATGATCTGGAATACAATGGTGATCGAATTGTAAAAGGCACTTCATTTTCAAAGTACAAACAATTTGTTGACAACTGCTTTAAATTATTGCCTGGTCAGGCGCTTCACGCAAAATCTTTAGGCTTCACTCATCCAAAGAGTGGAAAAAAATTAGTATTTGATTCCGATCTCCCTGAAAATTTTTTACAACTTTTAGACAAATGGAGAAGATATGCCATATCCTCAAAAGAATTATAAATGGACAGAAGAAATTGGATTAAAACCACAACATTAGCTTTTCCAGTTTTAGCGTTACCAACTGTTGGATGGAGTAGCCTCAATGAGCTAAATTTTTCAGAGCTAAAAGCTGCTGATTTTGGGGATGATTTTTTATGGGGCGCTGCATGTGCTTCTTACCAAGTTGAGGGAAGTTGGGATACAGATGGTAAAGGACCTTCAATATGGGACACGTTTACACATAAAAGAGGTAAAGTACACAACAATGAAAATGGAGATATAGCAACCGACTTTTACAACAGATTTAAAGAAGACATTGATTTAGTTAAAAAATTGAATTTAAACGTTTTTCGTTTTTCATTTTCTTGGTCTAGGATTTTTCCTGAGGGTATTGGAGCGGTGAATCAGAAGGGTGTGAAATTTTATCATGATGTGATTGACTATTGCATCGATATTGGTGTCCAACCATGGATAACATTGTATCATTGGGACCTTCCTCAACAACTTGAGGAAAAAGGCGGCTGGACCAATAGAGAAATCATTTCTTGGTTTTCAAGTTATGTCGATTTTTGCACCAAAGAGTTTGGTAGTAAAGTAAAAAATTGGATGGTAATGAACGAGCCGGCTGCATTTGTTGGTCTGGGCTACATGTTAGGTTACCATGCACCTGGTAAAAAGGGCCCTTTTAAATTTCTTAAAGCAACTCATTTTGTTTGTCTTTCCATGGCTGAGGCTGGAAGGATAATACGTGCAAATGTGCTGGGTGCTAATGTAGGCTCCACTTTCAGTTGCTCTCATGTTGACCCCTACAGAGATTTATACAAAGACAATAAAGCGGCCATGAGATTAGATGCAATTTTAAACAGACTTTACATTGAGCCCTCACTAGGCTTAGGTTATCCAACAGACTCAATGAAAGCACTGAAAAGAATTGAACGTTATTTTGAGCCAGGAGATGAAGAAAAATTAAAATTCAAGTTCGATTTTATTGGTCTCCAAAATTATTTTAGAGTCGTTGCGAAAAACAGCTTCATTCCTCCTTTTGTATGGGCAAAACAAATT
>JAZADZ010000109.1:0-6194 GCA_036123135.1 Bacteroidota bacterium | reverse complement strand
AGTAACACCAATGAAATTCACATTAAAGCTTTCAAAAAAATCATCTCCTCATCAATTGGATATGAAAGATTTGAAAATTGCTTTAAGAAAGTATATTTTTCTTCAGAAATTGGTAATAGAAAGCCAAATGCCTCTTGCTTTGAAATGGTATTAAGTGAAAATAAATTAAGTGCAGCAAAAACTCTTTTTATTGACGATTCTATTCAGCACGTAGAGGGGGCGTATAAGATTGGTATTAAAACATTACTTATTGAAAGCGGAGAGGAACTTGTTTCTATTTTTCCTGACACAATTCTATAAGTACACCTTCAGTTGACTTGGGATGTAAAAAACAGACTTTCTTATTGTCGGCACCATCTTTATAATTGTCATTAATTAGTATAAATCCCTCCTTTTTGAGTCGTATCATTTCTACTTCAATGTCATCAACATGAAATGCCAAATGATGAATTCCCTGTCCTTTTTTCTTGATAAATTTGCTAATTGGACTTTCGTCATTAGTTGCTTCTAAAAGTTCAATTTTGCTCTCACCAACTTTAAAAAATGATGTTTTAACCCCCTCGCTTTCAACAATCTCAATTTTATAATTTGAAGTCCCTAGTAGTTTTGTAAACGTTGAGTTGGCCTTTTCGATGTTTTCAACGGCAATTCCGATATGTTCAATTTTTTTCATGTTAATTAGGCAAAAAAAATCCCCCACTAAGCTGGAGGATGGATAAGAAGATTTAGGATTACTTTTTATTCACTACCTCACCAGTCTTGGCATCATAATTAATGTAATACAATCCCCTTTTTAAGTTGGTAACTCCTACAATTCCTTTGGAAGCATATCCTTTTTTGACAAGGTTTCCATAGGTATCATATATTTCATATAATGTCTCACCAGTGAATTCTAATTTGTCTTTTACTTTTGGTGTTGATATTGCAATCTGAGCCAAGTCTGAAGTGTAGTCGGCTGTGGGAGACATTCTTGGCTTTCCAGTGTAATCAATTTGTTTGACTCTATATTTATTTTCACCTGAGTGGGGTGATATTTTAAATTCATAAGATTGTTCTCCTGCATCGCCAACACCATCAATTTCACCTGCCTTTACCCATTTACTCCATCTGTATTGTTCAACAATAAAGGTAAGTTTACCCTGCTCATTGGTGGTATTCCAACGAAGTACTTGATCGTCTCCAACTGAAATACTTAAAGTTTCAAAAGTACTTCTAGGACGTAGGACCTCAGGATTCAAAACTTTAGGAAGACAATCTAGCTTGTGCTGAATTTTAACTGTTACAGGGTCTCCAACCTTAAGGCTTAAATTGCCAAAATCAATTTCAAATGCACTTGAATTTACCTGGTCGGTTGTAACATCTCCGTTAACGTATACGGCAATTACACAAAAACCAACACCAGATCCTGAAAAAGGGTTTTGAACGTATAAATTTTTGCCTTGATAATGACCCTCGTGAATGATGCTTGTTTCATTGTTTTGACTAAAAGCAAACGATGTAAGAGCCAGAAAAAGAATTAAAAATTTACTTTTCATTTTATCAAAGCTATTATGAACTGATATTAAGCAACAATAATAAGTGCAATTTTAAACAAAACAAAATAATAAATCATCCTTTTTTCTTAAAATTATGAATTAAAAAATGATTCACAATGAGATATTCTTACTTAACATTTTTGATTAATTCCAATTAAAGTGTATTCTTGTAATATGTTACCTAAGAAGACATATTTTAACAAAAAGTACCAAAAAAATGCACATCAAGATTTTTAAAACTCCTCTGTTATTTTCTTTTGCTATTGGAGCTTGTTTTCTTTTAAGTTGTCAAAATGAGCAACCCAAAATTGACAATTCATCTCGAACAGCAATTGGGGACAACGCAGTGTATGGTGGGATTCTTAAGGTATCTGACGAAGAATCCTTTCGTTCAATTTTTCCTGGAAAAATTGAGGATGCAACATCAGCTAAAATTGCTGGGCACATTCATGATGGATTAGTAGCTTTTAACCCTAAAGATTTAACCGTTTCGCCTTGCATTGCTAAAGATTGGTCCGTTAGTGAAGACCAAACCACCTATACATTTGAGCTTAGGACAAATGTTTATTTCCATGACGATCCATGTTTTGAAAACGGAACAGGAAGAAAAGTTACTGCACAAGATTTTAAATTCTCTTTTGAGTTGCTCTGTTCTGACAAATTTGAGGTCTCCTACAACACGTTTATAGATAAGATTTCTGGATCAGATTCATACAAAAATGGTGAGACAGCAACTCTTTCTGGTGTTTCTGTACTAAACGACTCGACACTTTCAATCAAGCTTACTGAGCCCCACTCTTCATTTATTTACAACCTTGCTTTACCAAATAGTTCAGTGATTTCAAAAGAGGCGTACGAAAAATATGGTACTTCTCTCACAATTGGATGTGGACCTTTTAAATTTACTGAATCTAAAGATGAGTTAACAGATTTATTTCTTGTTTACAATGAAAATTACTACATGAAAGATAGTTATGGGAATCAGCTCCCATATTTGGATTCCATTCATTTTCAATTTATTCCATCTAAAGTAGCTGAACTTGAGCTATTTAAATCCAAAGACCTTTCAATAATTTTTGGTTTGCCTTCAACTAAAATAGCCGAAGTTTTTTCTGAAAATTCTTCCAATTTTACAAATAGACCACCAAAAACATATGTCAGACATGAATCTGAACTAGTTACACAATACTACGAATTCAATTCCAGCAGACCACCATTTGACAACATCAAAATTAGAAAGGCTTTCAACTATGCGATTGATAAGAAAAGAATAATTGAAACGCTAAGAGGTCAAGGAACGCTGGGTTCTAAAGGAATTACTCCTCAAGTTCTATTGTTCAAAAAATACGATTTCAATAGAATTAATGGCTATCAATTTGACCCTATCAAAGCCAGAAAATTACTCGCCGAAGCTGGATATCCCAACGGAGACGGATTTCCTAAAGTAACTCTTGAACTTAACCTTGGCGGAAACACCCATTTGATGGTTGCCCAAGAAATTCAAAATCAGCTAAAATCTGTTTTAAATATATGGATAGAATTTGAGCAGGTCAGTTTTACTGATAAAATCGAACACTCCAAATACGGTAAATCTGAAATGTTTAGATCTGCATGGGTGGCCGACTATCCTTCCCCTGAGTCCTTTTTGAGTCTCTTTCATGGACTAAATGTTCCTGATTCATTTGACGAACCGTCTTATCCAAATACTACAAGATACGTCAATGCAAGGTTTGATTCCTTATTTGTTGCTGCAACAAAAATGGAAGATGAAAATGCTCGTTTCGAAAACTTTGCTGAAGCTGAAAAAATAATGATGGAAGATGCTCCTATTATTGTTTTGTGGTACCAGTTCAATTATACATTGTACCACTCAGAAATTCGAAACTTTTACTATAACCCAATTGATTATTTCGACTTTACAGAAGTGTACATCAAAACACTTACTGCTAAAGAATTTGAAAAAATTGAGGCAGAATGGGCCAATCCGGAAAACGCTAAGGTTAAATAGCTAATTGGCATTCATCGCAGATGACAGCATTTTATTCACTGTGGGTTTTCTAAAGTCACCCATTTCGTAGCTCCTGAACACAACATTATTTCCATTAATGGTTCTTGCACAATAAAAATGAAAATTTGGAAGCAAGGCAATTTCTTTATCATCTAGTGTTGTATTATCAGACTTTAAGATTTTCGAATACAAAAGCGTATTTTCAGTTTTCATGTGGTATACGAAATCAAAAATACCTTTTTGAAAATCGTGCTGCTCAAGTTCTGTTTCAACACCAAATGGCTGTTTTCCCATATCTTCGATTACCAGGTGCCAACGCTTGTCTCCAGGAACTTTAATCTCCCATCTTGCCTCACCATCATTGTGAATTACTTCAGGTGGGATAAATCGTGGTAAATCATCATCATCCGTGTAATAAAGCTCAGGTATAAAAATAGAAACGTTTAGCTCATATTCTTCAAGAGAAAACTCACGAAGATTTTTGGTAGACCAATCCTTGGTGGTTTTAAGAGTGTCCTTTTCTGTAGACACGGAAGGCTCAGGAATTTCCTCATTTTTCAAATTTGAACATGCACTGAATAGAAAAATTGATAAACTAAAAAAGAAAAGTGAATACTTAGACATTAAAATTTGTATTGATGATTGTAAACCAAATATATACAATATTCAACATCAGACTATGATAAAACATACCTGAGGGTTGATCGACTTCTTTGCTTAATCAGAACTTTTTTATCTTTTAATTTTTCGGGGAATTTATGGTTCTTATAGTGTCTAATGGTAAGTAAATCAACTTGTTCGTTATACTTTACTCTGAATTTTTCTGAAAGCCGATTAATTAATGGTTCAAGCATTGTTTTTTTCATTGAAGCGCAAATAGAGAAATTTAGAGCTGAATTTTGCATGAGATGTACTTTTACACCAGCTTTAGATAAAATTCCAAATATTTCGCTTATGTGATCTTCAAGAATGAACGAAAAGTCCTTAGGGCTAATAGAAATAAGTAATTGATTCTTTTTGTAGATGTAGGAAGCTTGTTTAAAATCTGCACTATTGTCAGAACCGATAACAGTTCCTTCAGATTCTGGATCTAAAAATGACTTTAAAAAAAGTGGAATATTACTGTTCTGCAATGGTTTTAAAGTTTTGGGGTGAATGACAGATGCTCCAAAATAACTTAGCTCTATCGCTTCCTTGTAAGAAATTTGATCAATCTTAACAGTATTCTCAAACTCTTTTGGATCTGCATTTAAAAGCCCTGGCACATCTTTCCAAATTAAAACTTCATCTGCATTCGTTGCCCAAGCTAAAATTGAAGCTGAAAAATCACTTCCCTCACGCCCTAATGTAGTAGTATATCCATCAATTGTATGTCCGATAAATCCTTGAGTGACTACACACCTCAGTAAGGGTTCATTATTGAATGCCTTTAAAATTGAACTTTGCACCAGCTCCTTAGTGACAGCCCAATTCACTCTTGCTTCTTGAAAATGATCGGAGGTTCTAATTATTTTCCTAGCATCCATCCATTTGGCATTTAAACCATTTGAAACAAGACATCCTGAAAAAATAATTGTTGACCATAATTCTCCATAAGAAACAATCTGATCGTAACTAAAAGCTAAAGAATTATTGGATTCCTTGTTTATGTAATCGGATAATTGGGAAACAGTTTTTTCAAATAAATGGGTTGCCTCAAAACGATTTTGAAACAACTCATTTATCAATTTTTGATGAAAATCAACAATTTTTTTAAACGCTTCAGAGGTGGTTTTTTTATCTTTATTAACAAAAGCTGACCAGAGGTTTTCTAATGCATTGGTAGTTTTTCCAATTGCTGACACCACAACAACAATTTGACCTTCATAAGAATCCGTAATTGTCACCGCATTATGAATTGCTTTAGCATCCTTAACAGATGCACCTCCGAACTTAAATACCTTCATTTTTATATGCGTTGATTTCTTTTTGAAAGAGCCTACCATTTAGCCAACCGGACTCAATTGTTGCTTGCTGTTTTTTGTAGAACCTTATTGCACTAAGGTTCCAATCCAACACTTGCCAATCTAATCGCTTAACTTTTCTTTTATTTGCAATATTAGTAATCTCTTTAAATAATCTCTCACCAACTCCTTTATTTCTGAAAGGTTCACGAACCATTAAATCTTCCAAATAAAGTGTGGTGCCCTTCCAAGTTGAGTAGCCTCGATAAAATAGAGCATAACCACATACCTTATTTTGATATTCGGCAATAAGAACATCAAAATAATTGTTCTCTCCAAATCCATCCTTTTGAAGTTGCTTTACAGTTGTTTGTACCTCGTTTTCAGACTTTTCAAATTTTGCCAATTCAATAATCATTGACAATACTTCTTTCATATCTGATTTTTTCGCTTTACGAACAACTAAATCTTTCATTCTTTCTACTTTTTTTCGATAATTTACTTAATTTCTTCGATATTTGACCACAAATTAAAGGTTGTGACAAAAAACAAAACGTTAGGGGAATTTATCATTGATACACAGAATGATTTTCCTGGTTCAACTGGAGAGCTTTCTAAGATTTTGAGCTCTATTCGACTTGCTGCAAAACTTGTTAGCCATGAGACCAATAAAGCTGGTCTAGCTAAGGATATTCTAGGTGCTGCAGG
>JAZADZ010000108.1:0-9244 GCA_036123135.1 Bacteroidota bacterium | reverse complement strand
TCGATGCCTGAGAATTGGCTCAGCAACAGCTTTTACATCTTCAATATCTGGAGCATACTTTCCATTAATAGCAGCATGACACTTTGCACCAATTATTAAATATTGTGAAGACCTAGGACCCGCTCCCCAGGAAATGTATTTCTTAATCAACTCTGGAGAAGAACTTAGTCCAGGCCTAGTCCTTGTGTTTAAACCAACGGCATATTCAAGGACATTGTCTGGAACAGGCATTTTTCGAATCAAGCTTTGAAAATAAACGATTTCATCTTTTGAAATGACATTATTCAACTTTGGAACAGAATTTCCTGTTGTTGTTTTGACAATACTCAATTCTTCATCATAACTAGGATAATCAACCCAAATGTTGAACATAAATCTGTCTAGCTGCGCTTCAGGAAGAGGATAAGTACCCTCTTGCTCAATTGGATTTTGAGTAGCTAAAACAAAGAAAGGTTTAGGTAATTCATTAGACATTCCAGCAATTGTAACCGATTGTTCTTGCATGGCCTCCAATAATGCTGCTTGGGTTTTAGGAGGGGTTCTATTAATTTCATCAGCAAGGATAATGTTAGCAAATAAAGGACCCTTTATAAATTTAAAATTTCTGTTGCTATCAAGGATTTCTGCGCCAATTATGTCTGATGGCATGAGATCAGGTGTAAACTGAATCCTGCTAAAAGATAGCCCTAAAACATCAGCAATAGTGCTTACCAAAAGTGTTTTTGCTAGTCCAGGAACACCCACTAAAAGACAATGCCCTTTTGAAAAAATAGAAATTAGAACCTGTTTTATTACATTTTCCTGCCCGACAATAGCTTTAGAGACCTCTTCTTTAAGAGCATTATAATGGTTTACAAATGCATCTAAGCCCTCAACATCCGATTTATACATTTATTTTTTTTTAGGGATATAAATATAAGTGAAATTAATGTTCTAACTGTTAACAAAATAGTGCGAACAAATAGTTGCTAAATACTACTATCTTTAACGTGATAATGAAAGAAAATTGTATACCCTATACAATCGTTTTACCCAGCTCAAAAAAAACTGGAATTCTTTTAAGTATTCCTCATTGTGGAACTGATTTTCCAACATCAATTAGGCAACAATTCAAAAGTGAATTAATAGAACACCCTGACGATACAGATTCATTTCTTGAAAAATTATATGATTTTGCAACACAAATGGGAATAACAATTATTTATTCAAACTATTCTCGATGGGTGATTGACTTAAACAGGTCGCCAAAAAATCATTCCTTGTACAATGATGGAAGGATAATTACTTCTCTTTGTCCTACGACCAACTTTTTAGGAGAAAATATTTACAACGATAAAAAATTTGAACCTAGCAAAGATGAAATTAAAAGAAGATTATCTGACTACTATATACCCTATCACACCAAACTTGATGAAATTCTTAAAGAGCTGAAAAAAGAGTTTAAAACTGTTGTACTTTGGGATGCCCATTCCATTCGAAGAAATGTTAAAACCATTCAATCAAATCCATTTCCAGATTTGATATTAGGAAATAATTTTCAAGAAACTGCGAGCGAAGAAATCATAAGTAATGTGTTAAATGTTCTTCAAAAAAGTGAGTATGACGTTCACCACAATACTCCATTTAAAGGAGGTTATATTACGCGATCAAAGGGGAATCCAACAAATAACATACATGCTCTTCAACTTGAAATGTGTAAAGATTTGTACATGAGCAAAAATGAAACAAAGTTCGATACCAATAAGGCTGAAAAAATTAGAAAAACCTTGAAAAATACCTTATCGACACTAATCAATTTCACAGATGAAAGAATTTAATTTTAAAGCTATACTTCAAAAAGAGGGTTGGATAGAAAATATTTGCATTCTTACTGATGAAAATGGTTTGATCTTATCCATTGAAAAAGCCAGTGCTAAAAAGAAAACATTTAATTATGCAATCCCAGGAATTCAGAATGCACATTCACATGCTTTTCAATATGCTATGGCGGGACTTGCAGAACTTCATTCAACTAAAACATTAAATAATGATTTTTGGAGCTGGCGTACTGCCATGTACAACCTCGCACTTACTATTTCTCCTGACGATTTAGAGTCAATCGCTGCAATGCTGTACAAGGAAATGTTAAGAAACGGATACACACATGTTGCAGAGTTCCATTATTTACATCACGATATTTCAGGAAACCCATACGAAAACCCCTCTGAAAATGGTCAAAGATTGATCGCTGCAGCCAAAAAAACTGGAATTAAAATAACGTTGATTCCCATTTTTTACCAAAAGGGCGGATTTAACAAAGACCCTGAAAAAAAACAGAAAAGATTTATTTCTCAAACATTTGAGATGTACAACGAACTTTTTGAACAATCAAAAAAATCTGCTCGATTCTATTCAAATGCTAATGTTGGAGTAGGAATTCATTCAATGAGAGCCGTTTGTACAAAAGATATTATAAAAACGTGCAATTTTAAGGATGAAAATACTCCTTTACATATTCATGTTTCAGAGCAGCTAAAAGAAATTGAAAACTGTAAAGCTTTCCTTGGTCTAAGACCTGTTGAATGGCTAGGTGAACATATTTCATTGGATGAAAACTTTCATTTGGTTCATGCTACTCACATCAATGAAAAAGAAATTAACCAGATTATTAACTCAGGTGCTAATGTTGTTTTGTGCCCCTCAACTGAGGCCAACTTGGGTGATGGCATTTTTCCACTTAAAAAGTTTTTATCTAAAAAAGGACGTTGGTCGATTGGAACGGACAGTCATGTTAGCTTAAATCCAATGGAAGAAATCAGACTCTTAGATTATGGACAGCGATTAATTTCACATAATAGAAATACATTTGGAAATTCTTCTTCAGGAGATAGCGGAACAATAGCGCTTTCAAACTCATTTTTTAATGGAAAAAAAGCTATGGGAGCTGATGTTGTAAATCATTTCGAAATTGGTAAGCCGATGGATGCACTAGTTATTTCTGAAACACATCCATTAATCGCACAAACATCGATTAATAATTTAAGCAATACCATTGTATTTTCTAGTGATACTTCAATGTTTGTGGGGACTTTAATCGATGGAAATTGGATCATAAAAGATGGTTTTCACACTTGCAAGCTAATAGACGAACAATTTAATGCAACAATGAAGAAATTAAAAGTCAGATAATTATGTTGAGGGCTTACTTCCCATTTGTTTTAAATGAGTAGCATGATGCTTTAAAGCCTTAAGAAAAGAATTATTGGCATGATAGGGAACATTGAACTCTTCGGCAGTAGATTTTACAATTTTTGACAACTGATAATAGTGAATGTGACAGATATTGGGGAAAAGATGGTGTTCTATCTGATAGTTTAACCCACCAATAAACCATGAAAAAAAACTTTTCCTATTAGAGAAGTTAGCAGTAGTTTCCATCTGATGAATGTACCAATTTTTTTGTATTTCACCATTTTTCTCAGGCAATGGAAAATCAGTTTGGTCTACAATGTGGGCACACAAAAATACAGTTGTAAGGAAAAAGCCAGCGATAAAATGCATTAGTAGAAATCCTGCGATGGTTACTCCAACATTTCCGTTAATTAATATTGGAAGACCAATGATGTACAACATGTAAAATGTTTTCCAAAGTGAGAGAAAAAACACCGCCTTGTACAGCGAATAACCTTGAAGTTGAACAAGATTTTTTTTATTGTATTTGATAATTTGAATAAAGTCTTTTGTGAGAATCCATGATATTGTCATGAGACCGTACAAAAACCAAGCATAAAGGTGCTGATACCCGTGGTGCCATTTTCTTGGTTGGGAGTCAGAGAAACGAAGAACAATTCCTGCATCTACATCTTCATCCATACCGATAATATTAGTGTAGGTATGGTGTAAAACATTGTGCTGTATTCTCCAATTTAAATCGTATCCTCCAATTAAGTTCAAACAATAGCCCAAAGCTTTGTTTATTTTAGGGTTTTTAGAGTATGCCCCATGGTTGGCATCGTGCATCACCGAGAGCCCTATACCAGCCATTCCAAGGCCCATTAGCGACCACATCAAAATCGAGAACCACCAATACGGAAAAGGATTAATTAGAATAAATATAAATGGAACAAAAAACAACGACAACATAAATATTGTCTTGAAAACCATAGAAACATTGCTATTTTTTGAGATTTTATTGTCTTTAAAATAACTATTTACTCGCTTTCTTAAAACCTTTACAAATTCAGGCTTTGAAGTATCGAACTGTATTGTTGACGGACTTGAAATAATTATTTATTTAGTAAAGATTAGGAAGTGCCTAATCTTTTTAAGTGTCTAGTGTGACACATAAGTGCCCCTAAAAAAGTTTTAAAGTTATTGTAGGGTAATCCAAATTCTAAGGCAGTTTCCTTTACTATGGGACTTATTTTTTTGTAATGCACATGACAAATATTAGGAAATAAATGATGCTCTACTTGAAAATTAAGACCTCCAATGAACCAAGAAAAAATTCTTGATTTTGTAGCAAAGTTAGAGGTAGTAAAAAGTTGATGTGCATACATGTTGTGTTGAAGATTTCCAGTATTTGAAATTTTAGGATATTCTGTATTTTCAACAACATGAGCACACTGAAAAACAATTGCCAATACAAAACCAGCAATAAAATGCATGATAAAATACCCTATAAGCGCAGACCACCAACTTGTAGCAAACACAAGAGGTAACACCAAAACATATCCATAATAAAATAGTTTTGAGCAAATCAAGAAAATCATTTCTTTAGAGAAGTTAATTCTTTGCATACTTAATAAACCTTTTTTCCTATATCGAATTAATTGCGAAAAATCCTTGTCAACAGACCAAGATATGGTCATTAGGCTGTACAAAAACCAGGCATAAATGTGTTGAAATCTATGAAGCTTTCTAAGCTCTTGATCGGGTGAAAATCTCATTAAAGGATCAGATTCCAAGTCTTCATCCATTCCAGAAACATTAGTGTAAGTATGGTGCAATACATTGTGTTGAAGTTTCCAGTTGGTAGCACTTCCACCAACCAAATGAATAAAATAGCCAAGTATAGTATTGATATTTTTATTTTTTGAATAAGAACCATGATTGGCATCGTGCATTACACACATACCAATTCCAGCCATACCAAATCCCATAAGAGACCAAAATATGAAGTTTACCCACCATGACTCTACAGTTCCTGAGACAATGAAACCAAACGGGACAAAATATATAGCTATCATTACAATGGTTTTTATAACCATGTTGTAATTTGCATGCTTGGAGATTTCTTTTTCCTTAAAATAAGTATTAACTTTTTTTCTAAGAGATTTAACAAACTCAGTGTTTCTGTTGTCAAACTTAATGTGCTTAAAATCTGGCATTATTCAACAATAATTTTTGATATTATGAGCAAATCTAATTGTTTAACAAAAACTACAACATAAAGTTGAACTTTTTTAATGTACAACTTTGTGTTAACAGCTGATATTTTTCTTAATCGTGACCACAATAAATTTTGAGGTAGGTGTATTACTTTTGTCAGCAACACTTCCAATTGGGACCAAAGCATTTGCCTCGGGAAAATAAGTTGCACAACATCTCTCAGGAATTGAATATTTCACAGCCAAAAACTTCTCAACCGATCGAATCTGGCCTTTAAAATGACTTAAAATATCAACAGCATCTAAGTTTTGAATGTTTCTATCACGCATGTCTTTTTCATTCATCAAAACAACCCTTCTTTCATTGTAAATTCCTCTATACCTGTCATTTAAGCCATAAATAGTTGTATTGTACTGGTCGTGTGATCTTATGGTCATCATAACGAGTTCATCCTTCAAAAGACTTAATGGGGTTATATTGTGAACTATAAAATTTGCTTTTCCTGTTTTTGTGGCAGAAAAATCTCCCTTTCTTGAATTGTTCGGAAGATAAAATCCAGCTGTATCCTGAACTCTTTTATTGAAATCATCGAACCCAGGAATGACTTTTTCAATTTCATCACGAATAATTGAATAGTCGTCTTTAAAAGACAACCATGGAATGGAATCTGTGGGGAAAAGTGCATTGGATAGCCTGCAAACAAGCTCAGGCTCACTAATTGTATTTTTTGAAATAGGCGGCATATTCCCTTTTGATGAATGAACAACACCCATAGAATTTTCTACAGTTACAAATTGTTGTCCTGTCTTTTGCACATCCAGCTCAGATCTTCCAAGTACTGGTAAAATAAGTGCATTTTTGCCATGAATTAAATGACTCCTGTTCAATTTTGTTGAAATGTGAACAGTTAAATTGCAATTTTTAAGTGCCTCAGCTGTGTATTCAGTATCGGGAGTTGCAGAAATAAAATTTCCACCCATGGCAATAAAAACTTTTACTCTTTTTTCATGCATGGCTTTAATCGATTCAACAACATCATAGCCATGATTTTCTGGTGGATCAAATCCAAATGTTTTTTTTAAGTTTTGAAGTAAAAAAGCTGGGGGCTTTTCCCAAATCCCCATAGTTCGATCACCTTGCACATTTGAATGTCCTCTAACTGGACACGTCCCTGCCCCAATTTTACCGATACTTCCTTTTAATAATAGAAGATTGACCAATTCTTGAATATTAGCAACAGCGTTTTTGTGCTGTGTAAGTCCCATTGCCCAACAAATAATTATTTTCTTTTTTGAAGCGATGAGCTCAGCTGCATCTCGAATTGCTTTTTCACTTACTCCACTTTCTTGTACCAAAAAGTCAAACTTTTGTTTTTTGATGTTTTCTAAAAGTGCTTCAACTCCAATTGTTTTTGAATTGATGAATTCCCAATCAAACTGTGAGCCAGGATTAGAATTTTCTTTTTGTACCAATAAATATATGATTGCTTTAAAAAGAGCTAAATCACCATTGATCCTTACTTGCAAAAACAAATCCGTTAACTCAACTCCTTTTCCAACCCAATCGATGGGTCGTTGAGGATCCTTAAATGAAATCAGACCAGTTTCTGGAAGCGGGTTAATAGAAATAATTTTACCACCATTTTTTTTAGTGTTTCTTAACGCTGATAGCATTCTAGGGTGATTGGTACCTGGATTCTGCCCTATTACCATTACTAGTTCTGCATGATTGAAGTCGTCTAGAGTAACTGAACCTTTTCCGATTCCAAGAGACTCTGAAAGAGCTGTTCCGCTACTTTCATGACACATGTTTGAACAATCTGGAAGATTATTAGTTCCAAATTTGCGTACCATTAATTGGTACAAAAATGCCGCTTCATTACTAGTTCTTCCAGATGTATAAAAAATGGCTTCATTGGGATTTAGAAGCGCTTTAAGTTCTTTTGAAATTCTCTGAAATGCATTTTCCCAAGAAATGGGCTCATATTTATCCAAATTTGAATTGTATGTCATTGGATGTGACAATCTTCCAGATTTTCCGATCTTGTGATCAGACCATCCTAACATTTCTGCAACAGTATGTTTAGAGAAAAAAAGAGGGTCAGCTTTAATTTTTGAATATTCTTCTGAGATTGCTTTTGCTCCATTTTCGCAGTATTCTGACAGTAGAGCCCTCTTGTCATCAGGGTCGGGCCAAGCACAACCAGGACAATCAAATCCACCTTTTTGATTGATGGAATTAAGTAATTGGACTCCATTTGAAATACCCACCTCAGTTTTAACAAACTTTAATGCGGATAAAATAGCAGGAATTCCAGCAGCAATTTTTTTTGGATTTTTAAGAGAAATACCAGTATGTTGGACTGGATTTTGACCGGAATATTTGAATGTTTTTTCCAATAGTTAAATTTAAGAATATCTTGTTGATTTACCGTCTCTACAAAAAGCATAGAGACGAATACCTAATTCCTTAGCATAATCTATTGCTAATGATGAAGGAGCAGAAACAGCAATCAAAACAGGTATTTTAGCTCTAAATACCTTAGTAATTATCTCATATGATACTCTTCCACTTACAAGCAAAAATTTAGCAGAATCAATTGAACTATTGAGCATACCACCAACCACCTTATCCACTGCATTGTGTCTTCCAACATCCTCTCTTAAAATTAGTAATTGTCCAGCAGTATCAAAGGCAGCTGCTGCGTGTGAACCGCCTGTTAATTTGAAAAAGCGTTGGTTTTCAACCATAGATGCTTGCATCATGGAAATTTGTTTTATTGGAAAATCAAATCCCAAAAGAGGATCACCAGAAACCGTTAAATCGCCTAACTCTCTTTTCCCACAAATACCACACGATGAAACAGAGAGTAAGCTTCTTGAACCAAGATAACCTTTACTCAAGTTCGAACTATTAATTTCAACATTGACTTTTACGATGTAACCAAGATGATTTTTTTTAACTTTTGTAAACGAAAGTGGCTCTTTTTTTGTATAAATATCTTCACAAAACAATAACCCACGTACCATATCATTTTCTTGAAATGGTGTTCTCATAATTACAGTAAAAGGCTCATCGTTAATGTTTATTTGTAGAGCCTCTTCAGAAAGAATTGAATCGTTAACTTTCTCAAGGGAATTCTTCAAAAATTTTTCACCCTCATATTTTGGAAGCGCATTCAAATCAGGAGAGACCAGAAATTTTACCACTATTGTCAATGTGCATCCCCTCAGATGCTGGAACTGAAGGTAATCCAGGCATTCTCATCATGACACCAAGAATGGGTATTACAAAACCTGCACCAGCGGCAAATTCGAATTCTCTAACATTTACATCAAAACCCTCAGGTTTTGAAAGTAAAGCAGGATTATCACTAAAGGATTTTTGTGTTTTTGCCATGCAAACTGGTAAGTGATCTAGCCCTAGTTGTTCAATTTTCTTAAGATCAGTTAAGGCTTTTTTGCTGTACTCAACATTTTTAGCACCATAAATTTCCTTTGAAATAATTTCAATCTTTTCTCTAACTTTCAGGTTCCAGTCGTAAAGTGGTTGAAATTTATTATCAGCTTCAACTTCATTAACTACAGCATGTGCTAAATTAATCATCCCATTTCCACCCAGCTCCCAACCATCTGCAACTACTGCCTCAACTCCCAATTCCTTACAATATTTAATGACGAAATTTACCTCATCAACAGAGTCTGAGGGGAATGAATTGATAGCAACCACAGGGTTTAAACCAAACTTTTTACAGTTTTCAATGTGTTTGTCCAAATTTTTAATTCCAATGGTTACCTTTTCTAAATCTGGAGTGTTGTACTGTTCTTTTGTTGCTCCTCCATGGTGTCTAAGTGCTCTTATGGTAGCTACGAGT
>JAZADZ010000107.1:0-18205 GCA_036123135.1 Bacteroidota bacterium | reverse complement strand
TGGAACCAAAGCGTACGTTTCAATAAGTGGGTTAGATAAAGTTTCGGTCGTTGATTATACAAGCGGAAAAATAATTGCTGAAGTTCCAGTAGGAAACCATCCTCAACGTGTAAGAAATGGTCAATTGCGTTTGAAATAATTGTTTATATATAACTGTAAAAACCAAATGGCCTAAAAAATTATTTCTTACTATAATCAATGAGCTTTGGATAATTGAGATGAAAAGTTTCGTTGAACTGACTTATAAATGAATTAAAAAAACGCAATACTTTACCCCTCTTATCACCTGGTTGATGAACATAAAACCAAATGTTTTTTATGCCTAGTTGTAGCCCTCTTTGAAAACTTAAGATCCAAGACTCAATCCTAAGCAATTCACTTGGATGCGAGATGTTACCTACGAATCTAACGAATAGATGCTCACCTATAATTCTACAATGAGCAGCGTCTCTTCTTCCTGGTGTGTCAGTGGTAACGCTGGAAATATTGTATTTTACAAACAACTCTTGCCACTGATTTAGAATGGTAGGAGAAAACCAACTATGGTCTCTAAATTCAATGGCTAATGGCAAATCTCTTGGAACATTTTCAATAAATTCCACTAACGAATCAAATTTATCAGACTTAAAATAATTTGCCATTACCGCAAAGCAAATTCCAGATTTTTCCTTAAGTCCATCAACGGCTAATAAAAATTCATCGAATCGTTGTCTAGACGTTTTATCATTGATATCTTTTCTATGTGTAATAATCTGCGGAACCTTTAAAGAAAATTTAAATTCTGGGCCCACAGAATCATACCATCTTTGAATTACATGAGGTTTCGGAGTGCCATATCTTGTAGCATTGACCTCTATACTATTGAATTGTTTAGAGTACTCAAAAAGAAAATCTTTTTGTTTTGTATTTTGGGGATACAATCGGCCTAAGTAATTTTTATCTGACCACACTGGAGCACCAATGAATAATTTCAATTGATTTTTTGAAACAACTTGCTGTTCTTGAAAATCATTTTTTAAAGGAGGCAAAGTAAAATCAACACCATCAATGTTTTCTAAATATCCAAATTTCAATTCAATTGATTTAAATAAAATTTTCTAAAACTAATAATTGTTATTTACATCTAAACTTCTTTGAATTAATAATTGTTAATTTGTCAATTAGAAAATTTAAATGCTTATTCCCAAGATAATATTAAAACCCGCTAAGGATAAATCAATCAAACGTTTTCATCCTTGGATATTTTCAGGAGCCATAAAAACAGTAGATCCTGGCATTAATGAGGGAGATGTTGTTGAAATATTTTCAAATAAGGGAAAATACTTAGCAACTGGTCATTTTCAGGATGGTGTAATTAACGTCCGAGTATTTGAATTTAACCAACAACCTATAACTATAAACTATTGGAAAGAAAAAATTAAAAAAGCGCATTCAAAAAGAAAAAATCTCAACTTAACGGACAATTCATCTACGAACATCTATAGATTAGTTCATGCTGAGGGAGATAATCTTCCAGGGCTCATTATTGACATATACAATTCTACTGCAGTTGTACAATGCCATTCAATAGGTATGTGGAAATTGAAAGATATTTTCAGTGAAGCAGTTACTGAGCTTTTACCCAATGTACAATCTGTATACGACAAGAGTTATGAAACCCTTCCTTCAAAATACCATCAGACTTATGATATAAAAAATTCCTACCTAATTGGATCAGATTTAAACGAAAAAACTGGGCTGGAACACAATAATTTATTTTCTATAAATTGGATAAGTGGACAAAAAACTGGTTTTTTCATAGATCAAAGAGAAAATAGAAAGTTGTTGGGCGAACTGTCCAGTGGTAAGAAAATTTTAAATACATTTTGCTACTCAGGAGGTTTTTCAATTTACGCCCTAAATAATGGTGCCAAAGAAGTTCATTCGCTGGATAGTTCTAAAAAAGCAATTTCGTTACTAGAAGAGAACATAGCTTTAATCAATAATAAAAAATTACGTCACAAATCGATTACAGCAGACGCAATGGATTTCATTAAGGATCTTAAATATGATTATGATATTATTATTCTTGATCCACCTGCATTTGCCAAACATATGAAAGCAAGACATAAAGCTATACAAGGATATAAAAGGTTAAATGCAAGAGCAATCGAGCAAATTAAGCCCGGTGGTATTATTTTTACTTTCTCTTGTTCTCAAGTCATTGGGAAAGAATTGTTTAGAAATACTATTTTATCTGCAGGAATTGCTGCAAAAAGAGAAATTAATATTCTCCATCAACTTCATCAGCCTGCAGATCATCCCATTAACTTATTTCATCCTGAAAGCGAGTACCTTAAGGGATTGGTAATTGAAGTATTTTAAAATTTTTAAAAAATGAAGATTCTTTTCATGGGTACACCAGAATTTGCTGTTGAAAGTTTACGTAAAATTCACACATCACACTATGAGATCGCTGCTGTAATTACTGCACCTGATAGACCTGCTGGTAGAGGTAAGAAACTACAAAGCTCAGCAATTAAAAAGTATGCTATTGCCAACGGTCTACAAGTACTTCAACCAACTAATCTGAAAGACCCTGAGTTTATAAAGACCATAAAAATTATAAATGCAGAACTTTTTGTTGTTGTTGCTTTTAGAATGCTTCCTGAAGTTGTTTGGTCTATACCGAAAAAAGGAACAATTAATCTCCATGCATCACTTCTTCCAAATTATAGGGGCGCAGCACCAATTAATTGGGCAATAATAAATGGAGAAAAACAAACTGGTGTAACAACTTTTTTTATTGAAAAAGAAATAGATACTGGAAAAATAATTCATCAAAAAAAAGTTGAAATTTTTGAGCAGGATACTGCTGGAACTATACACGACAAGCTTATGTACGAAGGGGCTAATTTGCTAGTCCAAACAATTGGCTCCTTAAGCATTGGAAAAAACCCTTCAATAGACCAACAAAGTATGATTGATCATGAACTTAAAAAGGCTCCTAAAATCAACAAACAAACTGGAAGAATCCAATGGGATAAGCCTAAAAAAGTTGTAAATAATTTAATTAGAGGTCTATCACCTTACCCTGGTGCTTGGACGAATATTGAAATAGACAACAAACAGTTTTTATTTAAAATTTACAATGCAAGTTGTGTTGAGGGTTCTTCAAAACCAGGATTTATAACCATAAATAATAATCAACTACTAATTGGTTGTTCAGATGGATATCTTAAATTAGCAGAAATTCAACTTGAAGGAAAAAAAAGAATGTTAGCCAAAGAATTTGTTAAGGGGGCAAGAATAACCAACTTCCGATGCTTATGAAAAAAATAACAACATTACTTCTAAGTTTATTTTCTTTATTGGCATATTCTCAAGAATTTGTTGGGGAATTTAATAAAGTTCGTCCAGACTCTGCTTTTGATAACATTCACATTCACCAAATTTCCACGAATCCAAACTCAACAACTTTTGCCATTTGGGTAAAAAATAAGGTCAAAATTCATAAGCATGTAAACCATGTTGAGCACATTTACATTACTCAAGGAGAAGGAAGATTTCAATTGGGTAGTACTACCTATCACATAGAAGCTGGCGATTTGATAATTGTTCCTAAAGACACTTGGCATGGAGTCAGTGTGACCTCTGACGTTCCATTACGAGTAATCTCTATACAGACCCCTGAGTTTAAAGGAATCGACAGAATATTTAAAGACTAGATTTTCCTATTTTCTTTCTTAAACCTTTCTCACAGATTACATAAATGATTCAATGTGTACTCATTTTATTTCTAACAGTTTTTTTAAGAGAACAATATGTTGGATAGGCTAACCTAAGTCCTTGAACAGACTTGGATTTTTTTTCATTCTTTAAATAATATTTTTTAGGCCGATCCCTTAAATTATAAGAGCTACACATCACTTCTCCATATGCTCCACAAGACTTAATTGAGAGTACATCTCCCCTATTTAATTCCTCTAAAGAGTAATTTTCCCTAAACACATCACTTGATTCACAAATTGGTCCAACAATATCATATTTTTTCTTTTCGAGTGATTTGTTTTTAGCTAACTTTTCAATGTTGTGTTTTGCTTGATACAATGCAGGCCTTAATAGATCTGTCATTCCAGCATCAACAACAGCAAAATTTTTATAAATTCCTTGTTTTACATACAATACCTTTGTTAAGAGCTCTCCACATTGACCTACAATTGATCTGCCCAGCTCAAAATGAATCTCACAATCTGAATTAACATTAAGATGTGTTCTAAATACATTAAAGTAGGTTTCAAAATCAGGAATTGAATTGCCAGTGGGATTAGAATAATCAATTCCCAACCCACCTCCTAGGTTAAGGTGCTTAATTTTAACGTCCCTAGCACTTAGGATTGCGTAAATATGGTTCACTTTTTTAGCTAAAAATTCAAAATTCTTAAAATTGGTTATTTGACTTCCAATGTGAAAATGTAACCCTGTCAAACAAAGATTTCTGGATTGTGAAATGTAATCTACAATCTCAAAAAGATGCGCAGGTGAAATCCCAAACTTATTCTCCTCAATCCCTGTTTTTATGTATTGATGAGTATCAGCATCTACATTTGGATTAACACGAATGGCAAGATTTACATGCTTTCTTTTTGCAGTAGCAATACAATTAATTACTTCAACTTCCTGCAGGGATTCAACGTTTAAGCATCCTATGTTTTTTTCGATTGCAGTTGTAATTTCTGAATCAGTTTTTCCAACTCCTGCAAATACAATATCCTTGGAATCATATCCACATTGAATTGCGTGTAAAATTTCATTTCCGCTAACACAATCTGCGCCTAAACCGTAGGATGAAATTATACTGTTGATTTTAAAATCTGAATTTGCTTTTATCGCATAATGTATTTTATAATTTCCAGCATAAAGCGTAAGATTTTGTAGTGTTTGTTCCAATAAATCCAAGTCATATACATAGTAAGGTGTTGTCATTTTTTTTGAACGAACTTATAACTGTAAATTCATTCAAAAAAGTAAAATCATATATTTGTCTTTTTTTTAACTTTTTGTTAAAATTTTAACATGATTACAATTAGAAACCTTGTAGAAAGTGAACTTAGAAAAGTTCCATTTCTTAGCGAATACATAAGTGATGGTATTATCAATATTTCATCATTGGCTAGAAGAATGGAACCTAAAATATCATCCTATGTTGGAAGAAAAATCAATACAAATGCAATAATAATGACGTTAAAACGAATGGAAATTGAAGAAATTCAAAAGACTAGGAGTTTAAAAAAACAGCTAAAAAAATTAGGCGATATAACTGTTCGATCAGGACTAATTGTCTACAATTTTTCTAATAGTGAAAAATTTGAAAAAATAAAATCTAAGTTCAACTTAAGCATTCTTTCCAATTCAAAAGGTTTTCATGCACTTTCCAAAGGGGTGAATGAAACCACTATTATAATAAGTGAGAACCTGAGAATAGTTTTTGAAAAGAATATAAAAGAAATCTCATTTAACACTAAAAAAGAAAATCTAGCGAGTATAACAATTGAACTCCCAAAAGAGAATACACAGACCATAGGTCTTTACTATTCAATCTTGGGAGCAATAGCACAAAGGGGGTTGAACTTAGTTGAAGTGATATCAACTACGAACGAGCTCACTGTTGTTTTACACCAACATCAAGTTGCTGAGGCTCTGGAGACGCTAATGAACCAAAAAAAATAAATTGATGTACTAAGTCACTGGACTTAGCTTGAAAAATTCACTAAAACTTTCGGGATTACTTATGTTTCCTTTCTCAGAAATTAATTGAATATCAATATTTCTGTTCTTGGCTTTTAAAGCAAAATCCTCTAATATTTCAATAATATCATTATCTAAATATTTTGTTTTTCGAACATCAAGCTCTAGTCTTGTGTTTTCTGCTAACTGATCTAATTCTTTCAATATTGCTCCCTTATTAAAAAAGGTAACCTCCTCTGCGAGCGTCATTTTTACTTTAGATTCTCCTGAAGACTCTTCTTCGATGTTTAAAAAATGAGAGTTTTGATAGCTCTTAATTAAAATTATAATTATTGCAACCACAAGTCCCATTCCAATGCCCTTTAGAAGATCTGTTCCTACAATACCCACAACAGTGACAATGAAAGGAACAAACTGTTTCCATCCAAGCTTATACATTTTTATGAATAGTTCAGGTTTTGCTAATTTATAACCAACAATAAACAATACAGCTGCTAAAACAGCTAAAGGAATGTTGTTTAATAAATTCGGGATAAGTAAAACAAAGATCAGCAATAAAAAACCATGGACGATGGCTGATAGCTTAGTCTTTCCACCAGAATTAATATTTGCTGAGCTTCGAACAATTACCTGTGTTACAGGAAGTCCACCGATTAAACCAGAAATTATATTACCCGTGCCTTGAGCAAATAACTCTCTGTTGGTAGGCGTAACATTTTTGTCAGGATCTAATTTATCTGTTGCTTCAACACACAACAAGGTTTCTAAACTTGCAACCAATCCAATGGTAAATGCAGTTATCAACACCTCAGGTTTTGTAATTGAAGCAAAATTAGGAAAGTTCATTTGGCCTTTGAGGCTATTAAAACTATCAAATACAGGAACGTCTACCATATTTGGTCCAGCTATTTCAAGTCCACCGCCTTTGGTGGTCAAGTAATATACTATTCCTACGACTACAGCAACAATAGGCCCCTGAATAATTTGGAAAATTTTACCTTTTTTGGAAAGTATACCATTCCACAAGAGCAAAATCAAAAGTCCAACTGCTCCGATTATAATTGAAGAAGTTTCAATTTTTTCTAAACTTCCAAGAAAGTCAGATAAGCCAAAACCTTTGGTTTTTGCATCGATGTGTCCAAAAAAGAAGGGTATTTGTTTGATGAAAATAATAATACCAATTCCTGTAAGCATTCCCCTGATTACTGAAGATGGAAAGTAGTATCCAATGATTCCAGCTCTTGCAATACCTAGAAGAATTTGGAAAACACCTCCTAAAACTACAGCTACTAAAAAATCTTGCATACCAAGTTCTTGAATTGCAACGTAAACAATAGCAGCCAGACCTGCAGCAGGACCACTAACTCCAATATTTGATCCGCTAATGGTTCCTATAACGATACCGCCAACTATTCCTGCAATTAAGCCTGAAAATAATGGTGCACCAGAGGCAAGGGCAATACCCAAACAGAGGGGCAAAGCAACAAAGAAAACAACAATACTAGCTGGAATATCAGCTTTTAAATGTTTAAATGGGTTTAAAGTACTCATGATTAAAAAGTTTTTAAATAAATGATTTTGATTTTTAAATTTTAAGTTAGTGCTGATTGATTGACAACATGAATTCGACTATCATATGTTATTCAAATGGCTAAGAAAGCTCAGGTGGAGGGGTTGGATTCTCATACAAGGATGAAGGAAAAATAGACTGAGAGAAATAATTTAGCGACCAATTAGTGTTGGAACCAAGCAGTTGTGGATTGAAAAAATCAAAAAAATCATCTGATTCCGCATCTTCAATTTCTTCGTTTTTATTTTCATGCTCTGAATTTTCGTTTTCAGCATCTAGGTTAATGATATTCTCTGAAATAGTTTCTGAGGGTAGTAAATAAGTTGAAATTAACTGAGGAAATAAAAAGTTGGAAAGAAAAAGTAAAAAAATAATGGAAACTACTGCTTTTTTGAAAAGCAGGAAGAATCTTACAATTTGCAATGGATATTTTAGATGTTTTTTCACATTTCTAAATTTGGCGTGAAGATATTGATATCTTTTTAATTTACCTATTTTTAATCCAACGTCATCCTTATTTACATACATCTAATATTAAACATTACATTTAACTGCTTTGAAGAAAAAATCTGCTAACTTACTGATAAACGAAAAGAGCACTTACTTATTGCAGCATGCGTACAATCCAGTCAACTGGATTCCTTGGAGTGATAGCCTATTTGAAAAGGCTGAAAAAGATGGTAAGCTTGTAATTATTAGTATTGGTTATTCTGCTTGTCACTGGTGCCATGTTATGGAGAACGAATCTTTTGAAGACGATCAAATTGCAAGTTTAATGAACGATAATTTCATTTGTGTAAAAGTTGATAAAGAAGAACGACCAGATGTTGATATGCTGTACATGGAAGCAGTTCAGCTCTTAGGTGGACATGGAGGATGGCCGCTTAATTGCATTACTCTTCCAAATGGAAAACCATTTTATGGAGGAACCTATTTCAATAAAAAACAATGGTCAAGTCTTCTAAACCAAATTGTAGATTTATACAAAGACAATAGAAAAAAATTAATTGCTCAAGCAAACCGTCTAACAGACGCGGTCAACTCAAACGAATTTGAGAAAGCCCATCCCATCCACAAAGTAAGTAGTTCGTTTCTAAAAGAAGCAATTGAAAAATGGAAAAGAACAATTGACCCAACTTATGGTGGAAGTATAGGCGCTCCAAAATTCCCGATGCCAGCCGCAATCAATCATCTGATGCATTGCTACACAATACTTGGAGACGAAACGTTATTCATTGCAGCAAAAAATCAATTGAATAAAATGTATTTCGGAGGGATTTATGACCATCTTCAAGGGGGTTTTTCTAGATATTCAACTGACGAAAAATGGTTTGCACCTCATTTTGAAAAAATGCTGTATGATAACGCTCAGCTTATTGGTACGTATTCCATAGCATTTCAATTGACAAAAGATGAATATTATTCAAAAATCGTTCGTGAATGCATAGATTTCTTAAATTCAGATTTGTACTGTAAGAATGTTGGATATTTCAGCTCAATTGACGCTGACTCTGAAGGAGTTGAAGGTAAATTTTATACTTGGAAATTCGACGAAATAAAAGAGCATGTAAGTGACATAAATATTGAAAACTTTTTTAATGTTCAACTTCATGGAAACTGGGATAATGGCAGAAATATTCTCTTCCTTTCTTGCTCTGAAGAAGAATATTGTAAAGCCAAATCGATTGAATTAAAATCGTTTAAATCAGAATTAGAAAAGTCAAAAAAAATTCTGCTTAAAGCCAGAAATAAAAGAGAAAAACCAATCATCGATAGTAAAGTTCTAACCTGTTGGAATGCCTTAACAGTGACTGGATTAATCCAAGCCTATAATGCAATTCAAATTGATGAATACTTAAAGAAAGCTATTGAAATTGGTAATCTTTTTTGCAAAAGATCCATTGGTAAAGATTTCAGTCTGCAAAGAACAATGAATTATACCTCCAACTCCATCGATGGATTTTTGGACGATTATGCTTTCACAATACAAGCATTTATAGAGTTGTATCAAACTACATTTGACCAAAAGTGGTTGGACCTTGCTTGCAATATGACAAACTACTGCATCGATAATTTTAAGACTGAAAATGGACACTTATTTTATTATTGTAATTCATCTTCAAATAAACTGGTCGGTCAAAAAATGGAAATGAGTGACAATGTAATTCCAAGTTCTAATTCACAGATGGCAATTAATCTTTATTTGCTAGGTCTCATTTATGTCAACCAAAAGTTCATTGATCAAGCAATTGGAATGTGTTCACATATTCTTCCTTATTACAGAAATTCTCCTGGATATTATGCAAACTGGGGGAAACTAATTAATTGGGTGATTCGGGAACCTATTCAAATTGTTATAACAGGAAAAGATTCAAAAAAATTTAAAAAAGAACTCAACGATTTTTTCTTACCGAATTTCTTTTTTTGTGGAAGCGAAACAGAATCATCAATTCCTATTTTTGAAGGGAAATATTTAAAAGATAAAACAGCTATTTACATCTGCCACAATAAGTCTTGCTTACATACGATTTACTCTACAAAAGAGGCAGCATTAGCGCTTAATAAACTTATTTAGGATGATAAATTTTTCTGGCACTTTTATAAATTTCATCTTTATTAAGTGTCATCTTTTTTCGTTGGTGATTCACATACATGTTCATTTGATCAGAGTAATGTGGTGAATTTTCATCGGTACTTATTCCATAGGGAAGTACTGTTTCAATTTCAACATTATCATCGCTGTACCTTATGAGCATAATGTAGGAGTCTCCTGAAACAGCTTTAATTTTAGTGGAATCAATTTGACTTGAAGATGTAGCTGCTATCATGTCCATTAGTCCTGAAACTGGAAACTCAACATCACCGCGTACGTGTTTTTGAAAATCACCAAATAATACATCATTTGTACCAAAGTTTTTTATGAAATATTCCTTTGTATATTCTAATGATTTAACCAAAATGGAATCATGAATTGGAAGTATACTATCAGACTTCATTTTCCGTACTCTTTTTCTCAGATGTTTGAAATATACATACCATTGAGCAGCAGCTTTATTGTTTACATCAGCCTTACGATCCCAGTTTTTAAATAGGTGAATTAACTCTTCAATTTGTGGATAATCCAACGGATTTAAATCAAAAACTCCATTAATTTCAAAAGGGCAAAAAATTGGATATGGATATTGCTGATCGTATTTGATGCTTAAAAAATCTTCGTATGATATTTTTTCAAATTGAGCAATGAGTTCCTCAAAACGAATACTTCTATTGTTGACATCCTCTCTGAAGGCAAAGGTAGCTGGAAAGTTGCTCTCATCTGGGTTATCCAAACTATCTGTACAATTGAAAGGGCTATTATTGGTATTGAAAATATAACCACAAGAAGGATTTAATACTTGAGGAAGTTCTTCAATTTTGTGGTAAGCATTTGTTATTGTTTTAGATGTATTTCCTGGAATAACTGATGTCCAATTTATGGAAGTGTCTCTAACTGGGAGCTGAGCATTACTTAAATAGTAAATATTGTCTTCTTTATCAGCATAAACAATATTAAATCTCGGAATACCCATAATTTCTAAGGCTTGTTTGAATTCGTCAAAATTGGATGACTTATTCATGTGATACCATTGGTCTATTGAGGAAACGTTTTCCAAAGCATTTAAATGAAAAGAAAATACACCACTATCATTTTTGACTACTGGACCATACACACTCCAAAATACTTTTTTTCTTACAGGAACAGTAATCCCAGACTTAAGTTTGACTTTGAGCTTTGCCATCGATTTGTTCAGCTTTACCCATTTATCATCAAATCTATACTTTCGTTTGTTTCTAGGGTGCATTTCAAGCTGGTATAAATCAATTAAATCTGGGTAATTGTAAGTATGAGTCCAACCAAGGTGTTCATTCGTACCAATAAATGGAAATGGTGAACCTGGAAATAGTCCACCCAACATGTTCCACCCTTCATTGGATACAACATGAGCTTCGTACCATGCAAAAGGCCCTTCAAGTGGTTGATGAGTATTGACATTAAGGTAGGTTTTAGAATCTGTTGTTTTTTTTCTTTGAAATGCAAATCCATTTGATCCAACGGCATTCAAGGAAATCTCTTCCAAGGGAGCTATTTTATTTCCAAAAAGTTTTTTTAACATATCTCCAGAGTCAGAGAAAAAGTGAATTACAATATTGTAACCAATCAGGTATTCCTTGACTGTAATCGGAAAGGTGTTTTTTACCAAAATTTGTTCTGGATGTGCTTTAGCGAATGCATTGATTCCCTGAACATATCCATCGATAACTTCCAATACTTCTTTTGAAAGCTTATGCATATTGGCTTCTACTGTTTCTTTACATTTGAGTAAATAAACAATGTAGTCTAGCTGAGCACCATCAGGGCCCAAATATTTTCCAAGTAAACTTTTTACAGGCAAGAATGTTTGCTGTATGGTTTTAAAATCATCTTCTGCATGAGCCCAAGCAAGACCATATGAAGCCTCTTTATCAGTATTGGCAAAAATATGTGGAGTTCCATACTTTCCCCTTACAATTTCAATATTTTTTGGGTTAACTTGAGCTACAACTGAGTGTAAAATAAATTGTAGGAATAAAGTAAAATACAGTAGGCTTTTCATTGAAATAAAATTTGATTTTCGAAGTTAAAAAAACAAGTCAGAACTTATTTATAGGAATGATTTTTTTCCAAAAAAACAGAAAATAAATTTTGAAACTAATCAACTTCTGATTTGATTGTCTTTATTTCATCTAAAATGAAGTCAGAAAGCTCTTTGATGTAATCTTCCGAAAAATCAAATTTTATACCAGCGGTTGTGTAAATTTCGGAAATGGTTTTAGTATACCCAAGTGCAAGTGCTTTTTTGTATTCTTCGATTGCTCTAGATCCGTTCAGTTTATAATTGCGCCAAACTGCAATTGCTCCGAGCTGGGCCATTCCATATTCAATGTAATAAAAAGGAACTTCGTACAAATGCAGTTGCTTTTGCCATTGATTTTGAAGAGCCAATTCATAATCACTCCAATCTATAATTTGATTGCCCAATTGATTGTTAATTTCTACCCATTTATCCCTCCTCTGTTGAGCAGAATGATTGTTTGTGTAAATCCAATGTTGAAACATATCTATAGCTGCAATCCAAGGAAGTCCCTCTAATGCCTTTTCTAAATGTTCAATTTTGGCTCTTTTTAAATCATTTTTTTCTTGATAAAATGTATTCCAATTGTCCATCGAAAGAAGTTCCATAGCCATAGATGCAAGCTCAGCGACTTCCGAAGGAGTACTTTTAAACTCTGTAAGAGATAAATTTCTACTCAAAAAGGAATGGATTGCATGACCACCCTCATGAATCATTGTTACAACATCTCTTTGATTTCCAACAGCATTCATAAAAATAAAAGGAACTCCAATTTCATACAGCGGATATAAAAAACCACCAGGTGCTTTCCCTTGTTTGGATTCGAGGTCTAAATGCTTCATCTTAGCCATTGTTTCAATACATTTTCCAAAATAGGGGTCTAGTTTATTGAAACAATCAATTGATTTTTGAATAAGTTCCTTGTCCGTTTTAAATGGTGATAGAGGAGATTTATTTTCTGCGTCTACTTGAGTATCCCAAGGTTTGTATAAAGATAATTTAAGCTTCTTTTTTCTTTCTTTTTCCAGTTTAGTTACAATAGGAACAATGTGTTTTTTTACAGAGTTATGAAAATTGATACAATCTTCAGGAGAATAGTCAAACCTACCCATTGCCGAAAACATGTAATCTCTAAAATTATCAAACCCAGCATTTAAAGCAACTTGTTGTCTCAGCTGTATTAATTCATCAAATAGATCATCAAATTGTTTGACATCTTCTAATCTCCGATTGGTAATTTTATCATAGACCTCTTTTCTAATAGTTCGATCAGTAGATTTCAACAATTGACCAGCCTGCTGAAGTGTTAAAATTTCACCATCATGTTCGATTGACATGTTTGCAGTAATAGATCCATACAATTGCTGTTTTTCTTGAATTTGAGTAAGCAGCAATATATTTTCATCTCTAAAAATATCAATTTGATTTTTTACTCCCCTTAAGTACACGTTGTATGTATTGTAGTCCAATTGATCTTTGAAAGGAGAATTGAATAGCTTTAGATTAAACTTATGCGCAAAAGGAGCAATCTTTGGAGCTATTTCTCTAATCCAAAAATTAAATTCATTTTGTAAATGCTTGTCTGTAGTATTTACATTCATTCGTATGTACCGCCAGGCCATATCTTCCTCTAAAACTGCGGAAAGCTCACTATTGTCAAACATCCATTTTTCAAGTTCTGAAACACTATTAATGGGCCTATTAAGCAACTCCTTAAATATGGAGGCTAAACTATCCCAAGAATTTATTGTTAAATCTTTTGGGACATATTTTCTTTCAGGCTTGGTAATCATAATCACATAAATTTAATTGCGTCAAATGTAAAAATTTGAAGAAAAAACGACAGAAAGTTTATTAAACAAAACAAAGTTTTCATCTGTTATGGTTATTTTTGTTTAAGAAATTTTATAAAATAATAAACAAAATGTTTGGATTATTTAAAAAGAAGTCTGAAAAAGAAAAACTAATGGCTCAATACAAAGATCTCAAAAAAAAAGCTTTCGATCAATCGAAGGTCAATCGTAGGGAAAGTGACAAGCTTGAATATGAGGCTCAAGAAATATTGAATAAAATTGATGCAATCGAAAAAGCTGAAAATAAAAATTGAAAGCTGCAAACCTAATATTACCCAACCAACTCTTTGAGGATTTTCACCTCCCCGCTGAGAACGATTGTTACATTGTAGAGGAATATTTATTTTTCAAACAATATAAATTCCACAAACAAAAAATTGCATTCCACAGAGCTTCTTTAAAATTTTATACCTCTTTTTTAAAAAATAAAAACATTAACGTTCACTACATTGAAAGCTCAGATGAGCGATCAGACATTAGAGTGCTAATTGATTCGCTATCATCCAATGAATACACTCAAGTTAACACCTATTATTCTGAAGACTATTTGTTAAGCAAAAGAATAACCAAACAATCACTTGAAAATAATCTTCAAATTAATTGGTTCGACAACCAGCTTTTTATTAACACAACTTTAGAAAACTCCAAACAATTTAATCCAAATAATAAAAAATTCCACCAGACAACTTTTTACAAAAATCAGCGAAAAAAACTCAAAATTTTAGTTGACCATGACAATAAACCTGAAGGTGGCAAATGGACTTTTGACAGTGAAAACAGAAAAAAATATCCAAAAAATTTAACACCTCCTGAAACTAAATTTTTATCCAACGATTTTTTCAGTGAGGCGGTAACCTACACTCTAACTAATTTTTCTGATAATCCTGGAGAAATATCTCCCAATAAAAGCTATCCAGTTACTTTCAATGAAAGTAAAAAATGGTTCGAAGACTTTCTGTTGCACAAGTTCTATGATTTTGGAGTTTATGAGGATGCAATTGTAAAGGAAGAAATTTTTTTAAACCATAGCATAATTTCTCCAATATTAAACAATGGTTTACTGGACCCAGGATATGTTATAGACAGATCACTTGAATTTTCGTCACAACATAACATTCCATTAAACTCTACTGAAGGATTTATTCGTCAAGTCATTGGTTGGAGAGAATTTATACGAGGCATTTACAATTGTAAAGGTTCTATACAAAGAACAACTAACTTTTGGGGATTTTCCAGAGAAATACCACAATCCTTCTACGACGGAACTACTGGAATAGACCCTATTGACGATTCCATAAAAAAAGTACTAAAAACTGGATATTGCCACCACATTGAACGATTAATGATTCTATCCAACTTTATGATGCTATGTGAATTCAGTCCTGATAGTGTTTACCGCTGGTTTATGGAGCTTTTCATTGATGCGTATGATTGGGTAATGGTTCCAAATGTATATGGTATGAGTTTATATGCCGATGGTGGGCTAATGACTACTAAACCTTACATCAGCAGCAGTAATTATATTTTTAAAATGAGTAACTACTCGAAGGGTCCATGGCAAGAAATTTGGGATGCTCTATTTTGGAGATTTATGAATACCCACAGAGACTTCTTTTTAAAAAATCCAAGACTTAGCATGCTAGTTAGAACATTTGACAAATGGGATACCACAAAAAAAGATAATCTCATGACTACTGCGAACAACTACTTAAAAGAGCTTTCTTGACCATGTATTTTTCAAAGGAGGATATTGAAAATCTAAGCCGAGTAAAACGGCTCAATATTATTAATTCAATAACAGGAATTAAACCAGGAAATTTAATCGGTTCAAAATCGCTAGAGGGTCATACTAATCTTGCAATTTTTAGCTCAGTTGTACATTTGGGAAGCCATCCTGCTCTAATTGGTTTTTTTCTTCGTCCTTCAACAAAAATTAGAAGAGATACTTACGAAAATATCTTAGAAACTGGTTCTTACACCATAAATCACATTGATAAAAGAATTATTGAGAAGGCACACTACAGCTCGGTTAAATTTTCCAGCTACGTCTCAGAATTTGAGAAACTAAAGCTCACTGAACAGTATATAAACAATTTTTATGCCCCTTACCTTTTAGAGTCAAAAATCAAAATTGGATTGTCTTTTGTTGAAGAAGTTGACGTAAAAATTAACGGCACAAAATTAATTATTGGTGAAATAAGACACATTTATCTTCCAGAAAACATCATGTCTGAAGAAGGCTACCTTAATTTAGAAAAGTCAGCATCGGTTGGAATTGGAGGATTGAATTCGTACTACAACCTCAATTTTAATGCTGAGTTTCCTTATGCAAGAATTGAAAATCTACCAAATTTCGATGAGGATTAGAGAAAACTTGCAAAACACAGACCATTACAAAACCTGTCCAAGTTGCAATAGACTTTTTAACAAAAGAAAAAAATGGAACAATAACTGGGACAATGTTATTTATTGTAGCAAAAGATGTAGGAATGAAAAGAAAAAATGACTCAACCCTTTCATTGCAAGAAATTGATAGGGTAATCTCCATGGCATGGGAGGATAGAACCCCATTTGAAGCCATCCAATATCAGTTTAACCTGAATGAAGCTGAAGTCATACAACTTATGCGCCAAGAATTAAAACCAAACAGTTTTAAACGATGGAGAAAAAGAGTCAGTAACCGCAAAACAAAACATCAAAAGTTGTCTTCTGATACTCAGCTTCGTTTCAAAAGTAAATCTCAAAAACTCATCACCGGAAATAAAATCTCAAAAAAGAAATACTAGTCTAATTCTAAAAGATTAGTAGATATGTCAGTAAAATGTCAAAAGTTTAAATTTCAATTGTTAATTCCCTAATCAAAATTATTTTGAAGAAAGCTTAAACTAGTTTTGTTAAAAATTCGAAATATGTCAACAACAACTGATTATTACAATATTAGTGACAGTTTAACTGAAGAACAAAAACTAATCAGAAATGCAACTAAAGATTGGGTAAATAAATATGTGAAACCTAATATCGAAGAACATTTTCAAAAAGAAGAAACTCCAGCATATATCATTCAAGAACTTTCAAAAATTGGCGCATTTGGTTTAATTATCCCTGAGAAATACGGTGGCGTTGGTGCTGATTATATCTCATTTGGATTAATGATGCAAGAACTTGAAAAAGGCGATAGCTCTATCCGAGTTATCAGTTCAATTCAAACATCATTGGTGATGTATGCAATCTATCGATTTGGTTCAGAGGAGCAAAGACTCAAGTATTTACCCAAACTTGCCAGTGGTGAACTGCTTGGAGCTTTTGGATTGACAGAACCTGATTTCGGTTCAAATCCCTCTTCAATGCATAGTTATTACAAGCAAAAAGAAGATAAAATATTCATCAACGGGAGTAAAATGTGGATTGGAAATGCCGAAACAGCAGATATTGCAATTATTTGGGTTAAGGATGAGAATCAAAAAGTTAGAGGAATTATTATTGAAACAAACAATATTTCCAATTACTCAACCACCACTATAAATAATAAATGGTCTTTCCGTTCCTCAAAAACTGGAGAACTTGTTTTCTCAAACTCTGAGACATCTATTGATCAAGTGTTAGAAAAAAGTACTTCAATTAAGGATGCATACGAGTGTTTGAATATTGGCAGGTATGCTGTTGCATGGGGAAGTATTGGAATTGCAATGGAATGTTACGAGACTGCTCTCAAGTATTCCAAGGAAAGAATTCAATTTGGAAAACCCATTGGAAGTAATCAGTTGATTCAAAAAAAATTAGCAGATATGATAACTGAAATCACCAAATCTCAATTGTTGTGCTTACAATTGGGTATTCTTATGGATAAAAAAAAGTGTTCTTACCAGCAAGTTTCAATGGCAAAAAGAAATAATGTTAAAGTAGCTCAGCAAATTGCTCGTGAAGCAAGGCAAACACTTGGTGGAATGGGTATTACTAGTGATTATCCTGTGATGAGACACATGATTAACCTAGAAACGTTAATTACATATCAAGGAACAAACGAAATACATGAGCTTATCACTGGAAGAGACATCACAGGAATAAGTGCATTTTAAAATTAATCTAATAAATCCTTGTAAGTCTATGCTTCGCAGCTAGCACAATCTTTCTTCTGCTTAAATTTTTGCGCAGCATTCATGCTGTGTTGATAGTATAACGACTTAAGCCCTAGCTTCCATGCAGTAATGTATATTTTATTGATTTCTTTTACAGGCATTTCAGGGTGAACTATGATATTTAACGATTGTCCTTGATCAATATAGCTTTGACGATTTGCAGCTTGGTAGACAATATCCATTTGATCAATCTCAGAGTAAGTTTTGAAAACATCTTTTTCAAGATCTGAAAGAAAATCTAAATGCTGAACAGAACCATCTCTATCT
>JAZADZ010000106.1:0-8602 GCA_036123135.1 Bacteroidota bacterium | reverse complement strand
TTGTTTTTTTGCCATGGCTTCCATTCTCTGTTGAAATTTAGACTTCTTTTTTGGCTTCTTTTTGTTTTGTTCAATTTGTAGACGAATTTTATTTTCATCAATCATATACTTTTTGATGCCCCACATAATTCCTAGATTCATTAGATTTCCACACAAATAATAATAACTTAAACCAGAGGAATAAGTATTAAAGAAGAATAACATCATAAATGGGAAAATATACATGATTACTTTCATGTTAGGCATTCCTGGTTGAGAGGGAGCCATTTGATTGCTATTGAACATGGTGTAAAATAGTGTTGAAACAGCCATTAGTAGTGTAAAAAGACTTACATGATTTCCATAAAATGAAGAGAGTAAGGGAATCTCAGCAGACCAAGAAAAAATTTCATCGTAAGAGGATAAATCTTCGGCCCACAAAAAACTTTTATGTCTTAAATCTAAACTTGAAGGAATAAATCTAAAAACAGCCAATAAAATTGGCATTTGCACCAACATGGGGATACAACCAGACATTGGGTTGACACCAGTTTTCCGGTATAGACCCATTGTTTCTTGCTGTTTTTTCATCATTACGTCTTTGTCAGTTTTACCTTCGAATTTTTTATTTATTTTATCAATTTCAGGTTTTAAAACCTTCATTTTTGCTGACGACTTGTAATTCTTGTAGGTAAGGGGAAGTGTAATTAATTTAACAATTAGGGTAACTAATAGTATAACTAGGCCAAAGGATAAACCAGATTTCTTTAACAAATTAAAAATCGGTTCTATCAGTAAATTGTTTGTCCATCTAAAAATTCCCCATCCAAGATTAATGATTTGGTCCATGGCCAAATCATAAGAAGAAAGCAGCTCACTGTCGTTGGGGCCAAAATAAAATTTCAAATTGGTTTTTCTAGATTCTGGGTAGGGCATGTATAAACTTGAACTGTAGGCAATTGTATAATCAGTTTCATCGGGCAATTGAATCTGGCTTACTTCACCTTCGTATTTACCTCCGTCAGTTATTAAAATAGAGGAGAAAAATTTGTACTTATAGGCTAACCAATCTAAATTTCCATCAATCTTTTCCTCATCATCACTTCTCTCAGAAAGGTAATCTCTTGTCTCGCCGTCGTATCGGAACATCGCAGAACATGTAAAACGTTCTTCATCAGCTAATTTCTCGGTAGATAATCCCTTCATGGACCAATCTAGTCTTGAACTTCCTAGATCAATCTCATCTTCAACAGATGAATAATCAATTGAATAATTTACATGAAAACTTTTCGAGGGTAATAAGTACCTGAATACAAGAGATTTTTGAGGATTTTCTGATTTTAATCTAAACAAAAGAGTAGAATCATTTTCAAGTGTATTTTCGAAAAATAAGTTTTTTGTACTGACAGGAATATAATCTCCAAACTCATCCTTGATATTAAAGCTAAGTTCTTGATTTGATGTTTGTTCTTCAAAAAGTTGAATTGGATTGTTCTGATTGTTTACAAAATCAGTATGAGTTTTGTAAATATAATTACCGTTTTCATCTTTCTGAACCAAAAAGACTTCTACAATCCTAGCGCCGATATTTGAAAATTTGATTTTAATTTTATCGTTTTCCAAATAAGAATATTTTTTCTCTCCTTCCAAAGCAGGGTGAAAAATCCCAAATTTTTGTTTTCTTCGAGCTAATTGAACAGCAGACAACCCACTGATGGAATCAGCATTCTCTAAATTATCTTCAGAGATTACATCATTAAAATCATTTGCAATTGTGTCAGAAGAACTGACAATGGAAGAATTGGAGATAATTTCATTTTCTTGAGCAGATGTTTGTTGAGCTTGATTGGCACGTTCTATCGCCTCTTGCTCTTTTTGATTAACAAACATAAAGGCAATAAAGATTAACCCAATTAAAACTATACCAATGAGTGTATTTTTATCCATTAAATGATTATAAGAACATTAAGAACGCAAATATATTTTTAATTGTGTAAGAAGATGAAAATTATTGACTTCTTTTTTCATTTAAAATGATACTTACTGAAGGAGTTCGTGGAAAACTTTGTGGAAAAACCAAACTGTTGTTTTTAAATAGAAATCGATTTGACAAATATTTTTGTGTAGTTCGTTGTTAACTTTTATTTAATGCTAAGTACTCTTTTCGGCAAGAAAAAATTAACTGAAGATAAAACTGCTAACATTTTCGTCAACACCATAATAAGTGTTGTAGACAACACTTTTGAAGAAGTAAGAGATAGTATTATTCATGATCCAGTTTTTGAAAATCCCCCATTGATTGAAAAAGACGATAGTGACAAGTTTATGATGATTGTTCTTACTGCTAATCTTAAAATTCTATCAAAATATTTCTCAGCTTCGGAGGAGATGTTAATAAAAGGGAAAATTGTAGAAAAATTTAGTCGCGTTTATGGACTTGAATTTAAGCAAATGAAGAAAATAATTGAAAATTATTCTGATTTTTGCTCCAGAGTTAACCACCCGTCTAAAAACACAATTTATGGGATGTCTAAAGCAGTCTTCTTCAAATACTCTCTAGGTAAATTTCAGGATGATTATTTTGCACAGCTAAACGCACCAAACCCAATATTCCTAAAAAGAATGGACACCATAATGGAGAACTATCTGTGGGATTGGAATAATTTTTTCAATAAATATAAAATCTCCCCCGAAAGCTAGCTCATCTTTAGTTAAGATTGAAATGCTTTGATGCCATCTCACAAACATCATTTCCAATTGCTAAGCAAGCTGTTGCAGCTGGTGAGGGAGCATTTAGAATATGAATGCTGTTTTTAGAGTATTCAATTCTAAAATCGTCCTTTGTATCCCCATCTTTTCCAAGAAGTAAAGCCCTAACACCTGCTCTACCAGGCTTAATATCTTCCATTTGAAGAGATGGAATTAGACCCTGAAGTGTTTTTAAAAATAAACGCTTTGAAAAGGCTCTTCTATATTCATCTATACCAAAACTCATGTTTTTGAAAAAAAGCTTCCAAGTTCCAGAATAAGAAAGTGCGTCAATAGTGTCAGTTAAATTAAAATCTGTTTTCCCATATCCCTCTCTTTTAAACGTGAAAACAGCATTTGGACCACACTCAACATCTCCGTTAACCATCCTAGTAAAATGGACACCCAAAAATGGAAACTCAGGATTTGGCACTGGATAAATTAAATTTTTAACCTTGTGTTTAGCATCATCGGTTAACACGTAATAATCACCTCTAAAACCAACAACTTTTTCTGGGACACCAACTCCATCTTTTTTTGCAAGTCGATCTGCCTGAAGCCCACCACAAAAAATTAAGAATTTAGCGTTATAAGTGGATTTATTGGTTGTAATAGTTGTGCCGTCTGTATTGTGCTGAAATGAAACAGCCTCCTCAGAAAGAGCAACTTTGCTCTTTTCATTAATTCCAAGGGCAACTTCCACCATTTTATTGGTTGCTCCAACGAAATCAATTATACCAGTACAAGGCACCCATATACCTGCCTTAGCTTCCACAAAAGGTTCAATATCTTTCACTTGGTCCCCAGAGATTTTTTCAATACCTTCTGTCTTATTGGCAAGTCCGTTTTCGAAAATTTCGTCCATAAATTTAAACTCGCTTTGTTTGGTGGCTACAACCACTTTTCCACAAACATCATGACTTACATTATAATCCTTTGCAAATTTCACCAGCTCATGTCTTCCACTGACACAATTTTTGGCTTTTAAAGAACCTGGTTTGTAGTAGAGTCCCGAGTGAATAACACCAGAATTATTTCCAGTTTGGTGGGCAGCAAGTTGGTCTTCTTTTTCAAAAAGGACAATGGAAAGCTGAGGGTAAGCTCGTTGTAGTTTGTATAAGGTAGCGGCACCAACAATACCTCCTCCAATAATTGCTATATCGTAATTCATTTGTGAAATTTAAGTAGACAAATCAATTTTTTTTTCTTTTGGAACGAACAAAAGTAAAATTAATCCAACAACAAAAAATAATGTTAAAGCCATAATTGAATAGCGGATACTGAAAGCTCCAGTAAGATATCCAAAACTTAAAATTCCAATAGTCATTCCGACTTTTTCAAGAACATCATAAAAACTAAAGTAAGATGCATGGTCCTCAGTTTGGGGTAAGAATTTAGAGTAGGTAGATCTAGACAACGACTGAATTCCACCCATTACAAATCCTACTGAACCAGCTAAAATATAAAAGTGAATGGGTGAGAACACAAAATAGGCGCTTAAACAAATTAGAATCCAAAAAATAAGAGCAACAATTAAAACTTTAATATTACCCCATAATCCAGAGAGCTTAGCAAATAAAATGGCACCAGGAATTGCTATTAGCTGAATAAATAATATACTAACAATCATTCCAGTTTGCATATGAGATTCTATCATATCTTGGCGTTGAACTTGATAATTTTCGGATGAGGAATTTAAATTGGAAAAATCGACACCAATCGACCAATCAATTGCCTCCGTACCAAAAAACTGTGCCATTGTCATTATCGTCTGTAGAGCCATACTAAAAACAAAAAAAGCTATCAGGTATCTTTTTAGTCTTTTGATGGTTGAAAATTCAATCCAAACAGATTTTAGCTCCTTATAGCCTTCCGAAAAAACACCCTTTGATAAATTTACTTTTTTAGAAATTTTACCTGGTAAATTTTTATAGGTGACTTGCGCAAATGCAATCCACCAAACTCCTGCCATTAGGAAGCTATACTTTGGACTCCATTCCAGCACCATTATTGAAATCAAGCATAAAACCAATAATATAGAACTCCCTAAGTATCCTCTTGAAAAACCTTTGGCACTAATTTTATCGTGATTTTCAGGCTTTGCAATTTCAGGAAGATATGCGTTGTAAAAAACAATGCTTCCCCAAAAACCAATATTTGCAGTAATGCAAAAAAGTAATCCCATTTCAATAGGAATTTTTTCCCACATAAAAAGCCCAAGGCAAGAAAATGCTCCTAAATAATTGAAAGCTTTCATGAAAATCTTCTTATTTCCAACGAAATCTGCAATTCCAGAAAGAATGGGCGAAAGAATACTAACAACTAACAATGAAAGTGCTACAGCATAGGAATATATTTCAACACTATCAAATGTTCTTCCAAAAACTAACGCATTATTTCCAACAACACTTTTGTAATATAAGGGAAAAATTGCTGTAGTTATTACGAGCGGATAAACAGAATTTGCCCAATCGTAAAGTGTCCATGCATTGATTACTTTTTTGTTGCCTTTTTCACTTTGGTCCTGCATGGATGAGTTTTAAAAAAACCTTCTGAAATGAATTAGATTACTCAACAATCTTAAATTCTACCCTTCTATTTTTCGCAAGACTGAGCTCAGAATAGCTGGCAGAAACAGGCTGAGCAGCATCATGGTTAATAGTGGACAAACGATCCTCTGAAATGCCTTTATTTACAAGATATTTTTTCACCTTATTGGCTCTATTTATACCAAGGTTTATGAGCAGTTGATTTTCTGGATCCTTTTTAATGGACGAAAATTCCATTTTATCAGTATGTCCGTGAAGCTCTATATTTATTTGAGGATTTTTATTTAAAAGTTCAACCATTTTATTTAAGCCCTCAATAAACATTTTATCGATCGATGATCGAGTGACATCAAAATAAACTGTACCCATGCTCATTAACTCATTGATAGTATAATTTCCATCCTGTTTGACTAGCTCTTTGTGGTAGATTACAGATTCAGTATTTATTTTATTCATTTGATTAGAGCAATCACAGTCAGTGATATCTTCAATCAAAAAAACTTCAACTTGATCAATGTAGTAATAAGCCGAAGGAGCTTGTGTTCCTGAAAAACCATCAAGCTTTCCCAATTTTTCAACCTTGACGTCTTTGTTGTTGTGGAAATTTCCAATTGAAACAAAACTTTCTTTTCCAGTTGCTTTGTACATGGCACATACGGTTTCCCAATTGTATCTTCCATTGTAAACTTTGTTTTCAACATTAGTAACAACATTTCTAAACTCTTCTTCACTTTGGAAAATAATATCCCCCTTTGTCTCAAGAAATAAAGGTTCTTTGCCAAAATACATTCCGATGTTATTAATTGCATATTTACTCAAATCAGAGAGACTAACATTGAACTTTACGCAATACTCTACACCCTTTGTCATTGGAGATAGAAGCTCTGTTTGGATGTAAGTTCTTGGCTCTTTGTTGTTGTAACTGTAGGCTAAAATTCCAGCGTAGTTGTCCCCATCCATTGGATATTCCTTTCCGCGGTTATTCACTGGAGCAGAGACTGGTAAATCCTTATCCATTGAGTACAAATCCGCTTTTAATGCTGTAGGTGAGTCCCATTCGGAGGCGATGTTAATTTGCTTTAACTTTTTTAATTTTCCAGAGGTGCTTTCAAAGCTAGGATTTAGCACTAGATTACTGACATCCTGTGCTAAACTTGGAATACAAAGTGCTACTGCAATAAAAGCGAATACTAAATTTTTCATCATTATTAATTTTTATAAGATTTGACTGCCTCAACAAAACAAATCACTTTGTCGGGAGAAATATCAGGGTAAACTCCATGACCGAGATTGGCAATATGGCGATTTTTTCCAAACTTACAAAGCATTTCATTCGTTTGCTTTTCAATGTTTTCAAAATCGGAGTAAAGAACACATGGATCGAGGTTTCCTTGTAAAGTCTTGTTGGGACCTATCAGTTTTCGGCTCTGTTCAATATCCATGTTCCAATCCAATCCTATTGTGTTGCAATTGAGTTCCCCCAATTCTTTTCTTGCAAAATATGCTCCCTTTGAAAAAACAGTAACTGGAACATCACTAATAGCGTTGCAAATTTGATCAACATATTTTATACCAAACTCAATGTATTGCTGGTGTGTTAATATTCCTGACCATGAATCAAACAATTGAACAAGATCAGCACCAGCTTTAATTTGTGCTTTTAAGTAATCAATTGTTGTCAAAGTAATTTTTTGAAGTAAAGCGTGAGCTAAATCGGGATTGGTGTAAAGCATTTTCTTTGCTTTACTAAACGTTTTTGAACCTTGACCTTCAATCATATATGAAAAAATTGTCCAAGGTGCACCAGCAAAACCAATCAAAGGAACTCTTCCGTTTAATTCTCTTTTAGTGATTCGAATCGCTTCCATAACATAGTGAAGATTGTCCTCAACATCAGGAACATTTAAGCGGTTAACATCTTCAATTGATTGAACAGTTTTTTCAAAAAAGGGGCCTTTTTTTTCAATCATTTGATAGCTTAATCCCATTGCATCGGGAACTACCAAAATATCTGAAAAAATAATTGCCGCGTCTACATTTAAAATATCAACTGGTTGAACAGTAACTTCAGCTGCCAAATGTGGTGTTTCAACAAGTTCTTTGAATCCACTTAGAGAATTTCGAATCGCTCGATACTCAGGAAGAATTCTTCCAGCCTGACGCATTAGCCAAACTGGTGTCCGTTCAACGTTCTGTCCAAGAGCAGCTTTAATTAACAAATCATTGTCCAATTTCATACGACAAATTTAGAAATCCTATTGAATAAGATGACTACTTTTATAATTGTATGAACGTTATTGTTAAAATAGCATTAGTTTCTGTAGCAATTCTCAACTTTTATTTCTCATTTTCTCAACAAGAAAATACTTCAACCAATAACATAGCTGTTATTCAACTTCAAAACGATAAAGAAATTAGAGGAACATTAATTTACGAGGATGATGACAAAATAATTGTTGAAACCGGTAAAAATAAAATTTTTGAAATCAAAAGGATAAATATAAGATTCATCAAAATCATAGACATTAATGAACTAAAGAATAAAAATGAATTTGAAAATAAATCGATTAATTACAGTCAAAATTGCTTTTTACCTACTGCATATATTACTGACAAGGACGATTTATTTTTCAACTCGCACTATAGCGCAACATATAACTTCAAATTAGGAGTTGCCAAAAATTTTGAACTCACTGCCGGAGGTGTTGGAATTGCGTACAATTACTTGGGGGTTTGCTACTCTGCAGAACTATTTGATTTTTTACATTTTGGGACTACAGTAGTTGGTTCATTTCTTATATCGCTAGATGGCTCTGGTGATAGCGAATTTGGTTCGATTATTATTCCAAGATTAAGCATCGGCAACGAAAATCGAAACATTACAATTGGTTTCCTTGGTGCAAGCATTCAAAATTTCAACAATTGGATATATGGAGGTTATTTTGGAGCTCAGCGAAGAATCCATGAAAGATGGACGTTAGCTGGAGAATTGGCAACGATTAATCTTGATACTTACAATTACATGTATGTAGGAAATGTTACAGCAAAATTTAAAAGAAACAGTGCAGTAAATTGGAATTTTGGTCTCTTAGGCATACGATTTCCAGGACTGTCTGCACTTTTTCCAAGCGATAATGCATTCATTCCTTTACCTTATGTTGGCTACTCAAGAAGATTTTAGGTTGGTTTGTTATCTCATTAGAGTTACGTGTCCCATAAACTCTTTCAACTCACCAGTTACCACATCCTTGGTCTCTACCTTCCATATGTATATGTCTTGCTGAGCAGGTGCATTCTTATACCTTCCATCCCAACTCGAATTAATA
>JAZADZ010000105.1:0-9454 GCA_036123135.1 Bacteroidota bacterium | reverse complement strand
TCACCTGTTGCCATGTCAATTGAGGATTCTATGACAATGATGTTTATGGTTCCAAAAAAATACAGTTTAGATGAGCTTCCAAAACCCAACAATTCATTGATTACATTTCAAGAAGTACCATCAAAAACTGTAGCAGCTATTCGCTTTAGCGGTTGGGCCAACGACCTAAAAATTGAAAAATACAAAAGAGAACTAATCTTATCTTTGGAAAAAGAAGGAATAAATTACAACGACCAATTTTATTTCTTTGGATACAATGCTCCTTATGAGTTATTTAATCGTAGAAATGAAATTATTGTTGAATTGCAACAAGATTAGCTTTAGTTTTCGGGATATCCATTTTCAACCCAGCAACTTATAATATTAAGATGCTCTTGCGACAATGAGCCATTGGAGGGCATGGTTTGTTCAATCAACACCTCTTTTACAAATTTACCATTAGAAATCACTGTCATTAAACCAGAAAATGTAGAGAAATTTCCATGAGAAGAATGGTATCCATGACATTGTAGACAATTTTGATCTATTATCGATACTATCGTGTCATCGTAAGTAGGATTCGACCCATCACAAGATGGAGTAAGAAGTTGATTTTTTTTACAAGACGCAATTAGTGAAAAATAAATTAAAAAGAGAATAAGATGTTTTAATTTCATGTCCCATTAAATTAATAAATAACTAAAAAATTAAAACTATTGTTTATTGAACTTGTGTCGATTACAAAAAATATTCCTTTTTAATGAGAAAAAAAATTAAAACTCTTTTTTCAGTAACATAAAGACACAAAAAAATTCTTTAAAATAACTTTAATTGTATTAGTTTATTAATGACAGGTCCATTAAGTTTCAAAAAAACATACTATCTTATATTAAGTAAGTAAATAACTTAGAAAAAACTAGTTGTTAATATGACCATGACTACCCGACTCCTACTTTCAATGCTAGCATTAATGCTTTTTATTTTCTGTGCTCATGCACAAAAAGCAAAAGCTAACGATTTTGGTGAATCTGATAACTTTATTTTTAATACCAGCGATACATTAATCACTATGTATATTGAGCTCGATACGGACGAATTCAATCAAATTTACAGATCATTTAGGCAGGATATTTGGATTCGAGCAGAGGTGATTCTTCAATCAGAGAATCGTGTCGTGGTTCGACTTCGAATAAGAGGTGATTCTTCAAGAGAGCTATCCAAAAAATCTTTAAAAATTAAATTACCAAGTGACGTAAGATTGCTGTCTAACAGTCGTATGTTTAATCTAAATGCTGAATTTTCCGACCTCACATTAATGCGACAATATCTTGCAACACAACTATTTCAAGAGTCTGGTCATACTTGCTTTAGTTCAAAACATATATTACTTCACATTAACGGAACATTTGATGGCATCTATCTATGGATTGAAAACATAGATAATGCATTTTTACAAAAAAGAGGTTTTAATTCTAAAAACCTACTATACAAAGCCACAAGAGATGGTGCAAATCTTAGTCTATCCGATGACATTGAGCGAAACTGGGAATGTAAAAACGGAAGCGAAGAAGTTGCTTATGCTGCACTAAAAAAGCTACAAATTGATTTAAACAACACACCCGACAGCCTTTATTACAATTGGGTGCGAAAGACATTCGATTACGATGCCATGATTAATATTCTTTCAATGAATATGCTCATTTCCAATTCAAGTACATACTATCACAACTACTACATGTACTATGACATTCATTCACAGAAATGGCAAATGTGGCCATGGGATATGGATAAGACCTTTTGTTATGATAAAATTGACATGCACTATCACAGAGGATCTCACAGAGAAAGAAGATCTGCTAGTCTACCTGGAAACCCAATTATGGAACGAGCCATCATATGTGAACCTATTTTTAATGACATTCAGAAAAGGACCAACGAACTTCAAAAAACCATTTTTAACATTAAATACGTTACTCCAACAATCGACAGTCTAGAAAAAAAATTAATAGAATATGTTAAATGCGATACAAAACGTAGTCAATCTATCGAATCATTTCAAAAAGAAGTGAACAGGCTAAGAGAGTTTTTCATTTTAAGATACGACAACTTAAAATACCAATTCGATCACTATCCAAGATCTTTTACTATTCATAGACCAAAAAAAACATTCACTCAAGACGTTAAATTAACTTGGGAACCCTCCTTTGATCCAGATGGTGATTCGCTAGTATACAACGTTTATTTTTGTGCTGATCCTAAATTCAAGGAAAACGTTACCATCATCAACAATTTGAAATCAACTCAATGTACAATAAAACACAGATCAATCGAAAAAGGAAGGTATTATTTTAAAGTTTCTGTTAGCGATGGAAAGCATAAAATTTATGGATACGATAGTTGCCATAGCTTCAAAGTTGATTGACGCTGTAATACTCAATTATTTAACTCTTCAATAATTTATACTTTAGTTTAGTTTTAAATTTCAGAAATAATTGTACAAATTAAGAAATCGGAACGATTCTAAATTAGTTTTGTAAATGGAAATCCTTTAATAAAACAGCTTTAAATTTTCATAAAAAAAAGCTCTATTAAACTCTAGATGAGAAACCAACTGCAACAAAAAATTGATGTTAAAACCAAACCTATTGGTGCATTGGGTATGTTGGAAGAACTAGCGCTTCAAATTGGTGAAATTCAAAATAATCTATCGCCAGCTCTATCAAACCCTTCAATAGTAGTTTTTGCAGGTGATCATGGAATTGCCAAACAAAAAGTAAGTGCCTATCCACAAGAAGTTACTCAGCAGATGGTGCTCAATTTTTTAAATGGAGGTTCAGCCATAAACGTTTTCTGCAAACAGCACAAGATTAATCTTACCATTGTTGACGCAGGAGTTGCGTCCAAATTTGAACCAAATAAAAAACTTGTCAACTGTAAAGCGGGTTTAGGAACCAATAGCTTTCTCAATTCTAAAGCAATGAGCGATGAAAAGTTTGAAGAATGTCTTGAAAATGGGAAAAGATTAGTTGCGGCAATTGCTGAACAAAAAACAAATGTTATTGGTTTTGGTGAAATGGGCATTGGAAATACTTCTGCATCCTCAATGATTATGAGCTATCTCAGTGATGTCCCTTTAAAGGATTGTATTGGAAAAGGTACAGGGCTAGATCAAAAACAGCTCACTCAAAAAATAAATATACTTGAACAAGCAAAAGCATTCCATGGAAAAATAGACAACGTTAAGTCTATTTTCTCTTCGTTTGCAGGTTTTGAGATGGCTCAAATGCTTGGTGCAATGCTTGAAGCTTATGCACAAAATATGATTATCCTAGTGGATGGATTTATTGCTTCTACCGTTTTTCTTGCAGCAAAAAAATTACAACCATCCATTCAAGAAAATGCCATTTTTTGTCATCAAAGCGATGAAAAGGGACACAAGCTACTGTTAAACTATTTAGCTGCAAAACCCATACTTAAAATCAATCTTAGACTAGGAGAAGGAACCGGGTGTGCACTTGCTTTTCCGATTCTTCAAAGCGCAGTTAATTTTTTAAATGAGATGGCCAGCTTTGAAAGTGCAGGAATCAGTAAAAAAAATAGGATGAAATGAAAAATGAGATAAAGATTTTTTTTACTGCATTGATGTTCTATTCTAGAATTCCTTGTCCTAAAGACATTGATCATAGCCCAGAATACATCAATAAAGCTACTAGATATTTCCCGCTAATTGGATGGATTATCGGAGGAATATCTTTCGTAGTCTTTTTTCTTTCTGTACTACTTTTTGACTCATCGATTGCGATTATTTTGTCCTTAATTGCCGGAGTGTTAACAACAGGTGCATTTCATGAAGATGGACTAGCTGATGTAGTGGATGGATTCGGAGGAGGCTGGACAAAACAACGTATTTTGGAAATAATGAAAGATAGTCGAGTTGGAGCTTATGGAGCGATTTCTGTCGCACTGGTCGTTTTACTAAAATATGCTGCTTTGAATACTTTAACGAATACATTTTCTGAATCTGCAACAATAGGACTCATGTTTATTTCCTATCATTCTCTTGCAAGATTTACAGCAATGAATTTAATTTTCACCTCCTCTTACTCAAGAGACGATCAAACGAGTAAAGTGAAACCAATTGCGAAGTCATTCGGATTTCCAGAAATTTTTGGAGGTTACTTTTTTGGACTTCTACCATTATTTGTTTTATCGTGGTTCAATTGGAAATTTATTCTTACTCTAGCTCCTCTTTATATACTCTATCTTTTTTCAAAAAACTATTTTGAAAAAAAAATAGACGGCTACACAGGAGATTGTTTAGGAGCAGTTGAGCAATTGGCTGAATGTGTCTGTCTTTTAAGCTATGTAGCACTATGGAAATTCATGTAATACGACATACCCCCATCAATTTTGATAAAAAAAGATGTTATGGAAGACTTGATGTTCCACTAGCACATAGTTTTAAAAAAGACGTTGAAAAGGTGAGAAAAAAAATTGTTTCCAAATTCGATTTGATATACACAAGTCCTTCAGCAAGATGCAAAGAGCTAGCAAAAGCCCTTCAATATGAGAGTATAATTGAAGATGAAAGACTAAATGAGATAGATTTTGGAGATTGGGAGGGTAAATTATGGAGCGAGATCAATCAAGAAAAATTAAATACTTGGATGAAAGATTTTGTAACAATTCGTGCTGGAAATGGAGAGTCTCTTAAAGAAATGTTTCAAAGAGTATCTTCCTTTTTCAATGAATTAAGACTGCAGCAATGCAAAAAAGTATTAATTATCACACATTCGGGTGTTCTTAGATGTACTTGGGCTTATTTACTCTCCATTCCACTTGAAAATATATTTAAACTTCCTGTTGGTTTTCACGAGCATTTTATTTTTAAAATGGGGCAAGATTCCTTACTAGATTCCATCGTTCAGGTGAAATAAAGAAAAACTGATTGAAAAGTGGATCACAAAATATTATACAACAAAAATGTATTTTTCAATAAATTTTTATTTTTGTTACTCAAAATATTCAACCATTAAATATCAACAACAATGATAACAAAAGAACAAGTACTTGAAGCCCAAACTACCTGGGGAAATGGTGTTGTGAAAATTGGATCTTTAAGAGACTCAAGAACTGAATGTGAGTCCTTTACTAGTGAATTTTTAGATGCGCTGTATTCATTTGAAGCTGGACCCGTTTTATTCAAACCAACAAAATGTGCAGTTGAACAATTTAGACCTTCAAAGGACGAAGCAAAATCATACTTCATTGCAGGTGACAATAGAGCTTGCAACGAGGACAAAGGGTTTGCCATTAATCCTTGGACCAAAGTTCGATTTGAAAATGCAGGTATGATTTTAGAGGAAAATAGAGCCATTGCAATGGGCAACTATTTTTTTACTGATTTGGACGGAAATGAAGCTAAAGTGGAATACACTTTTGGTTATAAGCTGAGCAACGGACAGTTAAAAATTGATTTACATCATTCTTCTTTCCCATACAATCCTTAATTTTTTGGATTTGCCAATCCTAAATTTCTAACTACCATTCGTTTTTTTAGGATTGGCTTTATAATTTCACTTTCTTAAGTTGAAATCTGTAAGAGTCGGTCTTTCAACCAATTTATTCAACTTACTTTCGCTCAAAGCAAAAAATCCAAATTATGAAAAAAATTAACATTGGAATTGTAACCGTTAGCGATCGTGCAAGTGCAGGAGTGTATGAGGATTTAAGTGGAATTGCCATCATTGATACACTAAATGAGTACTTAATTTCTGACTGGCATAAATTTTATAAAATCATTCCAGACGAGCAAAAATTAATCGAACAAACAATGATTGATTTGGTTGACAATCAAAAATGTTGTTTGGTGATCTCTACTGGAGGGACAGGACCAGCAAAAAGGGATGTAACACCTGATGCAACAGAGTCAGTCTGTGACCGAATGATGCCAGGCTTTGGAGAATTGATGAGAGCAGAATCCTTAAAGTATGTACCAACAGCTATCCTCTCAAGACAAACTGCAGGACTTAGAAATTCAAGTTTGATTATTAATCTTCCTGGAAAACCAAAATCTATTAGAGAATGCATGGATGCGGTTTTTCCTGCCATTCCATACTGCATTGATTTAATGGAAGGACCATACATGGAATGCGATAGTACAGTTATACAGCCTTTTCGACCAAAACAAAAACCTCTTCATTAGAACATCCAAATTTTTGATGTACTTAGAGCAAGTAAAAACCAGTATTTTGAAATACTACACGTGTAATTATTTTTATAAAAAAGTTCAATGAATTCCGCCATAAAAGTTCCAATTGTTGTATTAAATGGGTTTTTGGGATCTGGAAAAACAACACTATTTAGAAGTCTTCTTGGGCAAGCGAAAAAGAAATCCATTTCTGTTGGTGCAATTGTGAACGACATGAGCGAACTCGACGTTGATGGCGAGTTAATTGGAAATACGGAAAGTGTTGAAGAAAACAACTCAATGCTAGAATCCATTCACTCTTGCGTTTTAAGCAGTGCAAAGGGAATAAAAAAGCTAGATAAAGCCATTGCTAAATTAATGGCCAATCAGGATTTGGAGCTTATTATTATCGAAACCTCTGGTAGCTGCCACCCAATGCCTTTGGTAGAATATTTCAAGTCTCACCATAGAGTTAAACTTTCTGCAGTTTTTGTATTAGTGGATAGTTTGATGCTCTCTCACGATTACAACTATGGAGAAGATCTCATCAAAAGTATGCAAGACAACATGTCCACTGGAAAGCGAGATACCGTAAATTTATTGGTGGAACAAATTATGTTTTGCAGCCATTTAATACTAACGAAAGCTGACCGAATTCAACAAGAAAAATTACCTGAAATCGCAACTCACGTGCAAGGCATCAATCCTTTTGCATCGACCCATTCAGTACTTTTTGGAAAGCTTAAAATTGAGTCTTTATTTGAACTAGAAGATTATGATTTTTTCAAGGTTAATCAATTGATTGAAGAGCTTAAACCCATCATTGAATTAGAGCAGCAGGGAGATAGACCATACAATCTTGCTACTAGGATAATTAAAGACGACCGACCTTTTCATCCTCAGCGGTTGTGGGACATTTGCCATGATTACCTCGATCAGAGAATTTACCGAAGTAAAGGATTTTTTTGGTTGGCTAGTAGAGATCAACACTCGCTATTGTGGAATCAAGCAGCTGGAGGAATAAGTCTTGAGTTAATAGGATCTTGGCGTTCTGGAATCCTTGAACAAGAGAACAACAATCTATCTTCACAGGAAATAGATCTTCTAAAGCAAAAGCTGTCTGAAGAAAATGGACGTTTTGGTGATCGACACTGCGACCTCACAGTAATTGGAGATAAAATGCAAGTTGATCGGTTCACAGCTGCATTAGAGTCGTGTTTTTTAACAGAAAAAGAGATTGAACTTTGGGAAAACAAACACGAATTTGAAGATCCCTGGCCAAAAAATATCGTTCGATTAGGAAATTAATTCGATTAATTTTTAAAGCAAAGTTCGTTTGATTAACATGTTTCATTGGTCTTTTTTTCCTCTATAAATTAATGCAACACAGTTGCATTTAATCCAAATTAAGTTAATTTTGTTCATTTGATTTTAAAAGATATTAATAAAGAGAACGAAATAATTAGTGATTCAACGAATCAGCAATGCTGTTCAAATCCAAATTGCTGCGGAACACCTGAACCCTACACCCGCTCATATCCAAAAATTAGCAGAAATGACCCTTGTCCTTGTGGGAGTGGAATTAAGTTCAAAAAATGTTGTGGTAAATAAGTTTACATGATTGCAATACTAAAACAAAAATCGGATGTAATTGGTGCCTTTGCAAGCTTCATTTGTATGATTCATTGCCTAGCTACACCTTTTTTATTCATCGCATCAGCTTGTTCCAAAAGCTGTTGTGCCTCTGCTCCAACATGGTGGATATGGCTCGATTTTATTTTTCTTTTTATTTCGTTTTTTGCTGTTTATAGATCAACTCAAACGACCTCCAAACTTTGGATAAAACCAGCACTTTGGACGGCTTGGATTGGATTGTCCTCTGCCATATTACTAGAACAACTTGAATTGTTCAACTCTGTAGAATTTCTGAAATATGGTACTGCGTTTTCTTTGATCACTCTCCATATATATAACTTAAAATTTTGTCAGTGTAAGAATGAAAAATGCTGTTGAAAAAATGGAAAAAGAACAATTAGAACTTATTGGAGACAATCATATTTCAACTAACGTTGAAACTCCACTCAGACACGATGCTTTTGTAAAATCTGATCAACAGAAGATAGAAGCCATTCAAAAGTACTTTGCCAAAATTATGGAAGAGTTGGGTCTCGATCTTACAGACGATAGTTTATCAGGTACTCCATACCGTTTTGCTAAAATGTATGTTAAAGAGCTTTTTTACGGACTAGATCCCTCAAAAAAACCAAAGATCTCAACTTTCAATAACAAGTATGGGTACAAAAAAATGTTAATTGAGCAAAATATTAACATCGACTCAGCTTGTGAACATCATTTTCTTCCGATTGTTGGGCATGCACACATAGCATATGTTCCCAATAAAAAAGTAATTGGCCTTTCTAAAATAAATCGATTGGTTGATTATTATTCACATCGCCCTCAGGTACAAGAAAGACTATGTTTGCAAATTTTAAAGGATCTCCAGCAGTCGCTTGAAACAAATGATGTAATTGTTGTAATTAACGCAAAACATTTGTGTGTTTCATCCAGAGGAATTAAAGATAAAAATAGCTTTACCACCACTTCCGAATATGGTGGAGTTTTTGAAGACATCAATTACAGAAACGAGTTTTTTAGTAGTCTATCTTCAAAGATTGATGATTAGTAGTGAAATAACTTAAGGTTGTGGACCTAAATTTGGGTCGAAAAGCTGGTTAAGCTCATTCAAATTAACTGGTCCTTCAGTAATTGTGTTTCCATTGCAATCTACAACAAAATCTATTGCAGCAATTGGAGACCCATCTTCGTTGTAACATTCCCCATTTTCACACATAATTTTAGTTGCAATGTTGTCGCAACTACCATCACCATAATGAATTAGTGCAACAGTTTCACAGTTTTCAAGATACTTTACTTTTCCAGCAACTATGCAATTGCAGTCCTCAGAAATTACAATTGGCTCGTAGATGAATTTGTGAATTCCATCGTATTTGTGGCAATCCAGCTTTTTAAGCTTACAGCAACCGGCAAAAAGAAAAGCGATTGTTATAAATAAGAATATGTTTTTCATACTTATAAATTTAATAAAAAAACAAATGTATTTTTCATTGACTTGGCAACCACTTTCAACAGAACTTAATACATTAGTCTACATGAAATTAAAATTCTTCCAAAAAAGAAAATTTTGGGTAAGAAGTATTCTTCTTTTAATCGTACTACCTGTTCTTTTTTTAAGTGTTCTCGTTGCATTGGTGTATAAAAACCAAG
>JAZADZ010000104.1:0-6272 GCA_036123135.1 Bacteroidota bacterium | reverse complement strand
GGATAATCCTACACTGTTAAACCCAAGATTTATAATTGATCCTTTTTTCCAAGTCAGTGAATCCTTTTCATTAATCTGAGTTTTAGTTGTTAGTTTTTTTACAACATCTGAATCAATTTGTGCCTGTAGAATTGATGTACTCAATAAGTAAGCAAGTAAAAAGAATAAATATTTCATTTGTATAGCATCTTAAATAAAAAAGTGGTCAAAAGTACTTATTTGCAATAACTTTTGCTTTTCCATTAAAAATTGTTCAAAAGATAATCGTATACCTAGAGCGCTGCGCTCAAATAAATGTCATTTTTATAACTGAAATGTACTTATTTGAAAAAATAACTTCTGCAACTTTATTGTTAGCCATTTGTTGTATTGGAAAACATTCTTTTGCAGGGTTGAACAACAACGTACTAGAAGCATTTGAAAAATCGCCTGTACATCAAAGTGAATCTAATTTTAACATTGATTTTTCTGATTTCAATTCATTTGATGATTCAATTCAAGACTCCGAGGAATATTACCTTTATTTTTCAGAAAAAAAGCGAAAAAAAACTATTGCCCTTTTCAATTGGAAAAACTCCAAAACTAGTTTTGTCAATCAAATAATTTCTGAAAATAACATTCCAAAGAAATTTTCTGTTCTTCCAATTTTATTGAGTGGTGGTAATCCAATCTACAAGAACAACAATGGTGGAGTTGGGATTTGGGGGCTTCAATATCCTGTAGCTAAAAAATACGGCTTACTATTGAATAAGTTCATTGACGAAAGATGCATTGACTCTTTATCTTGTGTTGCAGCAGCTGAACATTTGAAGCACTTACTTTCCATTTACAAACAGAACGGTGATCTAGCTTTTCTAGCCTATATTTCAAGTCCAACGCTTGTAAACAAAGCTATTTTAAGATCCAATAAGAATTCCATTGATAGTATAGTAATCCAAATGGGAGGCGATTATCATGATTGGTTAAATGCCTTTCGTGCCCTAAGCTTAATGAACAACCAAATCCCAATCACTAAGGACGAATTCAACAATCAACACCAATTGGTTTCATTTGAAGTTAAAGAACCATTGCTTTTTGAAGCAATCGATCATTGTATGGATTTTAACCTAAAAAGATTTCAAACACTAAATCCTCAAATAAGAAAAAATAAGATTCCAAAGGATTATCCAATAATTTTAGATTCTGGCGAGTGTAACCAATTACATAAACATTTAGATACAATTTATTTCTTTCAAGACTCAGTACTATTAAATCCCTTTTTTAACGAAGCATTTGAACTGACAAAAATGCTAGTTTACAAAGTTAAGTCTGGGGATTACCTTGGTAAAATTGCTGAACTTTATGAAGTCACAGTGGGTGAACTTCAATCTTGGAATGAATTAAATGGAACAAGAATAAATATTGGTCAAGAACTTGTCATATATACTTCTGTCTCTGATACAACAAAATACTTTGTTTACAGAATAAAAGAAGGAGATTCTATGGTGTCAATTGCAAAAAAATTTCCAGGTATTACTGTTGATTCTCTAAAAAAATTAAACCCCGATACAAGTATTAAAACAGGTCAATTATTGAAACTGAAAAAGAAATAAAACCAAGCTATACTCTACTATTTTTACTGCTCTTATTTATAGTAATTCATGTTACTATGTCAATTTTTCCTAAAAATGGAATTCAACTTGCTGGAATAGAAATTGATTTTCCATCAATTGAAGAATTCTACAATTTAAATGAGGATTCCACTAACAATGATACAAAAGATAAAGCATTACAGTTACTGTTAAAACAGCTCAAGGAAGATAGTATAAAAGTGGACAGGCAAATCAAAGAGCAGCTAAGAGATTCAATAGAAAAATCTTGGAAAAAACTTCAATATCCCAACAACGACAAAACCATTCTTTATCCTTTTTTCAAGAAATTAGAAAATGCCCGATCAAAAAAAGTTAGAATAATGCACTTCGGAGACTCTCAAATAGAGGCAGATAGAATCACTAGCTATGTGAGGAACGAATTACAAAAACTTTTTGGCGGTAATGGAGCCGGTTTATTTTCTATTGAACAAGTGACTCGAAAGATGAGTGTAAAGCAATCGCATTCAAAAAACTGGAAAAGATATGCTGGATTTGGAAGAAAAAAAGATACCACAATAAAACATACAAAATACGGAGCTCTTTTGGCAGTATCAAAATACTCACCAATTGAAAAGAAACCAGACACTATTGTTTATCGTTCTTGGGTGTCAATTAAGAAACCTACTGCGTCATACAGCAAAACAAAAAATTACAGTGAACTTTCGATTTTTTATGGAAACTCCTCCAGCAAATCATTTGTTGAAATTTATGCTGATAGTGTAAGCATTTTAAAAGATTCGCTAGAAAATAGCCATTCTGTTCGAATGAAAAAGGTCAATTTTAGTCAAACTCCTAAAGAAATTTACATCAATTTTTCAGGTTTAGAAAGTCCTGATTTTTATGGTTTATCTATTGAAAGTAAAAATGGGGTGATAATGGATAATATTCCATTGAGGGGAGCTTCTGGTACCGAGTTTTCAAAACAAGATCGAACTTGCTTGAAAGAAATGATCAATCTTCTCTCTCCTTCACTATTAATTCTTGAATTTGGCGGAAATACCATACCCTACATCAAATCTAGAGAAAGAGCTTTTAAATATGGAAGATGGTTTGGTGCACAGATTAGATTATTAAAATCAATTTGTCCAGAAACTGCAATTATCGTCATTGGTCCTGCAGATATGTCCAAGAAAGAGGGAACCGAATTTATTACATATCCACTACTTAGCGATGTAAGAGATGCATTGAAAGAAAATACTTTTAATCAAGGCGCTGTTTTTTGGGACATGTATGAGGCAATGGGTGGACCTGGAACAATGCCAAAGTGGGCATTGGAAAATCCTCCCCTGGCTTCAAAAGACTACATTCATTTTACCTCCAAAGGAGCAAAAAAAATTGCGTCACTTTTTTTCGACTCTTTAAAAGAGGATTATGACTCCTACGTTTTAGATGTAAAAAGTGATTAAACTACTTCAACATATATCATTTTTAATCTTGCCATTGAGTCTTTTTGGTCAACATTACCCTCATGATGTTCCGGATTATGACTTTATAGATTACGATCAAAACCAAATTACTTTTTTCAATGATAGCTCAAACTTTCAATCATTTTATTCAAAATTAGATTCACTGCTTTTTTTTGGAGATAGAAAATTAAATATCGTTCATATAGGTGGCTCACATATTCAAGCAGACATGTGGTCGGATAGAGTTCGACAGCGATTGTATGATTTTATACCCAACAACAACGGAGGAAGAGGATTACTATTCCCTTACAGACTAGCTAAAACCAACAATCCCTACTACTACAAAATTGAATATACAGGAGAGTGGAAGGGATATAGAAATTCAGTTCTTAGTCATAACTCAGAATTCGGAGTAACTGGGATAACCGCGAAAACTACCGACTCAATCAGTTCTTTCAAACTAACTTTTAGGGGTGATAATTATCCAGATTACGATTTCAATACAATTAAAATTTTACACAATCAAAAAAAAGAATCTTATTGTATTGAGCTCGTTTCGGATTCTATGGCCATCAGAACTTATGACGATTCCGCCGGCTTTACCGAATTCCACCTGTCCTCTTATCAAAATAGTTTAGAGTTTAACATAACTAAAATGGATACGATAGAAAAGGAATTTGCACTCTATGGTTTGTTACTAGAAAATACTGACCCAGGAATATGCTACCACTCTATTGGAGTTAATGGAGCAAGTGTTCCAAGCTATTTAAGGTGTGAATTTTTTGAGGAACAACTTTCCTTAATTGGTCCTGACTTGATTATTTTCTCTATTGGAATAAATGATGCTTACGATACTCAATTTACTTCAACTAAATACGAAAAAAATTACGATACATTAATCAGTTACTTTCAATCCGTTTCTCCAAAAGCAGCACTTTTATTTACAACAAACAATGACAGTTATTACAAAAGGAAATATCCAAATAAAAAAGCTGAGCAAGTCCGATCAGTTATGCAAAAACTTGCGCTAAAATATGGAGGTGGAGTTTGGGATATGTATGGATTAATGGGAGGGCTTGGTTCAATTAAGCAATGGGAAAAAGCTGGGCTAGCAAAAAGAGATAAAATTCATTTTACCAAAGCGGGGTATGAAACCGTTGGAGACCTTTTATTTGAGGCTTTAATAAAATCTTACAATGACTATCTTGAGCAAAATAACTGATTTTTTATATGCCTTTTTTTCTAAAGCAGGCATAACTAAAATGCTCATGTACAATAACGAAACTCCGTTATTGTTTACCCAACTTTATTTTTGGATTTTCTTTGGAATTGTTCTTATAATATACTCCATAATTTACAAGAAAAATAAAGTCAGAAACGGTTTTCTTTTTTTAGTTAGTCTATTTTTTTACTACAAAACAAGTGGGTTTTTCTTTCTCATTTTGCTCTTTTCTACAGTAGCTGACTATTTGATAGGCTTTCTAATACACAATGGGAAATCTATAAACGCAAAAAAATGGTGGCTGTCTCTTAGCATTTTCATTAATCTTTTTGTTTTATTTTACTTTAAGTACGCCTACTTCTTTGCCGACTCCTTTAATCAGCTTGTTGGAAGTGAATGGCATCCAATCAATCACTTTGCCTCATTGAGTAATCATTTTTTTAGTACTACATTCCGGGTTGATCAAATTTTACTTCCTGTTGGTATTTCCTTTTTCACTTTCCAAACAATGTCCTACTCAATAGACATTTACAGAGGGGCAGTTCAACCCGTAAAAAGCATTGTTGACTTTGGATTTTATGTTTCGTTTTTTCCTCAGCTTGTTGCAGGTCCAATTGTAAGAGCCTCCAATTTTATACCTCAATTGTACAAAACGTATAGATTAACAAAGACTCAATTTGGGATTGCTCTTTTTTGGATTATGAACGGATTGTTGAAAAAAGTCATTCTAGCCGACTACATTGCCTTAAATTTAGTAGACCGGGTTTTTGAAAATCCGGAACTTTTTAGTGGCTTTGAAAATCTCATAGCTCTTTATGGTTACTCCCTTCAAGTATATGCCGATTTCTCTGGATATACGGATATTGCAATTGGGATAGCTTTGCTTTTAGGCTTTGAGCTTCCCAAAAATTTTGATTCTCCTTACAAAGCAGATAGTTGTGGAAACTTTTGGAAAAGATGGCACATCTCCCTTTCCTCATGGCTAAAAGATTACCTTTACATTCCAATGGGCGGCAACAGAGGGGGATCTGTTTTCACATTTGTGTCTTTAGGCTTTGTTGCTTTATTTCTGTTTTTCATCAGTGGCTCAATTGCTGTACTCATTTATTTTTTAGCTGGATTGATTATTGCTGTTACAATTGGATTAATTTTTCCAAAACTAAGAAGCTGGTATATTACCAATATCAATATTATGATTACCATGCTTCTAGGTGGATTATGGCATGGAGCAAGTTGGAATTTCGTGTTTTGGGGAGGATTAAATGGATTAGGAATTGTTGTGTATAAGTTGTGGAGAAAAGTTAGTCCATGGGAAAATAAGTCAAAATGGTGGAATAGAGCATGGGCGGTATTTATCACTTTTAATTTTATTTCTTTCACTAGAATTTGGTTTAGAAGTGGCTCTGCTAGCTCTTTCGATGCTTTGAATACGTCGCATGACATTCAACAAGAACTTATCACGGCAAATAGCATGCTTTACAAATTACTAACAGACTTAAACTTAACAATTTTGCCTGAAATAATTGTGGGATACTGGGAGGTACTCTCGGTAATGATAGTAGGATTTATTATTCATCTATTGCCTTCAAAATGGAAGATGTGGTACAAAAATAAATTTGCTTCTGCGCCGTTAGTATTTCAACTTTCATTCTGTGTTGTTGCAGTTGTTTTATTGTACCAAATCTTATCTGCAGACTTACAACCCTTTATCTACTTTCAATTTTAGTACTCTTTTTTAAAAATATAAAGTTACCTTCTTAGAAGTACAGATCCTGTTGTTGATAAATCAGTTTCATCTTTTCCAAATGCTTTGATGAAATATAAATACTGGCCAACAGTTAGAGGATTTCCAACGGCATCATTTCCATCCCATTTTGCTCCTAGATAATCTGCTTCAAAAACAACTTTACCCTTTAAATCAAAAATTTGAATTAAAAATGACTGTATATTTTCACCTTTGACAAAGAAATAATCATTTTCGCCATCACCATTTGGAGTAAAAATATTAGGAAT
>JAZADZ010000103.1:0-5961 GCA_036123135.1 Bacteroidota bacterium | reverse complement strand
TCAGAAAAGTCAAGGACAATAAGTTCTTCGAGCGTAAATTGAGGGGGGTCTTGAATCTCTCCACATCCTTTGTTTAGAAAAATAAGCAAAAAAAGTCCGATGTGAAGAATTGCTGTAGTAATCCAACCAATTCTGTTATCTATGCGTTTGATGAAATCCAAGCTATTTGGCAACTTTAGTTTTAATCACAATTTTAAGCGCATTCTTTTTGGCAATTTTAACAACATTGTAGGCGTATTCTCTATCCGTACTTTTGTCAGCAAGTAGTTCAATGGTTTTATTTTCACCCAATAGATTTAAAAGCGCAGATTCTAAGTTGTCTTTCGAAATGGGAGTTAAATCGCTGTTGATAAAATAGGTGTTATCACTGGTAATGTACACTTTTACAGGGGAGGTTAGCGAAGGGTCACCCGTACTTGAGGGTAAATCAATTTCATGAGAAGTATTTACCATAGTGGAAATGATAATAAAGAAAATTAACAGTAAAAAAACCAAATCGGTCATTGAAGACATTCCCCCATCAATTTTTACACTATTTGATTTTTTGAAGCCCATTTATTTTTCAGAATTCATGACAAGTTTAAAATTATGGTGTTTGGCAAGATCTATAATTAAAACAGAAGCTTGCCAGTCGCTTTTTGCACTACCATATAAAGAAATAATGCTATCTCTTCCAATGCTTTGTAGGATTTGTTTTTCTATTGCCTCACTTTTAATTGGAGTTCTTTTTCCATCAAGGAAGAATTCATTATTGTCATTGATGTTTACTTCTAAAATTTTCTTTTCGGAGGAGCTTCCACCATTTTTAGGCACATCAATATTGACACCAGCAGTGATTAAAGTGGAAATGACAATGAAGAAAATGAGTAGTAAAAAGACTAAATCGGTCATAGTGGACATGCCACCTTCAATTTTAACTTTATTTTCAGAACGAAAATCCATTTATTTTCCAGGAGCTTCCAATATATCTAGAAACTCTAGTGAAGCACCTTCCATATTGTGAATTACTTTTTCAACTTTACTTACCAAGTAATTGTACGCCATGTAGGCGATAATTCCAACAATTAATCCACCTACAGTGGTGATCATGGCTTCCATTATACCACCAGAAAGGCTGGCAATTTCGAAAGTACTTTCTTTACTCATGTTTTGAAAAACTTTTACCATTCCAAGAACAGTACCAAGAAAACCGAGCATTGGTGCAACTCCTGAAATAGTAGCAAGCATGGTTAATCTTCTCTCCAGTTTACTGATCTCAAGTTTTCCAACATTTTCAATTGAGGTGGTAATGTCTTTCATTGGCTTTCCGATTCTATTCAGTCCTTTTTCTACCATTCTTGCAATTGGGTTATCGGTAGACTGGCACAGTTGCTTGGCAGCATCCAGCTTTCCTTCAGTAACAAAAGTGTTTATTTGGTTCATAAAGTCACTTTTCCCCTTAAGAGCACGCTGAACCGCGAGGAATCGTTCTATAAAAATATAAACTGCAACAATTGAAAAGGTAAAGAGCAAAGTCATTACAATCATGCTGGTTAAGCTGTACTCATCAGTTGTTGAGTCGTATCCCCAAATGAGTTGCCAGAGAGAAATTTGTTCGCTTTGTTCGATTGAGATTCCAGTACTATCAGAGATAGTCTCCTGCATTTTAAATAAAATATCAGAGAAATTAAATATCATAGTTGTTAAGTTTGAACGGAAAAATAGATATTATATTATTAGAAAAAATACTGTTGTGTCAATAGAAATACACCGGCTCCTGTTAAATACCCGATTAAAGCCAACCAACCAATTTTCTTTAGGTACCAAAAAAAAGATATTTTTTCCATTCCCATAGCAACAACACCTGCTGCTGAACCAATGATAAGCATGCTTCCACCAGTTCCTGCTGCATAAGCGATAAAATGCCAAGTAGCATTGTCCATTTCTAGTGTAAACATTCCCATACTAGCAGCAACAAGCGGGACATTATCAATCACTGCAGACCCAACACCAAGTAGCATCACAAATAAATCAATCGGAATTGTTTCTTGAACATCTTTTCCGAAATTAAAAATTAGCCCCAACGATTCTAACGCTGCAACAGTCATTAGTATTCCTAGAAAAAATAATATGGAGGGCATTTCAATTTTAGAGAGTGCCCCAAATGTTGGACTGTTATGGTGAGTATTTTCTTGCTTTTCTAGTTGCCCCTCAACACCAGTGATGCTAAATTGTCTAGAGCTGATAATTTCGGCAACTAAAGCCACAATGGATAAAGACAACATCATCCCAACATATGGAGGTAGGTGAGTGAGTGTTTTAAAAATGGGAACAAATACAATTAGAGATAGACCTAAGTAAAGCATCAAGGGACCCTTACTGTTGACTTCTCCTTGGCTTGGTGGCGCATTAAAATTTCCTTTGAAAGGACTTAAAAAGCTAGCTATTATAGTTGGAACAATCATGCAAAATAAAGAAGGAACAATTAATAGTTTTATTAGCTCAATTGTCGATACTTTTTTACCCATCCAAAGCATCGTTGTGGTGACATCTCCTATAGGAGACCAAGCTCCTCCAGCATTGGCTGCTATGATAATTAGTCCTGCAAACCAAATCCTATCTTTATTTTCAGGAACTAGCTTTCTTAAAATCGTAACTAAAACTATAGTCGCTGTTAGGTTGTCAATAATAGCAGAAAGAATGAAAGCAAGAATACACATTATCCACAGCAGCGAACGCTTTTTGTTGGTCTTAATGAAGCGTTTTATTGTAGAAAAACCGTTATAATGATCAATAATTTCAACAATAGTCATCGCACCAACAAGAAAAATGAGTATTTCACACGTCTTTCCAAAATGATGTAGGAGCGTGCTTTCAAGCCAGCCCATTTTAGAGGCTGAACCGTGGTGACCATCCATTGGAAGGTTGGCAAATCCTTTAACCATCTCATGATTTGCAGAATCAAACCAATTTTCAAAGTCATCTATCCCGATGGCAACACACGCCCAAGCTAGAGCCATCATCAAAAGAGCAGGAACTAGTTTATCTACTTTAAGGCTGTGTTCAATTGTAATGGCAAAGTAGCCTAGAATAAAAATCGTTAAAATGATTGGCTCCATTGTACTTAGATTAATTGTTTTAGTGCAATTTCAAAAGCAGATTTTGAAATTCTTGTTTTTGAAGAATTGTGTTTGTACACATTTCCAAGCGCATTTTTAATGGTATTTGATGTGTCTTCGAAAATAGCTTCATCCTCAATTACTCCAATATCGTTCCCCATTAAATATCCAAAAACTCTTGCCATACCACAATTGGATATAAAATCTGGAATTACACTTGTTTTTGAGTCGGTATAATCAGCAATTGGTCCAAAAAATATTTCAGGATCTGCAAAAGGTACGTTTGCTCCTGGTGCGATTACTTCAATTCCAGTGCTTATCATTCGATCAATTTGATCTTTTGTAATTAATCTAGATGCTGCACATGGAATGAAAATTTCAGCTTCAATGTCCCATATTTTTTGATTGACCGCATCAAAAGACAGCATATCTTGGGCAACCAAAGTATTTCCGTTTTTTGACAAAAAAAGTTCTTTTACCTCTTCGAAGGAAAGACCATTCTCATTGATTATTCCACCAACTCTATCAATGATTCCTACAACCTTAGCACCTTCTTGAGCTAAGTAATACGCACCTGCCGAACCAACATTTCCCCAGCCTTGAACAATAATTCTTTTTCCTTTTAAATTTCCTCCGTAAATATTGTAAAAATGTTTAACAGATTCAGCTACGCCATAACCTGTAATCATATCTGCTACAACGTATTTTCTGGAAACATCAGGTGAATACAATTCATTTTCAATTACTTTAAGTACACCTTGTCTTAGCTGTCCAATTCTATTAATTTTTTGAGCTTCTCTTGGTTGAAAGTGGCCATTGAATACACCTTCTTGCGGATGCCAAACACCACAATCTTCTGTTATAGGAATAACTTCGTGTATTTCATCTACATTTAAGTCACCACCCGTTCCATAATAATGCTTTAACAATGGAGTAACCGCCTCATACCACCTTTTTAACACGCCTGCTTTTCTGGGATCATTGGGATCAAAATTAATTCCTGATTTTGCACCTCCAATTGGTGGACCGGAAACAGTAAATTTTACCTCCATAGTTTTGGCTAGCGAGGTAACTTCATGTTGATCCAACCCTTTTCTCATCCTTGTTCCACCACCAGCAGCACCACCCCTGAGAGAATTTATTACTACCCATCCCTCAGCCTCGGTCTCCGGATCTTTCCAATTAAAAACAATTTCTGGTGTTTTGTTTTCAAATTTTTGAAGAAGTTCTCTCATTTTTTTTTCTTAGGCTAGCAAATTTATGAAAATATTAACCCCTATTAATTAAAGTTTTTTTATTTGTAAAAAGTAATATAAAATACATCAGCCATAGTGAACTACTCCTCCTGTGCTGTTTTTTGTTGCACCAGTCACTGAGGCATATATATTGGTTTTGTTCTCTAATCGAATAATTCCAAGAAAAGCAAAAATCAAAGCTTCTTTAAAATCAATAACTTCATTTTCTGGTAAAATACAATCAATTGAAAAATTTCTTTTAAAAGTTGCCATCCAGTGATTATTGTGTGCACCACCACCCGTAACCAATACTTTCCTTCCATTTGGAATAATTGCTTTCAAGCATGCGCCAATGTGATTAGAAAGTGTAGCTAATTTGTCCGGAACAGTGGCTGTGGATGAGTCAAAAATAGGTTTAAACCATTGTTCAAAATCTTCTCGAGATAATGATTTTGGGGTTTGAAGTTTAAAAAACGTTGGTTTTTTAAGCTCAGTCAAGAGCATATGATCTATTGATCCCGATGCTGCAATTTCTCCATTATTATCAAATGTTTTATTTAATCTGGAAGCTAAATAATTACTAGCCATGTTTGCGAATGTAAGGTCTTTTCCGAGTCGAACTTTTTCATTTTGGAACGATATGTTGGCTATACCTCCAAGGTTGAGACAATAGTCATAATTTTCGAACAACCAGCGGTCTCCAAACGGAACTAGTGGGGCTCCTTGCCCATAAAGTTGAACATCTAATGTTCTAAAATCTGATACAACAGTTTTTTTAGTAATAGATGCAATGGCCGCACCACATCCGAGCTGAAATGTAATTTTTTCTCTGGGCTGATGGAAAACAGTGTGACCATGTGAAGCAATACAGTCAATTTTATCAATGTTGTTCTTTATAATGAATGAATTGATCATTTTTCCTAAATATTGTCCATACGAGTTGTGTAATTTTAGCAAGTTAATTCCACTCAGTTCATTTGCAGTTTTTAGTTTTTGAGTCCAATTTTCATTGTATTTAAAGGACTCTGCTTTTAAAATTTTAAAACTCCAGTTGGATGAATTTTTAAAAGAACAGTAAGCAATATCTACTCCGTCCAGTGAAGTTCCCGACATTACTCCTATGGCATGGAATTCGTTCATAAAAAACATTAACATTCTTTTATCGAGTGAATATATAAACTAAATTTACGCTCTTCAAAAAAACAAATTATGAATTTTCAACTTTCAGAAGAACATTTAGCTGTACAAAGTGCAGCTAGAGATTTTGCAGAAAATGCTTGTAAGCCCGGTGTAATTGAAAGAGATCGAGACCAAATTGTCGCCTATGATCTTCTTAAGCAATTAGGAGATTTAGGTTTCATGGGAATGATGGTAGACCCAAAGTATGGAGGAAGCGGAATGGACACATTGAGTTATGTCATCGCTATGGAAGAAATTTCAAAAATTGATGCTTCAGTTTCAGTTGCAATGTCTGTCAACAATAGTTTGGTTTGTTGGGGAATAGAAACCTTTGGTTCTGAAGAGCAAAAACAAAAATATTTAGTTCCCTTAGCAAAAGGAGAAAAAGTTGGTGCTTTTTGTCTTTCTGAGCCTGAAGCTGGTTCTGATGCAACTTCTCAAAGAACAAC
>JAZADZ010000102.1:0-73751 GCA_036123135.1 Bacteroidota bacterium | reverse complement strand
AGAAATATAATATTCTATACCTGCAAATACGATTCCATTGTATGGAGAAACCAAGTCATCCGTTCCAAGAATTGTAAGAACACCAGTGGGATGCACAGGAGAGCAAAAACTACTTGGATTGGCTTGCATGGTTCTGGCTACTGGAGCTATAGCTGCAATTCTGTTATTGAGCTTACACCCAAGTTCAAAAGTCATATCTCCACCGAGGGAATATCCACAAGCATATATTCTGTTCTGGTCTATCTGATAATTGCTAGCAATTGCATCTATCATTGAACTAAAAAAGGGCACATCATCAAATGTTCCTGGGGTTTTAGGAATCCAATTAAAAGAGTTTCCGTCACTAGGATCAGGACGAGCTTGGGGATAAACTAGAATAAAATCAGCAGTGTCGGCAATAGGTCTCATGTCGGAGGCTGCTTGCCAAGCAGTATTTGTACCACCTCCTCCATGTAAATTAAATAGCAAAGGAAAATTTGTTGTTCCATCATAACTTGGTGGAACATAAAGGCTATATTCTCTTGTTAAACCATCATGCTGTATGGTTTGGCTGATAAATGTTTGAGATTGCACTGAGGTGATTATGGCTGTTGTAGCTAGAATGGATATAAGTATTTTTTTCATTTTTTATTTATTTTCAAGTTTTTTGGTAATTACAATTTATTTATTTTGAATGAGATTATTGTATAACAACATAAATTGTAATTAACAGGAAAACATTGTTGTAAAATAATTGAAATTTAAAGAAATATCAGAATCAGTAGACTGAAGTTACAAAACCATTAGCAATGTATGTTTCACCTTTATCTAATTTTAGAATCGTATGTGTTTCAAAATTGCCATTTAAAATATCAACTTTTGCAAGTTTTTGATACTCAGTTTTTTGTTTTAGACTGTTCCATACTAAAATTTCAACTTCACCAAGCATTTCGTTATAATTACTGAAATTTAAATCTCTTTTCAAGTTATACAACGAGATTAAACCAACCTCTTTAACAAACAATGGATGTGATGGAGTTAATTCGACTGTATGGTCTTTGGTTGAAATTTTTAACAATGTATGATGAATTTGTTTGGCTGATCGGATTACCTTTATTTCTTTAATTTTATCTGTTTCTATATTTACGGAAGCTATCTTGTTTCCATTTTGTATTTTTTCAATTTTTAGAGGTTGATCAAAATTAAGAATGTTAGTATTGGTGTTAAAGCAGCAACCTTTAGTATGAATCTCGGAAATAGCAACGTCATTCCATTTTTCTCCTTTATAAACCTCTACGATTTCAAACTTAATCCATTTTCCATATAAATCATCATTTGGAAGATTGAAATATTGACCACCCATTTTATCTTGTAGATCTAAATAACAAATAGCTCTATCATCTGCATATACCCTAAATTTTTTCACTCTAGAGTTGTTTTTCCATGAGGAATAGGAATGTTGGTACCCATTAAAAATATAGATTGTATTATCCCCAAACATATCACCCTGAACCATAAAGTATTCTCCTATGCCATAATCGCTTTTTCCCTCAACCCATGCAGTGCGAGGGTCATTATCATTTAAATTTTTTGCATAATAGTTGTATTTGCCTTGAGGACTTAATGTAGATGATGCCTTTGCATTTTGGGGTGCATTAATACATGCATACCAAAAGGGGGGTCCGTCATAATCTGGACTTTCATAATCGCTCATAATTTCACTCCAATTCACGCTGCTTTCACCTCCTTTTGCAGAAATGGTTAAATATTGAGAGTAGGTTGTTCCAATGATTGTAAACATTGAAATCATAATAATTCCTAGAATTTTTTTCATATTTTATTTATTAGTATTTAGTTCCTTAAGTTAAAAATTCTGTATGTAATTTCAAATAACGTTGCTATTAAAAAAACTATACATTTTGGTTTAAAAACCGTTATGTATTGGATTTTGTGAGTGCAATGATTTATTTCTTAAAAAAACAAGAATTGAATTATAAAAAAACTTTCGGTTTTATTTAATTTTTGAAATTTGAAATTCAGGTTCATTTGTTTTGCCAATACACTTTCCTATTTTATCAGTTTTACTTATTTCTAAAATATAAGTAGGTGAAGATCCTTGTCCATCGCTCAGTGAACACTCAGTTTTAATGAAACCTGAATCATCACTTAAAATTTTGTAATTTCCGTTATAATAATATCTGCTGTTATCCTCTGAATTTGTTTGTTGTAAACTAACAACATTATTTTCTTTCAATAAAAATTTAAAATCACTTGATGGAACAGGAACCTTGTTTCCAGCAATTACCATATCGTCACCATATTGGTTCTTCATAAAATAACTGGGCTGAATACCATGATAATTTCCTAAAAATTCTTTTGAAAGTTCAGGGATTGTAGATTTTTTAGATGTATTTATTGAATTAGAAGTATCAACAACTTTGGTTTCTGAGTTTGAATCACAGTTTGATAGAATTAATGAAGCAAAAAGGATTACTCCGATAATTGGCATTACTTTTTTCATTTTATCTAATACATTCATTATTAAATATTTTGAAGTAAATTACGTTTTAATTCAATTTATTTATAATGAGCGTTTGTTCCTTTTAGGAACTGCAATCGCAATCATAAATGTAAAGTAAAAACCATTTATTGTTTGATTCAACAAAATAAAAAGTTTTTACTATCCAAGAATCGTATTGAATTTGAACTATAAATTTTTTTAAATAATTTAACTTTTGTGGTGAAGGAATTGATTCATCTTTTTCCATATCCCAATCTTCTGGAAGTTTATTGATCTGGCTGTAATAAATTCCATTTGAAGTAGATGCTTCTTCACAGAGTCCACCTTCTGGTTTTTGATTTTTGAAAAAAGCATAATTTAATATTTTGGGCTCTGTTTTACCAAAGTAATCTTCATAAAAATTATAGCCAAATCCATCGGAATTGAATAAATTACAAGTAGCACCCATATTCCAAAACCGTCCAAAGCCAATGTTATTATCAATCAAGTCCAAAATCATTGGAGAAGAAACATAAATTAAGCTATCTATATTTTTTTCAGAGTAAACTGTAGATAAGAAATAAAATAAAAAGTTCTCAAATTTAATAGAATTACGAAATGAGTTTATTGATGTATTTTTGTTAAATTCTAATATTTGTTGCTTTAGTGAATCAACATTTTTGCTAAGAATAGAAAATTTTTGATTTAATATTAGTTTTTCTTTTTTTATAATATTAAGCTCACGATTAATCGAATCATTTATAGAATTTAATTTATTTTGTTCTATAATCAGATTTTTAATTTTATCATTAGAATTCGTAATCTTTAAATCAAAATTTTGTTGACTGTACCTAAGAAGCTTATTTAAGCTATCTATTGTAAAATTAAAATTATTACGTTCATTAGTAATTAATTGGTTCAAGCTATCAATTGAAATAGTGAGGCTTTCAATTTGTTGCTTTTTACTTTGAGCATTTGCAATGAATATTAAAAAAACCATTGCAGTGCATAAAACTGTTTTTTTCATCGAACTTATTTTCATTTAATTAAGTTAACGGCCTGCAAACAGGCACGCGTTTTTTTACCTTATTATTCCGGTGAAGCCTCAGCGGAACCTATTCAATTATAAAAAAAATGTCGCTTGTTTGTTGTTGTAGGCTGTTCATTTTGTAATTAATTTCAATAAATCAAAAAGAAAATATATTGAACAAATGACAGAAAAAAACAGTCCAAGACCAGCGAAATCTAATATCGACATTTTTATAACTGAATTTGTTTGAAGTGCCACTAGTTTATGTATAAACCAACACATAATTATGATAATTGTTAACTCTCCAAGAAAACGGAAAACATTTGTTTTTGAAATAACTGAAATTAATATTCCTACACCACAAATTGGAAACAAATGCAACACATAAAATATATTTGGAGAATTATATGTTTTATCAGTACGGAACATGTTTTTAAATTGTTCAATATCTTGAATCATCTTTGGCACTTCAAAACCTGTAACACTAACAAGATTTTGGCCCATAACATTATATTCAAGCCAAGGTAAAAAATAAGATGCAGTCATAATGCCAGAGAAAATCATACAAATAATCTGTAAAGAATTGAAAGCCATTTTACTATCAACTGAATAACTATTAAAATCATTTGAATAACTCTGTTGGGTTGGTTTTGTCTTTACTTTTGCAGTTGAATCTGAAAATTCAGTACCATATATTTTGTAATAGTCATTGATACTTTTTCTGGGATTCTCAGCAACCCATTCTTTGAATGTTGGTCGTTCATTACTCATATTTAAAACGTTCTACTTTTTAATTGCCTTTAACGTTTTGGCTAAGCTGCGTTTTAATGCAGTTTAACTTTTGTTATGGGCTGGTTTTTATCTCCCCTTTAGTCTGTTTCGAAACTTATCAAGCGTTTTCTTCCCTTTGTCAACTGCTTCATCGACTTGTTCAGACGTTGGGATTAATTCTAAAGTTTTTTCTTTAAGCCAGGTTTTAATTTTTTCTGAATCTCGTTCTTTAATCAATTGCGCTAATTGAGAAGCTTCTTGCTGAATATTGTCTAACCATACTTTAGCTTTTTCAATATCATTTTTGAAAACATCATTTTTCAACATTTCTAGTATTTCTTGATATTGAGCACCTTCATGATACCAAATAACTGTTTGAAAAAATAGCATCCGTTTATTTTCATCTGAAAATTCTTTATTTTTTTTCTCTAACCATTTGTTGATACCCTTTTCATATTTACCATAAAAAGCGATAACCTCATCTAATCCACCATTATAATTTGGATTATGATTCCAATCTTTTAATAATCCGGGCACACTTTGCTTTACATTGGTACAAAATGAAGGTACATCTAGGCTGAACTTTTGTTTGTCATCTATCGTTATTATATCTATTTTTTTTGCGGTTATAAGACTTTGTGATTTGTCATCTGGGTTTTCAAAATACAAACCGGCGGGAAGTGTAAGCTTACAACTAGCGTCTGATTTGTTTTCTAAATTTAATTTAATATTACGGTAAGTACCATTACCATCTGCTGATATTTTAATAAAATCATTTGCCAATGCTTCCTTTAAAGAATAAGTTATGTTAGGATCTGGCTTTTTTCCATTTTCGTTTTGCTTTTTTCTATTACAGAAAATCATACAATTTTCTTTGTTTTTAAATTTATAGAATAGGTGATTTTCTAATTGTTCAGCTGTAAACTCTTTGTAGTATGGGTTTGGATCTTCGTTGCTTGAATAATAGATTTTATAAATGAGAGTCCCATTTACATTCACAGGGAAAATTGGTTCATCAGTTATTAGATCAAATAAAGTGTATTGTTTTTTCCAGTAAACATTTGCAAAATCCTTTCTATCGTCCGGGTCTCTATTTATTTTTGATTGTTCATCTACGGGTTCTTCTATTATTTTATTATTTTCTTCATTGTTGCAACTTGAAAAAAGAGCGATAAAAAGAATCAATAAAAATATATTATTCTGTTTTTTCATATTTATTATTTTTTACAACAATTAACCATAACGTTGCGGCTAAACTATTTTATACAATTTAGTTTAGACTGTGTTAGTAGTGTTGGGTCAATAATTTTCAACGTAAACAATTCTATTTACAATTCCTGGAGATATGCCGCCACTTCCAGATGGTGATCCATACCCACCATAGTAACCTTTACCATAGTACCCTCTAATTCTGCAGCCGCCTTCAAAATAACAGCCATTTAAATTATATGTATATGGGGGATTTTTATCTTTTATTTCTACCCATTCTAATCCATCACCAGCTGATGTGTAAAAAGTTATTTTGTTTCCGTTTTTTAGATTAACATATAAAGCATCTAAACCATCATATGAATCATAATAATCTACTACACCTTCGAAATAGGTAATTCTCCATTTCATAAGGTCTTTAGTGTTTATAGATTCACTATTTGACTTTAAAATTTCATTTAAATATTTTAATGAATCGTTCGTGTTGATTAATTTAATATTAAAATCGTTTATTTTTTCTTCTAAATTTTGATTCAAGATAATTAGATCATCTAATTTCTTTTTAATGGAATTAGCTTCAATATTAAGTTTTGATATAATTTCATCTTTTTTAATTATGGTTGATTTGTGTTGAGTTATACTTGATTCATGTTGAGAAATTATTTTAGTCATGGATATTGAATCATTTTTCATTCTTTCAATTGATGCGTGTAATTCCTTTTTACTTTGTCCATAGCTACTTAATATTAGACATATATATATAATTGAGGATAATTTTTTCATAATTAAAGTTATTTAAATTACTACTAACGGTCTGGCTAAACCAAGTTAAGTAATTTGGTTTAGACTGTGTTGTAGGGCGTTTAACATTACACTGTTTTAACCCCAATCACACATACATCATCAACTTGCTCAAAGTCTGCTTTCCAATTATCAAATTCTTTGCTTAGCAGCTTGCGTTGAGTTTCCATATCTTTATCTTGAATAGTAAGTAAAAATCGTTTAAGTGTGGTGGTTTTATACTTTTTGTTCTTTTCTCCTCCAAATTGATCAGGATAGCCATCAGTGAAAATATAGATACAATCTCCTTTTTGAAGCTTTATTTCATGGTTGTGAAATGGATCACTTGTTACATAAATGCCGATAGGTTGTTGATCTCCACGAATAACCTCTATTACGTCAGATCCACTACGTATTATCCAGAGAGGATTGTTTGCACCCGCCCATTGCATCTTACCTGTTTTGTAATTTAGAGCACAAAGAGAAATATCCATACCGTCTTTGATCTCTTCTTCAGACCTTTCAAAACGTTCTATAACTAACTCTCTTGTTCTGTTGAGAATCTCTGATGGTTTTGTTTTACCTTCATCAAGTAAGGCGACACTAAGTGCGTTTGAACACACTACCGATACCATAGCCCCTGGTACACCATGTCCTGTGCAATCTGCTGCTGCAAAATATATCCATTCATTAATATTTTCCATCCAGTAAAAGTCTCCTGCTACAATATCTTTAGGTTTGTATAGAACAAATGAGTTGGGCAACCACTCTTTTACAAGTTTTTTAGGTGGAAGAATAGCTTGTTGTAACCTTTTGGCATATTGTATTGAGTCTAGAATCTCAAGATTCTTTTCTTCAAGCTGACTGTATGCATTATCTACCTTTTTCTTCTGCTTTTCTATAATGCCTTTTTGTTTAGTAGTGATTCTTAAACGGCTAATTAAAATTATGGTAAATATTATTACCAAAATTATAATTACTAGGCTAGTAATTAGTAAAAAGTTTTTGTTTTCAGATTCTTTTTTTGCAATAGCATCTTTTTTTAATTGTTCGATTCTTGCAATCTTGGCAGCTTCTTTTTGTTTTTGGTCTTTTATCAGTTGTTTCTTTTCAATTTCATGCTTAGTTAATTGGGATATAGATTTTTCTTTTATTTCATCATTGATTATTTTGTTCTGATAATTAACAAATAGTTTATAATATTTTAATGCATTTCTTAAATCGTTTGTTTTTTCGTAAGCTTCATATAAATTTTCAGAAATGGCTAATAAGTCAGAAAAACTTTCATGTTTTTCAAAAAGTAAAAATGCTTTTTTGAAATAATTAATAGCTGATTTATTTTCTTGCTTACTTAAAAAATAATTTCCGTAATCAAAATATAATATGGCATTATAAAAATCATTTTGAAGGTTAGAAACTAAATTGCTTTCTAATTCTAGATTTATTTTTGCTTTAGTATATTCTTTAGTATCTAAATATGCTGAACTTAAAGCACTGTGACAGTAAATTTGAGAAATTAAATCATCAAAACGTTTTGCTAGAATTAAAGCGTTGTTAAGTTGTTTTATAGCTTTTTGTGTCTCTTCTAGTTCAATGTAACATGCTCCTATATTATAATAAATTGTTATTTTGTCTTCATCTGAAGCATAATCAAAAGCTTCCTTATAATATTTTAGCCCATCTTGGTATTTTTCTTGCTCGGAGAATAGGTTACCTAAACTATTTAGTATGCTATTTTTGTTGTAGTTTTTATAAGTGTTTGACTTTTCTAATGATTTTTCTAAATAAATAAATGCATTATTAAAGTCTCCTATCGATTTATAGCCTATTCCTAAACCTGTATATGATACTATTATTTCTTCAAAAGAATTACTTTTTTTAGCGTATACTAAAGCTTGATTATAACTTGTAATAGCTTGGGAATAATCTTTACTTCTAAAATATATAGCACCTAATAAAATATATGATTTTGATATGTGAAGATTCACTTTTGAAGATAGAGCAAGACCATTGACTTTTTTAGCTAATATAAGTGCACTATCTATATTTGTATTTAAATAAACTTCTTTTACAATTGTGTATAATGATTTAATTCTATTTGAGTCAGGTTCTTCAACGTTATTCCATACATTCCAAAGACTGTCATAATTTGATTGCGCTGTATAATTATCACATATTAAAGTCAGAAAAAATATTATTATTATTTTTTTCAATTTATTTATTTTAAATGCTCTACAACGGAACGTGTAAATTGCGTTATTATGCAATTTACACACTGTTACCGTGCGTTTTAGTTTTCATAAATTGTTTCCAATAAATCTGAGTTATAAATAGATTCAGGAGAAATTACAACTTCATCCATTGGAATATTATTGCCATATCTTTCTTTTAATATTTCTCTAACAATATTGTTTGTAAGATCAAAATCAGATAATTTTTCTAATTCACCAATTTCAATGTTTGCAGCTTCTTTATATATCTTCCAAACTAATTCAGAGCAGTAGATTTTATCATCAGTCCATTCGAAGTAGATATCATAATTTTTATTTAGATATTTTTCTCCTGCTTGTTTCATTTTTGAAATTGTTTTTGAATCTAGAACATCATTTGAATTAATCAATCTTTTGACAACATAATGCTTATTTTTTCCTCTTTTAATCCAGCTTTCTAATGGTGTGATTTTAACAGGTTGAACAGCTTCAAAAACATATAGTTTATTTGAATTATTGTAAATAATACCAACATGACTATACTTTGAGTTTGTAGCAAGCTGAATTGCTTTACTTTGTCTAGATTGGGAGGTCTGAAAAATTACATCTCCATTTTGAAATTCAAACTTTTCTTGACTGTTGTAATTTGTCTTAGAGTTGGAATCTTTTGAATTACATGAAATGAAAATTCCGAAACAGATTGTTATTAATATTAAGGTCGTCTTTTTCATTTTATAATTATGTACGGTAACGATAGGATAAACGTATTACGTTTATTCTTGTTATGTATGAAGTTAAAAAATATTCATGTCATCAGTAGGGTTTTTGATGTTTATAAGATGTTTACTGGACACGTGGGTGTAAATCTGTGTAGTTTGAATATTACTGTGGCCAAGAATGGTTTGAATGTATCTAATGTCAATACCATCTTCAAGAAGGTGAGTTGCGAAGCTGTGTCGTAAGGTATGTGGCGTTATGTTTTTTCGAATACCTGACCTTTGAGCCATTCGCTTAATGATCTTTTGAATGCTAGCCGAAGAATATTTTCCTCCATGCATTCCGTTAAAAAGAAACTCTTTTGGAAAGTAAGATTTGTAGTACTTTTTAATTAACACAAGAATTTGGTTGGTAAGCTGAACTTGTCTGTCTTTGTTGCCTTTTGAATTTCGAATTTGAATTAACATTCTTTTCGAGTCGATGTCTTCAATTTTTAAATTAATCAATTCAGATATTCTTAGCCCACAAGAATAGATGAGGATTAAAATAGTTTTGTGTTTAAGATTGTGGACTTGATTTAAAAGCTGTTGAACTTCTTCTTTGCTCATCACCACTGGAAGTCTTTTGTCCTTTATTGGACGATCAATAAAGTAATACTGCTTTTCTTTTTCTAAATATTTTTCATAATAAAATTTGATGGCATTAATGTGTTGATTTTGAGTGCTCTTTGAATACCCTTTTTGAACTAAGTGTTCCAAATAGTTAAGAAGTTCTTCTTTGGAAAGCGTTTCAGTATTGTGGTTCTTAAAATGTGCGAAGAAGTTTTTCAAGCAAGTAAGGTAGGTGCGTACTGTTGATGGACTGTATCTTTTAATGATTAACCGTTGCTGTATTTTTGGGATCTGTTTCATACTGCGAAATTTGAGATTGAAATTTATCTAGATGGTTCTTAAACGATTATATTCGCTTTTAAATGAATAAACTTGTTTTTAATTGACTAATCTTTTGAAATAGTTTGTTTTTCGTCGTATATTAAATAGATGGAAAAACTCTGTTTGGAATGCGATTCTAAATTAATGGGCAGATCAGATAAAAAGTTCTGCAACGATCAATGTAGAAATACATACAACAACAACTTAAATAAGGTTGCCAACGATTATGTTCGAAAAGTGAACGTTGTGCTTAGAAAAAACAGAAGAATTTTATCTAACCTTATGCTAGGAGAAAAAGCAAAAACCACAAAAGAACAACTACTTTTGAGCGGTTTTAATTTCTATTATTACACCAACATTTACAGAACCAAACAAGGAAAAACCTATTATTTTGTCTATGAGCTTGGTTATCTTCAATTGGAAAATGAAAATTATGCCCTTGTAAGAAAGCAAGATTATGTGAAATAGTTAATAGAGTTAAAAAAGCTAAGGTATTTTATTACATTAGTGAAATTCTTATTAAACGACAATGACCAACGATAATACATCTAATCCCAATTTCAATGAAATACCCTCAGATTTCAAACTTTGGGGCATGAACATTAACCAGTTTTGTTTGTTAATGCACTTATCTCAATTTGCTGGATTTATTTTTCCTTTTGGTGGTTTGATTCTTCCAATTATTATGTGGCAAACTAATAAAGATCAAAGTGTACTAGTTGATGAGCATGGTAAAAATGTACTGAATTGGATCATTAGTTGTTTCATTTATTTAATTATAAGTGCTTTTTTAACTTTTTTAATAGTTGGTTTTGTTACGCTAATCGCAACAGCATTGTGCTCATTGATTTTTACTATTATTGGGGCCATAAGGGCAAACAATGGAGAATTATATAGCTATCCACTATCCATAAAATTCTTCAGTTAGTTTGAAAAAAATCATCATTATAAATGGTCCTAACCTCAATCTTCTTGGAAAAAGACAACCAGAAATTTACGGTAATATAACTTTTGAAGATTTTTTTAAGGAGCTTAAATCTAGTTTTGAGTCTATTCAATTAGAATATTATCAAAGTAATGTTGAAGGTGATTTAGTAAATAAACTTCAAGAGGTTGGGTTTTCGTACAGTGGAATTGTTTTTAACGCAGGGGGATATACACATACATCTGTTGCAATAGCAGACGCAGTAGCCTCTTTAGATTCCCCAACTATCGAAGTGCACATTTCCAACGTGTATGCACGTGAGGAATTTAGGCGCCAGTCTTTAATGGCAGCTAACTGTAAGGGGGTTATTGCAGGATTTGGATTAAATTCTTACAAGTTGGCAGTCGAAGCACTATTGTAATTATGCACTAGACGTTCGGAAGTTTGTATTGTATCTCATTGTGGATCCTATTTAATTTTGGACCCAAATCATTCAATGATAATGTGAAAGAGTTTCTGTTTGCAATAAAATCAACCAAAAATACACCAGATGTTTTCCTGGATTTAAATGAGAATAGGTTAAGTATCAAAGGAGTTTCTTACCCTGAGGACGCGGACAAATTTTATGATCCAATATGCGATAGCATTAGAAGCTTTCTAAACCAAATTAGCACTGGTTTTTCCTTGAAAATTACGGTTGACTATGATTATTTCAATACCTCAACTGCTAGAATGTTGTACAAGCTATTTGCTATAATTGATGCAAAAGCTAAAGATGACCGCTATGATTTTGACGTAGAATGGATGTACGAATCAGATGACTTTGATATGATTGATTCTGGAAAAGATTTTGATTATATGTTTAAAAATTTGAGCTTTAATTTTTGTGAAAAACAGCTCATTTAGAGCTTCTTTAAAGCTCGATACAGCTTGTGAAGAGGCAGCCCCATTACATTGAAGTAATCACCGTTCATTTTTTTGATTCCAAAATAGCCCATCCATTCTTGGATTCCATATGATCCTGCTTTGTCAAAGGGTTGACAATTCCTGATGTACTGCTCCATCTCTTGTGAGGTCAACTTATAAAAAGTAACTTCAGTAGTATCGCTGAACGTAATTAATTTTTCAGTGGTCTTTATTGAAACTGCAGTAGTTACCAAGTGTGATTTTCCGGAAAGCTTCATAAGCATTTCTAAAGCATCGTTGGAATCTTTTGGTTTTCCAAGAACTTCATTTCCAATTGAAACAATGGTATCTGCAGTGATAATGAGTTCATTTTTTGTGGGTTGATATGCAGCAGATTTAAGCTCGGATAAGTATTTGGCAATCTGATCTTTGGCTAATTCTTTTGGATAATTTTCTTCAATTGGAACAACTTGAATTTTAAATTTTGGAATGAGTTTTTTTAAAAGTTCCTGTCTTCTAGGAGAGTTAGAGGCCAGAATAACATCATATTTTTTCAAGGGACTTAATGGCATTATGTAAAGGTGTGAGTTAGTAAAACAATTGTAGCACTTAGAAAAATAAATTTATGAAGGTTGCTCACTTTAAAGAAATCGGCTTTGCTATTGGCCTGGAAAAGTTTTACGATTGCTGTAAATATTGGAACAAGTAACAGAACTACTATAGAGGCACAGGTTGTAAAAGATAGAGAGTAATTTTCTTTACAAATCAATGCGAACAGCGTTAATGATGCAGTGCAGATTAGAACAAAAAGTGCAATGATTTTTGCAGCCGATTTGCCAAATAATATTGGTAGTGTTTTGGAACGAACCGCTAAATCTCCATCAATATCTTCTAGGTCTTTGACAATTTCTCTGCTTAACGTTGAAAGAAATGCCATTATTCCAATTAAAAATGGAATACTTAGCTGGTACATTTCATTAATTGAAAGAGCACTGCTTGATATTTGGAATTGAAATTCAGGATGATTGATGTATCCAATTAATGGGCAAAGTCCCGCAAATGAAGCTATTGTCAGATTCCCCAAAAGCGGAAGGTGTTTCATTTTCCAGCTGTACAAGAACAAGCCAATTAAAACAATTAGGTTTAAAATGAAAAAAGTTATGTTGAAATAAATCAAAGAAACCAGAATTGAAAAAAGTAAAAAAAAAGCAGCGCTTTGTGCTAGCTGCCTTGAGTCTAGCTTGGATTTGTTTAATTTTTCGTTAAGCTGGTCACTTTTTTTATCGAAGCTGTCGTTAATTACATATCCAAATGCTGCAGTTATCAAGATGTTAATGTAAATCAGTAAACTGTAGTTTTGGAAAGTGCTAGTGTTGGTTTTAAAGTGAAAGAAGAGTTCAATACTGGCAAACAGGAAAGCCAACAGTATAAGGTTGTTTATTCGAACTGCCTTAAAAAGTTCTCTTACCATATAAAGCTGTCTTTATCAAACCATTTGCCGTGAAGTCTAAGCGTTTGTTCAATTACATCTCTGACACACCCTTTTCCACCTTTTACATGTGATATGTAATCTGAAATTTCTCTTATTTCAACCGCAGAGTCATTGGGGCAAGCGCCAACAGCGGCTGCTTGAATACACGGATAGTCGGGAAGATCATCGCCCATGTAGAGCACTTGGTTGGTATTAATGTTGTTTTCTTTTAGGTAGTCGTTGAAGATGGTTAGTTTTTCATGAGCAGATAGAAACACATCTTTAATCCCTAGATACTTCAAGCGCTGTTTGACCATGACAGAATTTCCACCTGTAATAATGCACACATTATATCCTTTTTTTACTGCATGTTGAAGTGCAAATCCGTCTTTGGTATTCATTGTCCTAACCATTTCTCCCGATGGGTCAAGTACAACGGATCCATCAGTAAGTACACCGTCTACATCAAAAATAAAAGTAGTAATGTGTTGAAGAGCTTCTTTATAATTCATGCTGTTTGTCAAGGATTTGTTTGCTGAATAAGCCATAAATTTCAGCTAAATAATTTTCGTTTGCTAATAATTCTAAATGATTTTTGATGGTTTGTTTTTCGTTTCGAGCAGCAGGACCTGTCTGGTGTTTAAACGGCTCATTTAGCTCAATTTTCTTAAGGGTTTCCAATAGAAGTGGCTGAAGAGAATCGTATGGAAGTTGGTGTGTGTCGCAGTACTGCTGAATGTGACTAAACAGGTGATAGGTAAAATTATTAGTTGCAATTGCTGCAATGTGCAACTGTTTACGTTGTTTTGAACTTAGTACGTATCCGTTACAGTCAATTGTTGAACACAAATTGTAAAGTTGGTTCAACTCCTGCTCATGGTTGCTTTCTATAAATATTGAGGTTCCTTGTAAATTTACCGCTTGTTTTTTTTTAAACGTTTGCATAGGGTAAAAACACCCCCACTTAGAGGTAAATTGATTCAATTTAGAAGAATCAAAACTACCAGATGTATGCACAACAAACTGGGTGGTAAAATTTATTTTTGAAAGCGTACTTTGTATGAAATTGTCCTTTAAAGCCACTATGTACAAATCTGAATTTGCAGGAATCTTCAAAGGGTCGTCTGTGCAGTCGCACTTTAGTCTAGTAGCTAGTTTTTTGGCATTTTCTAATTTATGATTAAATATTACGTCAATAGAAATTCCTTTAGCATATAAATTTTCACCAAGGTGGGTGGCAACATTTCCGCTACCAATAATCGAAACACTTTTGATAGAACTCAATTAAATTTGTATTTGTTGTTCGTATACCTTGATGGTATCCAGAATGGACTTAATCAAATCTACTTTGTCGTCTCCACCCTCCGAAAGGTACTCGTTAATGAAAATCATGCTTTCAATTAAATCTTGTTCGCTGAACGGACCTTCTAGATTTTCCACAAGGGTTAGAGCCTCCAAAGCAACCATGTAATCACCTTTACAGGCACATTGAACAATTGGGGGTAAATAGTCAGCGGCATCAAGACTAGAGCTCCAAAGCGAAAAAAGACAAAGCTCTTTGATTTTATCATCTTGGTGCGATAAACCTTCAATCAAAACAGGAACTGCTTTGGAAATTTTAAGTTGACTAAACACGTCTTTAAGCTGTTTTTTGACATAACTGTCCTCTTTGAGAGTAGAATACAAGTCTAATAGAGCTTTGATTATGGATGCATCAGCTTTATTAGAAAGTTTTTTAACAGCATTATTGACTCTTGTTTTATCTGAGGATTTTAAATCTTCAAGAATTGAATTGTTGAAATTGGTTTTATTTTTTTCAGCTTTATTCATTTTAAAAAATCATTTTGGCAAATGTACAATTAACAAAGAAAAGTAGTCTAGATTGTGAAGAAGTTTGGACAAAAAAAAAGGGAGCTTAAGAAAAGCTCCCCTCAAATAAGTTGCATTAAGCAACATATATTTGACTACCCCTAATACAAATATATAGGGGTTTTTCGTCGGTGATTCATTTTTTAGATGGATTGTATTTTTTTAGCCATGAATTGCTAAATAAAGGGTGCCAACTTGACAAGTTGACAACTAACTTATCTAGAACCGAAAATAGTGCTACCAATTCTAATCATATTTGATCCCTTTTTTATGGCAATTTTATAATCTCCACTCATTCCCATTGAAATACAATCAAATGAATTCGGATAAGGGGTTATATTTTTCAGTTCATCAAATATAGCTTTTAATACTGAAAATTCTTCTTCAATCTTATTGTGGTCAGATGTAAAACTTGCCATTCCCATGACTCCTTTTATACAAATATTATTTAGAGCATTAAATTCATCAGAAAGGATGATTTCTATTGCTTGAGCTCGGCTTAATCCAAATTTACTTTGTTCACTTGCAATGTGAAATTGAAGGAGACATTCGATTGTTCTATTGTTTTTTTTTGCCTGCTTGTTAATTTCCTTTAGCAGTTTAATGCTATCAACCCCATGGATGAGGTGAATGAAAGGAGCAATGTATTTTACTTTGTTGGTTTGCAAGTGACCAATCATGTGCCATTTGATATCCTTTGGAAGCTGTTGTTGCTTTTGATTCAGTTCTTGGACCTTATTTTCCCCAAAATGTCGTTGTCCACTATCGTAGGCAATTAGTATATCTTCATTTGGTTTGGTTTTAGAAACAGCCACCAACTGAACGTTAGATGGTATGTCGCTTAGAATATGTTGTAAATTTTCTCGAATCATACATTGAATTTAGAAGTTATCCAATTTAAAATCATCTGATAAACATCCATTTTATTGGTTTCATTTAACATTTCATGTCTTCCATCTTCATACAGAACAAGTTCTATATCTTTAACTCCACATTTTTTCATTTTCTCGTACACCTCTTTAGTTCCCTTTCCATAATTTCCAACAGGATCCATATCTCCAGCGAACAATAAAACAGGTAGGTTCTTAACCATTTTATTTATGTTGGATATTTCGTTTATTTCAAGTACGCCCTCAACAAGGTCGTTGTAAAATTGTGAGCTAAATGTTTGCATGCAGTAAGGGTCATTAATATACTGATTTACAATACTTTCGTCTTTTGTCAACCAATCTTTTTTTGTTTTTTTGTTTTTGTATTTTTTGTTAAAATCTCCAAAAGTTAATTGGGTCATAAGCTGAGATTTATTTCTTCTGCCCATGAGTTTAACATTAAGTTTTGCAATACGAACACCAGCAATTCCGATAAGTCCTGGATGACCTGCTGTAGATGAAAATATGTAACCACTTCCGAAATTTCCAAATGAATAGCTGATTTTACGAATTAAAAAAGAACCCATACTATGACCCAAAAAAATGATAGGAAGGTTCGGATGTTTTTTGATGGTTTCTTCAGTAATTAGACAAATATCTTTGCATACTTTTTCCCAACCGTTTCTAGTTGCGAAATGTCCAACATTTCTCAGCTCACCAGCAGTTTTACCATGACCTCTTAAATCTGAGGATACTACAGAAATATCATTTTCATTTAGCCAGCTTGCAAAATGGTCATACCTTGCAGCATGTTCGCTCATTCCATGTACTATATGAACAATTGCTTTAGGATTTTCGCATTCCCAATGATATAGAGTCAATGGAATAAGGTCAAACGATCTTATCTCAGTATTTACATAGTTCATTTGTTAAAATTTCTTAAATATAGTTTTGTTTAAATAATTTCACCCCTGAGAAACAAAGAATTGCTTTATTTCAACTAAACTGCGTAAGCATCAAATTTCAATTTTTTTATTTTCGTACCAAAATTAGTAAGTGAAATTTTTAAAATTTCTTATTTCTACTAGAGCAATGGCAATTCTTTTGCTCCTCTTTTCTATTGCCATAGGTGCTGCAACATTCATCGAAAATAGCTTTGATACCATCACTGCGCGTGTGCTAATTTTTAATGCCAAATGGTTCGAGCTCATTCTTCTTCTATTGATGATAAATTTTGTTTACAACATCAAAAGATATGCTCTTTTCTCTCGTGAAAAATTAAGTATGTTATTGATTCACTTTGGATTCATCATTGTAATTCTTGGTGCTGGAATAACAAGATACCTTGGATATGAAGGTGTAATGATTATCCCAGAAAAACAGTCTGTGAATGAAATATTCACTGCAGATCCTTACTTTCAGATTTTTGCACACAACGAAAACCAGCAGTTTAATTTTTCAGAAAAACGTTTTTTTACACCTGTAACAGAAGATGAATTCGATTACCGATTTGAATTTCCCAACAACACTTCATTAGCGTTGGATTGTATCGATCGAATTCCTAATGCAAAAGAGGAACTCAGAACAAATGTTGCAGATGGTTCACGTCTTCTAGAACTAGTATTTCCAGGCAGAGAAAATGTTTACATTAAGGAAGGTGAGTCATTAAAAAAGGGTCAAACCTGGATATCATTTAATACGAACGAAAGAACGGATGCCATTAAGTTTTTCGAAGATGAGTCAGGTTTTTTTATATTCTCTCCTTATGACCTGCTAAGAACCGATATGGCTAGCCTTTCCATTGAGGATAGACAAAAATCATTTTCTGAGATTCCCATGGATACGCTTTCAAGAGATAGTTTACACTCAATCGGATTAAGAAATCTTGTTAACATTGGTGGAACGCAAATAATGGTCAGCACCATACATCCAAAAGCAAAGATGGAAATTGTTTCAACAGACGATACTGAACTTCCTGATGCCTTCAAAATTAACTTATCCTATGGTGGAGAATCCAAAGATTTCGTAGTTTATGGAGGTGCTGGATTGCAACCTAAACCTCACATGGAGCAATTAGGAGGATGGTTTTTTCAGTTGGCTTATGGAGCAAAAAAAATAGAACTTCCTTTTGAGATTAAACTGCAAGATTTTAGGTTATTGAAATATCCTGGTTCTGAAAGTCCAAGTAGTTATGAAAGTGACCTTACAATAGTTGACACACTGAAAGAAAAAGAAGACGATTATAATTTATTTATGAATCATGTGGTTGATTACGATGGGTATCGTTTTTTTCAATCTAGCTATGATTGGTCCAGTGACCAAGCAAAGAGTGCTGGTTTAGACCCAGACATCACTATTCTTTCAGTCAACCACGACTTTTGGGGAACATGGCTTTCCTATCTTGGATATTTATTATTGGCAATAGGTTTTGTTGGAACGCTTTTAAACAAGAATTCTAGATTTTTACAGGTCAGAAAAAAAATTGTCAAAATCCGAAAAAACAGATACAAGCAACTGGCTTTCATCCCATTACTAATTGCATTTTCTACAACCGCCCAAAACTACAATCCAGTTTTAGTTGACCATTCCGATAGTTTAGGTAAACTTCTTGTTCAATCCTATGAAGGTAGAATTCAACCCCTTCATACTTTAGCATATGATGTTTTTCATAAAGTAAGTAAGAAAGATCGTTTTACAGTCAATGATTCAATCGATGTTGATGCGATGCAAGTTTTTATTGACTTCATGATTGATTCCGATTTTTGGACCAATCAAAAAATCATATATGTAAAAGGCGGGACTGGAGTATCCGACTCTTTAGGCATTGAAGGAAAATACGCAAGTGTTAAAGATTTTCTGGATTCTAACGGACAAGAGAAGCTACTTACCCAACTGCAAAAGAGTTTCAACAAAAAAGACATCAACAAAAATGTTTTTGACAAAGAGCTCATAAAGGCCAACGAGCGGTTTAACATACTCATACAATTAATGTATGGCGACTTAATCAACATTTTCCCAATCAAGGATGATCCTTCTAATAAGTGGATCAACTGGAGCGATAAAAATGCCAATCTTCCCATCGCTATGGGAAGTCATCAAGAGAGCGGAATCACTCTCTCAAAGATATGGTTGACCTATCTTAATGACGTTTCAGAAGCCAAAAAAAATGGCGACTACACTGCTGCAAATTCAATGCTAAAGACAATGAAATCCATACAGAAACTTTTGGCCGATAAAAGCATTTTGCCTGAAGAGGATTTAGTTGATTTAGAAATTTATTACAATCAAAAAAATATTTTCAATAGTCTTAAAAACTATTATGGAGTATTGGCAATCTTTTTATTACTGTTTAGTTTTATCGATGCTCTTGTTGCCAATAGGAAAGGTATTTGGTTTAAAACTCTAAATGGAATTTTGTGGGTACTGATTTTTTGTTTGGGAATCACTTTTATTTATCATACCTATGGATTAGGTCTGAGATGGAAAATTACTGGCCATGCCCCATGGAGTAATGGATATGAAGCACTTACTTTTATTGCTTGGGGAAGTGTGCTTGCTGGTATGTTTTTTATTCGAAACTCTAAAATTACGTTAGCTGCAACTTCTCTATTGGCTTTTTTCATTTTAATGACTGCAGGGCACAGTAGTTTTGATCCACAGCTTACTAACTTACAACCTGTTTTAAAATCGTATTGGCTAATGATTCATGTGGCGTGCATAACCATAAGCTATGGATTTCTTGGACTTGGTTTCATTCTTGGATTAATTAACTTAACTACTTATTTATTTAAAAGTAAAACAAATGCAGTTCGTTTAGGTGGCGTAATTAGCGAGCTTACCTACATCAATGAACTAACCTTAACAATTGGTTTAATTTTAGCTACTATAGGTACTTTTCTAGGAGGAATTTGGGCCAATGAATCTTGGGGAAGATATTGGGGATGGGATGCAAAAGAAACTTGGGCACTTGTGATTGTGCTTACTTACGCAGTAATTTTACATTTTAGACTTATCCCTGGAATGCGTAGTAGGTATATTTTTAACGTTGCTGCTGTTCTTGGCTTCTCAAGTGTACTAATGACCTTCATAGGAGTAAATTACTACTTATCCAAAGGACTACACAGCTACGCTAGAGGAGAAACACCAATTTTTCCAATGTGGGCTTGGGTTACCATAGGTTCAATTTTTCTACTGATAATTGCATCAGGCATTAGACAAAAACGCATTAAAAAAAGTTCCGTTAGTTGACTTACTTGAACCTAATTCGAAGTGAATTTCCAATAACGATTAAATCTGAAAAGGCCATAGATCCTGCGGCTATAATTGGAGAGAGTAGACCAATTGCAGCAATTGGAATAGCAAAGATGTTGTAAGCAAGTGCCCAAAATAGATTTTGGTGTATGGTCTTAAGCGTTTCCTTACTTCCTTTAACCACACAAATAACCTTTTTTAATTCTTCTTTTCCTAAAATGATTACTTCCGATGAATTTTGTGCTATTTCAGTAGCTTTACCAAAGGAGATTCCAACGTGAGCTGTAGATAGAGCAGGAGCATCATTTATGCCATCTCCTAGCATAACCGTATTTTCAGTTTTTGAAATTTTTTGAACCAAAGCCATCTTTTCGCTAGGAAGCATTTCATAATGGCATTCATCAATTTCTAAAGCATTTGCTACAGCTAAGCATTTCTCTTTTTTGTCTCCAGATAAAAGAATTGTTCTTTTGCCAACGGTTTTTAGATATTTTACAAGAAGGTGAGCCTCACTTTTTAGCTCATCTTCCATCCAAATTTCAGCGGCAATTGTATCATTTTTCAGTAAGAATAGAGTTGCATTTGATTCACTTTTTGAAGGTAGAATTCTTTCGGATCCAATTTTCCAAATAGAATTGTTTTCATCATTTCCAGAAATTGAAATTCCTTTTTGCTCCTCAATATTTTTGAGCTGAATTATTTTTGAATGCTCTAGTTCAGCAACAATGGATTGGGCAATTGGGTGGTTGGAGTGTAGCTCTAGGCTTTTCAAAATTGATTCACATTCCTCAATACTTAACTCAAGTTGAGGGGCAATTTTGGATATTTTAAACTTACCAGTGGTGAGAGTGCCAGTTTTGTCAAAAATAAACGTTTCTGCTGAAGCAATTTTTTCAAGCGATTTTCCACTTTTTATCAAAGCCCCTTGTTTTGCTAGTTTCCCAATTCCAACCATTACAGCAGTAGGAGTTGCTAATCCCATAGCGCAAGGGCAGCTGATTACCAAAACAGCAATTGCAGAAAGTAAAGACTGTTGAATTCCAAGTGAAGCAAACTGCCAACTAGCTAAAAAAGTAAATAGTGAGATACAAACAACAACAGGAACGAACACACTGCTTACTTTATCACCAATTTTCTGAACATCAGGTTGATTCTGCTGAGCCTGAACAACTAATTTTTCTATTTGACTTATGGTATTGTTCGCTGTGGTATTGAGCGCTTTAATTTCTAGGATTCCATCAACTAAAATACTTCCTGCGATTACCTTCGATGAGGTACTTTTAGCAACTGGTGATGACTCTCCAGTGATAAGAGATTCGTTTAAACTTCCATTTCCTTTAATAATGAGCCCATCAGTAGGGATGCAATCTCCTTGTTTTATTAACAAACAATCGTCTTTTTTGATGCTGGCTGATTCAATTATTTGAGTAGTACCGTCTTGACGAACAAGTAGTGCAGTTTTAACTTGTAAATTCTGTAGATCCCTTAAGGAGGAGGTAGTGTTTTTCACCGCTTTTTTTTCAAGATAATTTCCAAGAAGAACTAGAGTAATAATACTTGCAGATGTTTCGAAAAATAAATAATGGTGGTAATCAACAGCTTGTAGGATAAATGTTCCAAAAAAACTGTAAATAAATGCTGAACTACTTCCAATGAAAATTAGAACATCCATATTGGCAGATTTTTGCTGAATTGAATTCAAAGCACTTTTACCAAAATGAAGAATGCCAATAATGAAAACTGGAATACACAATCCAAGCTGAACAATTGGATTGTTAAGTATCGATTGGTTGTGGACAACCATATGCAATAGGAGAGGAATAGTAAATAGAGTACATATAATCAGCTTTATCAATAGTAAATCCCAAGGTTTATCTTCTTTGGTTTCATTCTTATTTTTTTCTTTTGAAGGGTACCCCAATTTTGAAAGAGAATCTGTAATTTCCTTTACAGGGAAGTCTTGTTTTATTTCAAATGAAGCCTCACCTAAAACACTGCTTACATTAATTTTGCTACACTGTTTATTTATAAGATGATTTTCAATGGTCTTAGCGCAACTGTTACAAGAAATACCTTCAATTTTAAGAGTTACTTTCAATGGTGTGAGTTTAAATTGATTCTTGCCATTGGAGTAACACTCTGCTTGGCAAAAAGTTGTTTTTGGTACATAAAATATCCGCTCATCGCAATCATGGCTGCATTGTCTGTACAAAACTCAAAACTTGGAATAAACACTTCACAACCTTGTTCTTTTCCCAACCTATTTACTTCAAATCTGAGTTTTGAATTTGCTGAGACACCACCAGCAATTGCTATGGCTTTACAATTTGTGGTTTTGATGGCCTTTTTCAGCTTTATAAGCAAATAATTGATAATGTGTTGCTGATAAGATGCACAGATGTCATTCATGTTGTGTTTGATAAAATTAGTGTCCTTAATAGAATTTTCGCGCAAGAAATACATGAATTGTGTCTTAAGTCCACTAAAACTGTAATTTAAACCATCTACTTTCGGAAATGTGAATGTATATTTTTCTGAATTTCCTTTTTTTGCCAATTGATCAATGACTGGACCTCCCGGATAATCTATTCCAAGTTGTTTGGCAGCTTTATCAAAAGCTTCGCCAGCAGCATCATCAATGGTTTCTCCAATTACCTTCATTGATGTGTGATTTTCAACCAATACAATTTGAGTGTGACCACCAGAAACGGTCAAGCATAAAAATGGAAATTTTGGAACGGGGTGATCTTTACCATTGTATTGAATAAAATGAGCTTGAACATGTGCTTTCATATGATGAACATCAATAATTGGAATGTTTAATCCTAGCCCAAGGGCCTTTGCAAAAGAAGTTCCAACCATAAGTGAACCAAGTAAACCCGGTCCCTTCGTAAAAGCAATTGCTGAAAGATCTTCAGGGCTGACTTTTGCAAGCTTAAGTGCTCTGTCAACAACAGGAACGATGTTCTGTTGATGTGCTCTTGATGCAAGTTCTGGAACAACTCCTCCATATGCAGCGTGAACTTCTTGATTTGCAATAACGTTTGAATGTACTCTTCCGTTAATAAGTACAGCTGCTGAAGTATCGTCACAGCTGGATTCAATACCAAGAATGATGTTATCTTTGACTAAGCCTTTCATTTTTAATGAAAATATTAAGTGAAATTATCAAAAAAATCCTTTACAACTTTCTCAAGTTATCTTGGAGAACAGCAGAGCTAGCTGTAATTGTACTGATCTTACTTGTTTTCCTTTTTAGATCTCACAGCTTTCAAACATTTCTTGCTGCAAAAGTCACCAGCTATTATTCCATTGTGTTAGACACAGATTTTCTAATTGACCGAGTTAAGATAAATGGTTTTGAATACATTGAGTTGCACAATCTTTTTATTGCTGATTTAGCTGGAGATACAATACTTCATGCTCCAGTTGTAAAGGGCACCCTAAAAGATTTTAGTTTTGAAAATAAGTTTGCTGTATTTGATTTTGTAAATGTCGAAAATACTAGAATAAAAATTCAGCAAAACAAAGCAGTTTCTGAACTTAATCTGCAATTTTTAGTTGATTATTTCAAAAGAGACTCTAGTGCTGGATCCGAATTCACTGTAAAGATTGAAAAGATAGGCTTACAAAACACTCATTTTTCCTATCACAATTGGAATGAATCCAAAATGGAGTATGGAATAGATTATGCTCATCTTGAGGTCAAAAATTTAAACGGAAATATATTAGAGCTAAGAAATAGAAATGGCATAACAGCTGTAGATTTAGCAGATATTAGTTTTAATGAATCCTCTGGATTTAATGTGAAAGAGCTCAATGGACATTTTGTATATCATCCAAATAAAATTAAGCTTGAAAAGTTTTCTATTCAGACATCAAAATCCTCAATCAAATCAAAAGGAATTGCCTTTAATTACAGAGATTTAGGTGATTTAAAGGATTTTGTACATGCAGTTCATATGGAAGGAGCTTTATTGCCCTCTTATTTAGATTTTAAAGATTTAAGCTATTTTGTGCCCTCTCTAAAATCGATTGATAGAACAATTAATATTTCTGGTGAAGTAAACGGTACTGCAAATGACTTAAATATCAATAATTTAAAGCTTGCAGTTTCGGATATTTCAAGTTTTGAAGGAGATGTCAATTTTAAAGGGCTTAGTGATTTGGAAAATTGTTTAATCCTAGTAAATATTAAAAATTGTCAGACCTCCAAGATCGATTTAGAAACCATAAGGCTTGATAAATTTGGATTTGGTAAAAAACTATCTCTTCCCGTCGAACTAGAACGTTTGGGTGTAGTTAAGCTTGAGGGCGTAGTAGATGGATTTTACGATGATTTTTCTACCAATTTTGATATTTCTAGTGACAATGGAGATATCTCTGGAGATTTTAGATGTTCAATCAACAATAAACAATTTGTTTATTCTGGAACATTAAGTACAGCAAATTTTAATGCAGGGTATGTTTTAGATAATGAAAATTTAGGAATGTTTAGTTCTGATTTTAAGGTTGTAGGAAAAGGAGTAAAGCTGAAAGAAATGGAGGTTGAGCTTAATGGTGAATTTACAGACTTTAATGTGATGGGCTATGGGTATGATAACATTTCAGTTAAAGGAGATTTAAGTGACAATTCGTTCGATGGTGAATTAACTATACTAGACGACAACATTGATTTGTTTTTTACTGGAGAATTTGATTTGTCTCAAAATCCAATTCAATTCTATTTTAATGTCGACGTTCAAAAAGCGCATCTGTATGAATTAAATGTAATTGACTCTAGAGAATCTTCCTCTTTGTGTTTTAACCTATTTGCCTCTGGATTCGGAAATACTTTTGATGATTTTTCTGGAATGGTTGAAGTGCGCAATATTGGGTATTATGAAGAGGGTAGAGACTACTATTTTGATTCAATCCTTTTTGATTCACAAAGCAATGCATACAGTCATAATCTTGAGCTGTATTCTAAATTTGCCGAGTTTAAAATGGGAGGTTCTTTTGACTTTGACACTCTGGCTGTTAATCTATATCAGCTTGGTTCCAAAGTATTCCCAAGCATTTTGCCTCAAAAAAATGAATCATTTGTGGCTCACGATGATTTTTTGATGGACTTAAAAATTAATGATCTAACCAAATTGACAGAACTTTTTTTTCCAAAGCTCAGTGTTTCTAAAGATTCAAAAGTTAAATGCTCGTTCAATAGTGATGATGAAATGCTAGAATTGTATACAACATCGGATTGGATTGAGTACAATGGAATCCGATTTTCGAGCATTGAACTGGATACTTCAACTACTCTTGAGCTTTCAGATTCCAGCTACAACATAGAATTTTCTATTGACTCCATTATTTTAAGAGATAAATTTTTTCTTCAAAACATCAACTTATCATCAAGTGCTTATAATGATAGTATTGATTTTGATTTAACATGGAAAGATGATGATTCCACATATAGCGGACAACTTTTGGGTGGAATGCGTATTCATGGTCCTGATGAGTTTGAAGTTCAATTTTTACCCTCTTCAATTCGCTCCGAGAAAGCAGGTTACTGGAGTTTTGGAGACAGTATGTTTTTAAAAGTCGATTCATCTTCAATTGAATTTCACGATGTTGTAATTTCCAATGAAAATCAAATGGCTTTATTGGATGGTAAAATCTCTGAAAATCCCCTTGATCTACTAAATTTTAACATTCAAAATATCGAGCTAAATGATTTTGAAAAGCTTCTTTCAGTTGATGAACTTGGTTTTTCTGGTTTATTAAACTCCAAAGGAAACATCTCAGATTTGTATGGAGCAGTATACTTTGATGCAGTCACAACTGTAGATTCTTTGATAGTTAACAATCTGCTTTTGGGTGATTTCTTTTCTGAATCAAAATGGAATCCCAAAGAAAATAGAATTGAGCTAATTGGTGGTTTATTGGAATCTAATGGAGAAGATTCAAGAGGAATCAACTTTAAAGAAAGTTATTATTATCCGCTTAAGATGGACAGTTCTCTTAACGTTAGATTTGAGCTAAACGATTTTAACATTGGATTTATAGATCCTTTCTTACCAAAAGATGTTCTTTCAAATTTTAGTGGAAAATTGGATGGAGAGCTCAATCTTGAAGGAACATTTACTGTTCCTGAATTGAATGGAACCCTTTCTTTAAAAGAGTCCTCCATCAACTTAGATATTTTAAATACAATGTATTTAGCTGAAGGCGAAATTAATGTTCTACCTGACATGGTGGAGTTCAATGGAATTAAAGTTGAAGACAAATTTGGAACTCAAGGAATTGCAGTTGGGTCATTTTATCACCACAACTTTTCGCGTTACAGCTATGATTTTTTCGCATCTTTTAATCAACCATTTATGGCAATGAATACTTCTTATAAAATGAATCCATTGTACTATGGAGACGCTTTTATAACTGGAGATGTAATGATGGAGTATGATAGCATTAACTTACTCAGAATTAATGTGGATGCAAAAACTGAAAAAGGCACTAATTTAACACTCCCTTTGTATGGATCTGAGGATGTTGTTCTTCAAGATTTTATTTCTTTTGAAGGCACTGAAAATCAAGAAGGAAATTATGAGGTTTCTCTTGAGGGTATTAAAATGAATCTTGGAATTGATTTAACGGAAGATGCTCAATTTCAGCTTGTTTTCGATGAGATTGTGGGTGATGCAATGATTGGAAATGGTAAAGGGCATTTGGATATGGTCATAGACCAGTTCAATGATTTTTCAATGTTTGGCCAGTTTAATGTTTCACAAGGAAGTTATTTATTCACATTGAAAGATTTTATAAATAAAAAATTCAAGCTTCAATCCGGGGGCTCTATAAGTTGGTATGGAGACCCATACAATGCTGAGTTGGATTTAATTACCTATTATCCCTTGAAAACAAGTTTATACGACATTATGCCACCTAACGAAAAAGAGGATTGGAAACAAAAAAAAGACATTAATGTGCTGATGCATTTAACAGAAAATTTATTTAATCCCGAAATTGATTTTGATATTGAAATGCCCAGAGGAACAGAATCAGCTAAAACTGCAATTCGAAGCCTAGTTAGCTCAGAACAAGAAATGAATCAACAAGTATTTTCATTGTTGATCTTAAATAAATTTATGACCGACAGACCGGAAATTTCTAATGCTACGCTAGATTTATCACTATCCACTACAAGTGAAATGTTATCAAGTCAATTGAGTAATATGATCTCAAAATTCTCAGATGATTTTGATATTGGATTCAACTACAGTCCTGGCGATAACATAAGTAACGATGAGGTTTCGGTAGCAATGTCAACTCAACAATTCAACAACAGGTTAACGTTCGAAACCAATTTAGGAGTTTCTCAAGGGAATAGCCTAAATAAAAACCCTTCAAGTTTCATAGGAGATGTTGATGTAGAGTATAAGCTCAATTCTGAGGGTAATTTAAGGGTGCATGCTTTCAATCAATCCAATGCTTATGATTTTACCAACATAGAACAATCTGCTTACACTCAGGGATTGGGTGTCTTTTACAAGCAGAGCTTTAATAATTTTGGTGAGCTCTTTTGTGAACTAGGGAATTTATTTAAAGCTAAAAGTAAGGAATGTCAAAGCTGCCAAAACAAAGAGGGTAGAAGACAGTGCAAAGAAGTTAGTAAGTAGGATTTTTTACAATCAAATTAAGCGCATTTATTTTTAGTTTATCGTGCTCTAGCATTCGTCTTACAATTTGGTCTATATCTTTTTTATGAAACTGTGTCGATAGTTCTTCATACAGTGCATCTGCTTCGATTGGCGATTCTGTTAGTTGTTCAACATGATTCAATAAATTATTTTTCCTAGATGAGTTCTTGTTTTTAATACAATTGTCGCAGTTGTTGCAGTTGTGCTCAGTCTTTTCGCCAAAATAGTTTAAAATGAGTCTTTCTCTGCACTCGGAAGCATTAAATCCGAAGTCAAGAATTCTATTTACTCTTTTAAGGTCAGCTTTTTTGCGATTGGTATATACTTCAGGAGAAAGTACAATCGATTCACTTTTTACTCTGGGAAGCGCAAGCATTAATTTTAAATTACTAGAACTTTTCTCGTAAGAAATTATTTTTAATTTGTTTAGCTCTGCTAATTGCTTGGTAATTTGTTCGACGCTTTTATTTACTCTTTTAGCAATTTGAACTTCGCTAATTTTAGTTGAGCTGTTGAATAAACCAGAGTATGAACGGATCAGACATTCTAGAATAAGAGAACTACTGGGATTTAATTTTGTAAAATTAAGTAGCGTATCTCTTGAGCAAATGATCATCACTGTACTTGAATTATATGAAGTGCTATTGAGTTGAACATATCCTGAACGTTCAAGTAGCCTAAAAGCATGGTAGACTTCCAAATTACTTAAGTCTGTTTTAGCTGAAATATCAGAGTAGCTTAATTCATAGAAGTGATTTTGCCCACTTCCCAAAGCAATCTGATGAATGTTACAAAATTTTTGGTATGTATTTTTAATTTTAGTTTCGCTAGGGTAACTAGAATGGATTCTGTTTACTAAGTTCTGCTCGTCTTTTTTTTGAACCAATAAATATGAAAAAGCTTTCTTAGAGTCCCTTCCAGCTCTTCCCGCTTCTTGAAAGTATGCTTCAATAGATTCAGGTACATCAAAATTTATTACTGCTCGAACATCCTCTTTATCAATTCCCATTCCAAAAGCACTTGTTGCTATCATAACATTAACTTTTCCAGAAGACCAATTATTTTGAGCAGCTGTTTTTCTTGTTGGTTCAAGCCCAGCATGGTAATACGTGCAATCTATGTTGTTTTTTCTCAAAAGGTTAAATAGAACCTTACATGCTTTTCTAGTTCGAACGTAAATAATCGTAGATTGCTTTTTATGTTTATTAATCAGTTTTAGGGTATACAAATATTTATCTTTAGGGAAAATAACATTGTAGGATAAATTTTGTCTTTTAAAAGAATCTTGAACTATGTTATTTTCTTTAAATTCAAGTTGTTGTTGAATGTCTTCACAAACCTTTGGAGTAGCTGTTGCTGTTAGAGCAAGAAAAGCTAAACTGGGAAATATCTTTTTTAAGTCTTTGATCTTTAAATAAGAAGGTCTGAAATCATATCCCCATTGCGATATACAATGAGCTTCATCAACCGCAATGAAGCTAACATTCATTCTTTTGAATCGTTCCAAAAAAAGTTGACTTGAAATTCTTTCAGGTGATAAATACAAGAGCTTAACGTTCCCAAAAATGCAGTTGTCTAAAATTCTATCAATTTCATTATTGTTTAAATCTGCATGAATGCACTCTGCTTTTATTTTTCTTTTTTTTAGGCCTTTTACTTGGTCTATCATTAGTGCAATCAAAGGAGATATTACAATACAAATCCCATCCCGAACAATAGCTGGTACTTGAAAGCAAATAGACTTTCCTCCTCCAGTTGGAAGAAGAGCAAGTGTATCTTTGCTAGCGATGATATTTTCAATAATTAATTGTTGGCTGCCTCTAAACGTCTTGAACCCCCAATAATCATTCAATATTTGCGTGTAAGACTTACTCAATTTGATATTTTTCTATATAAAAGGAGTGATTTATTTTAAACATTTAATTTACGTTAAAATTAAGTTAATAGTCTGCTTAAATTTATTAAATTCGTGCTCTAAAATCAGGCTCAATGGTGGAAGACATTGCTAAAATCAATATTCATAAAGTAGCTCATTCTAGATTACCCAATGTCGATTTGGAAAACCTACCTTTTGGAAAGGTTTTTTCAGATCATATGTTTACAATGGAATACAGCAATGGTCAATGGCAGAATCCTGAAATTATCCCGTATGGAGATATATCAATTTCCCCAGCAACTTCTGTATTGCATTATGGACAAAGTTGTTTTGAAGGAATGAAAGCTCACAAGGATTCTTCAGGAAACGTATTACTTTTCAGAGCCAACGACAACATAAAACGACTTAATATTTCTGCCAACAGAATGTGTATGCCTGATGTGCCCGAAGACTTGTTTTTGGAAGCATTAAAATCTTTATTAAACGTTGATCGCGGATGGGTACCTTCTTTGGAAGGGTATTCTTTATACATACGACCTTTTTTATTTGCTACTGACCCGTATGTAGGAATTCGTCCCTCTGTTACCTACAAGTTCATGATTTTCACCTGTCCTGTGGGTGCATATTACAGTTCTTCTGTTCCTGTAAAAATTGAAACAAAATACTCAAGAGCAGTTAGTGGTGGGACAGGATTTGCAAAAGCTGCTGGTAATTATGCTGCAGCATTGTTTCCTGCAAAGTTGGGACAAGACCAAGGGTTTACTCAGCTCATATGGACCGATGCTAAAGAACACAAATACATTGAAGAGTCTGGGACAATGAATATTATCTTCATGGTAAATGGAAAATTATTAAGTCCAATGTCTGGCGATACTATTCTGGACGGAATTACTAAAAGAAGTATTCTTGACATCGCTCGCTCTTGGGGAGTTGAAGTTGAAGAACGTCGGATTTCAGTGCAGGAAATCATCAGCTCTTTTGAAAATGGAACAATGCAAGAAGCTTTCGGTGCTGGAACTGCTGCTACCATTGCTCCAATTAATAAAATTCATTTCAATGGTCAGGACTACATTCTTCCAACTTCAGATCAAGAAAGTTTTTCCTCTAAAATTTTAAAACATCTTATTGACTACAAGAAAGGTGCTACTGAAGACACTTTTGGCTGGATAGAATCTGTTTAGGCTCGATTTTTTTAGTTTACATGTCCTTTGGCGAAATGTATTGGTGTAAGATGGCCACCCCTCGAACCCAATTTTTCCATGAACTTAGATCCGATTGTAACACTGCTACACAACACGTTTTAAGCTCCAAATATTCGTCTGTTAAATACCCACATAAACTTGATAGTCCAGGATTATGTCCTATAATGTATAATGTATTTACATCATCATCTGTGCTATGAATGGTTTTAATAAGAACTTCAAGTGAAGCATGATAAAGTGTTTTGGTTTGAACAATATCTTTTTTGTCGTAATTCAGCTGAGTTGCAATTAAGTATGCAGTATTGATAGCTCTTTTTGCAGAAGATGAAATAATTTTTTCAGCAATGCAGTTGTTGGCTAAAAAAGTTCCGATTTTTTTGGCATCTAAATGTCCCCTATTGTTTAAAGGCCTATCAAAGTCGTCTAAAAAGGGATTTCCCCAGTCAGATTTTCCATGACGAATAATACAAAGTTGTTTCAAAAATTAGGGTTATAAATTTTCAATAACCATTGCAGAAGCGCCACCACCACCATTACAGATTCCAGCTGCACCGAATTTTCCTTTATTCTGTTTCAATACATTGATTAATGTTACAATAATCCTTGATCCACTACTTCCTAAAGGGTGACCAAGTGCTACAGCTCCTCCATTAACGTCAACTTTAGATGGATTTAAGCCAAGTTTTTTGCAGTTTGCTAAACCCACAACAGAAAAAGCTTGATTGAGTTCCCAATAGTCTATGTCATCTATACTAAGATTCGCTTTTTTAAGTGCTTTTGGAATAGCAACAGATGGGGAAGTGGTAAATAGTTCAGGTTCTTGAGCCGCATCTGCGTAACTCAAAATTTTAGCAATGGGTTGAAGACCGAGCTTTTCAGCTTTTTCTTTGCTCATTAAAATGAGTGCGGAGGCTCCATCATTTAGTGTTGATGCATTGGCAGCAGTCACAGTCCCTTCTTTAGAAAATACAGCGCGAAGCTTAGGAAGCTTATCCATTTTAACGTTTGAGTATTCCTCATCTTTTTGAATTATTATTGGTTCTCCTCTTCGCTGAGGAACTTCAACTGGGATAACTTCATTATCAAACTTACCCTGCTCCCATGCATTGGCTGCTCTTTGGTAAGATTCTATAGCAAAGTTATCCTGGTCTTCTCTTGAGATGTTGTGATCTACAGCGCATTTATCGGCAGAAACGCCCATATGGGTTTTATGATAAGCATCAGTAAGTCCATCTTTAACCATTCCATCGGTCATTTTGGTGTCGCCCAATTTAGTAGCATTTCTTGCAGAGTAATAGTGAGGAACCATAGACATATTTTCCATTCCTCCAGCAACAACAACATCAGCATCAGAACATTTGATAGCTTGAACTGCAAGACTAATTGCTTTCATCCCAGATGCACATACTTTATTTACAGTTGTACATGGAACGTTTTTACCGATTCCAGCATACATTGCAGCTTGTCTAGCAGGGGCTTGTCCAAGATTGGCTTGCAACACATTTCCCATAAAAACTTCTTCAATTATTTCAGGACTAATGTTTGCTTTTTGTATGGCTCCTTTAATAGCTGTGGCACCAAGGGTTGGTGCATTGACAGAGGATAAACCTCCTCCAAAGCTACCCATTGGTGTTCTTACTGCAGAGATAATTACAACTTCTCTCATAGAATTTAACTTATGTTTTTTTGATTTTATTGAAAAGCAAATTTAATTAATAGTTGCATTTAAAGTTTGAGATTTTTTAAAATTTGTCTTTTTTTATCCATAAGCAAAAAAGACTTGTTGTTGAATTCAAAAACTGTGTTATTTTTGCACTCAATTGATTTTTATAGGGAGAGGTGGCAGAGTGGTAATGCAACAGCCTGCTAAGCTGTCAACGAGCAATCGTTGCCTGGGTTCGAGTCCCAGTCTCTCCGCTCAGAAAGCCATCCGATTGGGTGGCTTTTTTGTATTATTTGAATAATATTTTCTAGAATACTTTTTTAATGTTTAAATTGGATGTAATGAAAAATTATGTTCTCCTTTTTAGTTTTTCTCTTTACTTAAGTTTCGTTTCTTCTCAAGGCCCAACCAACCATTCAGCAGATGAAATTATACATTCACCAAAATCAATCCAAAATAAGGTAAACGAACTAAATAAATTGAGCAGATTTTACATTTACTATTTACCTCAAAATTCTTCCACTTATTCAAAACAAGCATTACAACTAGCACTTGAAAGTAACTATTTGGATGGTGTAGCTCAGAGCTATTTAAATTTAGGATATTATTCTTTTCGAGTTGACAATTATTTAGCTTCCGAAGCGTATTATGACAGCGCTATAAATTATTTTGAAAAAGCAAACAATCAGATTGGATTAGGGTCATGTTATCGGCTCATGGCAAGAACATCAAATGGTAGAGGGAATTACGAGCATAGTATGAATTTACTATTGAAAGCAAAAACTATTTTTGAGAAGGAGAATTTTTCCATTGGTATAGGAAGAGTATACGAGACCATTGGAGACATCAACGATATTTTTGGAGATTATAATTCTGCGTTAGAAAATCTCACTAATTCAGTTCAGATTAAAGAAGAAAATAAAGACTTTTTAGAATTATCAAGATCTTACGCTTACTTGGGAAATGTATACAATCATCTAGGAAATTTCGATGAAGCTCGAAAAAATTTTAATGAAGCCTTGCGATTAAGTAAGGTTACGTTCAATCTGAATGCAGAATCATATGTATTGACAAAGCTTGGTGATTTTTATTTTAACCTTAAAGATTACGATAAATCGATTGATAATTACATGAAATCGCTTGAAATTACAAAACTACATTCTAATACATGGGGAAAAATTAGAAATCAACAGGGCATTGGAAATAATTTCTATTTAAAAAAAGACTATTCAGATGCTATACGCTTTTTAAAAAATTCCGTTCAATCTGCTTACACCATTAACGACAAGGAGGGTTTGATGAATTCCTATGAGCTAATTTCAAAAGTATATCAAGAATGGGATTCGATTGAAAAATCTTTCAAGTATTTCAAACTTTATTCACACTATAAAGACTCTCTTTACAATAGAAAAAAAGTCTCTAACATTTCAATGCTTCAAAATAAATACGATCAACAAATTATTCTTAAAGAGAAAAAGACTTCAGATGTTGTCAATTATTTAATTTCTGGAATTTTATTTCTGGCTTTGGTTTTGTCATTTTTGCTCTTAAGAAGATTGAAATTCATACGAGAGCAAAAGCAACTTGTGGAAAAACAAAAACAATTGGTTGAGCAGAAGAACAATGAAATCACCGATAGTATTTCCTATGCAAAAAAAATACAAGAGGCAGTTTTAACATCCAAAGAATTTATTTCTTCACATCTTCCAAATAATTTTATTTATTACAATCCCAAAGAACTTGTTAGTGGAGATTTTTATTGGATGCATGTTAAAGAAAACTTCATTTACTTTTCAGTTATTGATTGTACTGGTCATGGGGTTCCTGGTGCTTTGATGAGTATGATCGGTAATTCACTACTAAATGAAATGATTGTTGAAAAAGGGCTAATAAAAACAAATAAAATTCTAGATGCAGTGAGCGAAAAACTCAAAAGTTCTTTTTCATCTTTAAATGGTGAGAACTCTCAAAGAGATGGAATGGATATGATCTTGTGTAGACTAAACATTTCAAATAACGAACTGATGTATTCAGGCGCTCACAATTCAATGGTTATTGCAAGCGAGGGTAAGCTTCATGAATACAAAGGTGACCGAAGACCAGTTGGTTTTTATTTAGGAAAGGGAATTTTATTTTCTTCAAAAATTATACAATTGAAAAAGAAGGACGTTATTTATTTATATACCGATGGTTTTGCGGACCAATTTGGAGGAGATAGGAATCGAAAATACAAAAACAGCAATTTTAAAAATTTCCTTCTTGAAATTAGCTCTCAAGAAATCGAGCAACAAGGAAAGCTTGTTGAGAAAGAATTTTTAAACTGGAAAGGGGATAATGAACAGCTTGATGATGTTTGTGTCATGGGAGTAAGGGTATAGTTTGTATTGGAATGCTATTGTAGTGTTTACTTTTGATTTTCTAATACATTCCTCAGCCGTTCAAGCACTAAATTTGGGTTAAACTGATTGTCATAAAGACTTAAGATATTTTTATTCAGCTGATTGTTTCCTTTTCTATCCAAAAGCCCCCAATGATTGATTACTACCGGACCATTTTGTTTTTTTGAAAGAGCAAGTTCATAAATTTCCGAATAAGTGTCAGCTTGCCAATTTTTAACTTCATTTTTATCAAAATTTTCTTCTTTCACCCATAAATTAAGCTCTGTAATGTGAAATTCCATATTGTTTTCGTGCGCCCAATCTATTAAAGAGGAAAGTTGATTTAAATCATCATCACTAAACTTATCATATCTAAGGTGTGCTTGCCAGCCAATAGCATCAACTCTTAGCCCTTTTGACTTTAGAAGTTTTATGGTAGAGATAACTTTATCCCACATTATTTTTTCCATCCCTCCATTTTGATTATAGACCAATTTTACATTTGGAGCATATTGAGTTGCAATTTCGAAAGCACGCAAAATATAAATGGGTATTTCTTCAGCAGTTAAACCAATTTGAGTCCATGGATTTTCCCAATTAGATATTCCAGGTTTTTCTTTGAACCATCTTCCATCTCTTAAGATAGTTTCATTAACAACATCCATCCATCGGACAGTATTTTCCTTGTTTATTCTTTTGCAAAGAGCTGTGAAATAATCTTCCATAACACTTTTCAATTCCTCTTTAGTCCTAGAGTCATCTTTCGCCCATTTTGATGCTTGTGGACTAATTGGACCGTGAATACGTAGGGTTAATTTATGTTTGTTTGCGAACTCTAAAAAATCGTTACATTTATCCCATTTCCAGACATTTGGTTTTGGGTGTATTCTTGTTTGTTTAAATGCATTAGCAGGTGTAAGATATCGAAACTCAGAGAGAAAAATATTTTCAATAGGGCCATTTAGCTGAAAATGGTTTAGGCTTGCCCCGATAAAAACATCATTTTTTAGATATTTTTCGTCCTCAAGCAGAGCAAAGATTGGTTTCGTATTTTGAGCAAACGATAGGAGGTCAATGAAAAAAATAGAGATTACTAGTGCTTTTTTCATTAACAAAAAGCTTAATCAATTGATCCTTGGACTCTTTTCATAAATTCATTCAAGGCATCTTTCTGTTTTGATCCATTCTCAATTGCCTGATTCACTTCAATTGCTCCGTACAGATTAGAAAGCAGCTCTCCAATTACGTCAATTTCCTCGTCTTTAATATTTGATGAGTCCGTTAAATGCTCTAGTACTTGAATACACTCTTCAATATAATCAGAGTCATTTTCTTGAATGAAGTTTAGGGTGTGTTTAATTATTGGTAGCCTCATTAACGAAATTTAATAAAACATCAGTTTTATTGGTTTGAACTTGATTTTCCAATTTCCCGTTTTTAAAAAAAGCAAACGTAGGTAAGTTGTCAACATTTGCTAGTTTTCTTGAAATGGGATTTTTTTCTGCGTCAATGACGAAAAATTTAATGGAATCGAATTGCGTGGCAAATTTTTTCAATTTGGGTTTCATTATCCTACAATTTCCACACCAACCAGCTGAAAATTGAACCAACACTTTTTCGTGTTGGTCAATTTCATTTTGTAATGTATCGGTGGTTAAATCAACAAGCATTTTAGTGTTTTGAAAGGTAATCGGCAACACCATCTCTGTTTTCTTTCATAGCGTCTTTTCCCTCTTCCCAATTTGCAGGACAAACCTCACCAAATTTTTGATTGTGAGCATATGCATCAACTAGTCTTAAAATTTCATTCACATTTCTTCCAACAGGAAAGAAATTTATTCCCTGATGAAATACCATTCCTTGCTCATCGAGAATAAATGTTGCTCTGTAAGGAATGTTTCCTCCTTCAAGTTGAATTGCATCGTAATCTTCGTCGTATCTTTCACTGGAAACATCAAGAACTCCTAAAATATTGGCTAAGTTTCTGTTGGTGTCTGCAAGAATTGGGTATGTTACTCCTTCAATTCCTCCATTGTCTTTTGAAGTATTCAGCCATGCAAAATGAACCTCAGCAGTGTCGCATGAAGCACCAATAACAACAGTATTCCTTTTTTCAAACTCAGGCAAAGCTTCTTGAAAAGCATGAAGCTCTGTTGGACATACATATGTGAAGTCTTTAGGGTACCAAAATAAAACTACTTTTTTATTGTTTTTTGTTGCTTCTTCGAAAACATTTACTTGAATGGTGTCGCCCATTTCATCCATGGCATCAACACTCATATTTGGGAATTTTTTTCCTACAAAAGTTGACATATTTTTTATATTTATTGATTATGAGGCGCTAATATAAGCACACTTTGATTTATAGTGTCAATTGTTAACAAATTTTAAACTAGATGACAAAAGATATACCATTAAAGCCATTCCATTTAGCAGTTCCTGTCCATAACTTGTCTGAGTGTAGATCTTTTTACAAAGATGTTTTAAAAATGAAGGAAGGTAGGTCGAGCGAATCTTGGGTAGATTTTAATTTTTTTGGTCATCAATTTGTTATACATCAGACAGGTAAAAAATCGGATGTATCAACCAATTTAGTTGATGGACATGGAGTACCTATACCTCATTTTGGTGTAGTTTTATCCATGTCTGAATGGGAAGGATTAGCTTCAAACCTAAGAAATTATAATATAAAGTTTGTGATTGAACCTTACGTAAGATTTAAAGGGGAACCAGGAGAGCAAGCTACAATGTTTTTTTTAGATCCATCTGGAAATGCGTTGGAATTTAAAGCATTTAAAGACCTAGACATGTTGTTTGAAAAGTAGTTTAAAGTTTAATTAACTTATAGGTACTTTGAAAATCGTCAATTGAAACTGTGATTAGAAATAAACCTCTTGGGAGGAGTGCTATTTCTTGATTTTTTACTGAGCTAAAAACCATATTATTGATTGCGCTAAATTTTTTAGACAGAAGTTTTTTACCATTTATATCAAAAAGCTCAATTAGAATATTAGAACTTGGTTTTGAAAGTTGAATATCAATAAAAAAATGATCTCTAAATGGATTGGGGAAAACAGAAATCGTAGGATTTAACTCGAATTCATTTTCACTCAAAAACGTACAGTCAATTGAAGATCCAGGAAGATTATCATCCATCCAGTTGAGTCTATCTGTAATCCATGTTTTTAGGTAATACAATTCTTGAGCATAGTTTGTTCCTATAAAGTTGTTTGGCCAAACATAGGTGTCTAATATATCCCACCTTACAAAATTTCTTGAAATTGCATTTCCCATTAAAGATACATTTTCATCAATGAATTGCATGATGGAGTCATTGTGAAATGGACCAATTCTTAACTCTTCCCATCTGCAATTTATTCTATTTAGAAACTCTGGATCTTCCATCAATCTTTCCCACCAAAAAGGAACCTGCCATTGTCCAGTACATATTGAGTTGATTTCATAGGCCCAACCGCTAGTTAACCCACCTTCACAATAATCCGCATTTCCCCACCCAAGATTATAGTCCCATGGTGGACCAACAAAAAGTTTTCCTCCTTTACTGTCTCTGTATTTGTATAAATAGGTACTAATTCGATATCCATCAACATCTTTGGTTGACTCTGTTAAAAGGAAATAATCAACAAAGGAATTGATGTCTGCATACTGTCTGTATCCCAACAAAGTATCCGTGAAATTTGGGCCGTATAAAGCACTTTCAAATGCATATACAAACGATTGAATGTAATTTTTTTGAAAGAAATTAATTTCATCGGCTTTCGGATAGTGATATAAAAAATCAATGGTTTGTGGGTTGGTAGAATTGGTCAAAAATGAAGATGTCCAGTGGTCATTATTTCCTCCTGTGAATTTATCTATCTTGAAAATGTATCCACCTGTAATCGAATCTCCGCTATTATCGTCTAAATCAATGGTAGAGATATTTATCCTGCCTTTATCTCTTTTAATCTTTTCAGTAAAAAGATATACACCAAGGTATTGGTTGTTTACAATTAGTTCACAAAATATTGTTCTTGGAGAGTAGTTGTACATTTTTCTACCCAAGCTGTAGCTTAGAAAATTGCGCAGTAAAGATTTGTCACTATATGGTCCGTGTAATACCCAGTCATTCTCTTTTGGCATGCCAAATAGTGAAACATTATTATTGGCTCCAAAAACATCTCGGGTTTCAACAGCATATCCTTTTTTAGGAAAACTTGTAGAAGATGAACCTCTAATTTCAATACCAATATCTCCGTTGTAATGATTTAGAGCATCTGAAGGTTTGTTGTATCCTCCATTGGTGTCATAGACAATTCCCATGTGAGCATTGATTTTGGGTTCATCAACAATTTCTTGACCAAGAGTGTTGATAAATATTAAGGGAAGTTTTGATGAATCGGGAAGCAAAAAAGCACTACTTGAGTCAACATTAAGCTGATAGTTTCCAGTTGAATTTGCGTCATAACCGTCTACAACAATATAGTAATCGCTGTTGGGTTGAAGTTGAAGGCCAACTAGCTCTGAGTTGTATGGTGCTGAAAAGAAGGGAGATTGGCAACCATCTTCCTGACATGCAAAAGGTGCAGTTATGCAATTGTTCTCATAAACTATCAGCTGAGAGTCATAATTGGTAACATTTTTACATAAACTTACATCAATATATTCAACATTATTTCCAGTTGAATAAACATAAACATGGTCAGGTGCTCCTGCCAAATTTCCCACGTCTGGACATATCTCGAAATAATCATCATCGGCCGACGCTGTATTGCCTATTCCAATAAATGGAATAGATGGAATAGTTGTTGCCGTTGCACAATTTTCTCCACCCGGTTGAGCACAAACTATAGTGGTAAAAAATGGAATTATATATGCAAATTTTTTCAAGCTAGGGAGTATAATTTGCTGCTTCAACAACTCTATTTTGAACAAACGAAATCATTGAGGCTTCTGAACTAGTAAATTGATTGCTTGAATTTAAAAATGTGTATCCCTGCTGCTCACCATTTTCCCCAATTATATAAGGTGAAATTAGGTTATGATAAGTTGAAATTTTTGAAGTTACTTTTCCAGGTTCAAAAGCACTAGAAATAAATTCGTCGATGTATGCGTCGTACATGGATTTGTATTCAGAATCTTCGTACAAATACTCAATCAAAGGCCAAGCAACGTCTCCAGTTGGACTAAGTGGAAACTGATCTAAATTTGAAAAATCAAATGCTAAAACTTCTGGTCCGCCGCCACCAGGTCCGCCGCCACCAGGTCCGCCACCTCCGGGACCACCACCACCGCCACCAGTTGAAGTTCCAATAAAAGTTTCATTATTGTCCCATGGGATCCAGCAAAGCTTTCCAGTAGAAGAATTGTTGTACATGTAATAGTTGTGGGTCATTTTTCCATACGTATCCCAATTTTGCATAGTTGTATTTGCCGCTAGCCATTTTAAAAATAGTGATACATTGAATGTGGATTCTAGATTAGATCTCCAAAGTGATGGGTTAGATGTTCGCTGGTTTGAAAGAAGAGCACTAACAAAATTTGTAACGTCTAATAAAGATCCAGGATTTTTTGCTTTATTGATAAAAAATTCTGAGCTTATTAAACCTGGATCATTTAATTTTGCTCCGTCACCATCTGGCTTGTAGCAATTCCCGTCATTATTGTTAAAATAATCTGAAAGCATCGTGTCAAAAACTACTTCAATCATTGTGTACATACCATAATAAACTGGTCCATCACCATGGTCGATATATACTCTGCAAAATGCTGTTTTTGAGCAAGGAACTCCAAATTCACGATATATATCTGAAGCTAATTTTTCGTGAATGAATGATTCATCTTTAAAATTATTTCCAAATGATAGTTGTTTAAATCCGTAGAAAGATTGGTTGTTTAGTAATGGATTCTCGTCCTCAAAATGGTTGAATTCTAATCTGAATGGTAATTTATTAATGTTGTCGTTGTAGGCAAAATTCAAACTCGAGTTTCCTTTATATCGAATTCCAACATCATACCATTGTCTCTGATTGTGAAATACCTGACATGGAACATAAACAGGAGTTTGGTCTGAAAAACCAAATGATCCCCCAGAAGAGCTTAACACTTCAACAAGATCTTCTTGCATTACAGTCCAATATTCAGAACTTATTTTGATGTCAATTCGTTGTACTTCATTGTCATTGAAAACGAAAGCATAATTTGGACTTTCTTCAATGTTTAGGGAATTGTTTTTATTGCATCCTGTCAAAATTGATATCCCGATAGCAATAGTTAAAATTGTGTGAGAAGTTCTCATATGTTGAAGTTGAAATTTAAGCCAATAATGTGCCAATTTTTAAACCCTGTTAAAGCGTGGGTAGAGGAGGACCAATCTTCCATACCAGAAATGGAATAGGGGTACCCATTAAATTCGTGTTCAAATCTGTAAAAAAGATTAAGTTTCCCCAAATTTTTAACTTTTTTTGAAGTTCCAAAACTAAATCTAATCTTTTCGAAACCAACAATTGAAAAGTTACTTTGTGCTACGGATGGAACATAATTTTCTATGGAAATTCGTTTTTGGATGTGGAACAGCTCGCTCGTAAAATAGGGGTCCCATTTCCAATCCTTAATGTTGTATGAAGTTTTTAATCTAAATCTCATTTTGTTTATTGGCAGGTAATTTTCTGAAATTGAACTTTTCTGTTGGAATCTAAATCGATATGAAATTCCAAAACGGTTCATTTTATGTTTGAACGAAAGATCTGTATGCCATCTAGAATGTTTGGATAAGTCTTTATTGCCTTCATTTTCTCTCATTAATCTGTATCCAAATGCTATACTCCAGTTCTTAAAAAATTGATATTTAACGCCTAATTGAGTAAAAAACAGATCCATATTCGAACTGTTGTTTTCTAATCTAACTTGTTCAGATAAAGAAAGGGTTAAAGTTTTGTCAAATAACTTTTTTTCAATTCCAACAGAAGTCCAAGATTCAAAATCATTTTGATCTTGGGCGGACATCCAAAAAAATAAAAATGTAGAACAAAAAAGCAGAATTATTTTTCTGAAAAACATGGTACTTAAAAAATTTGAATAAAATTTAAACTTATTAAAAGTATTAATTTTTGCCTCAATAGTTTTTTTTAAGCATTGAATAAACGTACTTATCAATTGGAAAATGAAAATCTTTATCGCTTATTTCGTTAAGATTATGCCAACAGAAAGCAGGATGGTTTTTACTTGGATTTTTTGTGAGCTTACTTCCAAAAATATTTTTACTAAGATTTGCGGTATAATAAATTGATATAAGTTGATCGTTTTTATTGAAAGAACTTTGTTGGAAGAAATCAGTGGTGTAAAAGTGTTTTATTTCTTTAAGTGTTAAATTCATTTCCTCAATCGCTTCTCGTTGAAGAGCTTCAACAATTCCTTCTCCGTATTCAACTCCTCCACCTGGAAATTTTTGTACTCTTTTGTTGTTGATGAGCTCGTGACTCAACAAAATTTTTCGACCATTTTGAATAAGTGCATAAACTCTTATGTTAAAGTTGTCAACTTTAATTTTCATCTAATTTGAATTCAGAATTCTTATGAAAAGTAATTTCGGGATAGTCACTTTCTGCTTGGTTGAGTAGAAAAACGGATGGAGCTAAAAACACTGGATTTTGATCTTTATCGTATCCAATATTACCTACTTTTCTTTTTATAAAGTCATCAATTTTTGATGAGTCTTCAGACGTCATCCAGCATGCTTTATGGAAGTTTTTTGCAGTAAAACTACACGAGGCACCGTATTCATGCTCTAATCGATATTGAATTACTTCAAATTGTAATTCACCAACAGTTCCAATAACTTTTCTGTTTCCTGGTTGCAGTGTAAAAAGTTGAGCAACCCCTTCGTCTGTTAGTTGGGCAACCCCTTTTTCAAGTTGCTTTGTCTTCATTGGATTTTCGTTTTGAATTTCTTTGAATAATTCGGGCGAAAAACTAGGAATCCCCTTGAAATTGAAATTTTCTCCCTCAGTGAGCGTATCACCAATTTTGAAATTACCAGAATCGTAGAGACCGATAACATCACCTGGATAAGCTTCATCAACCACCTCTTTGCTGGAGGCCATGAAACTTGTTGGGTTGGGAAATTTTAATTTTTTGTTGAGTCTTATGTGTTTGTAAAATGTATTGCGCTGAAATTTTCCAGAAACGATTCGTAAAAATGCTATTCTATCTCTATGTTTGGGATCTATGTTAGCATGTATTTTAAAAACGAAACCACTAAATTTTTGTTCATCTGGAAGAATGATTCTTTGATCCGTTAATCTTCCTCTTGGAGTCGGAGATATTTCAATGAAAGTTTCCAAAAGTTCCTGAACTCCAAAATTATTAAGTGCTGATCCAAAGAAAACAGGAGCAACTTTTCCAGCAAGATAACTTTCGGAATCAAAATCTCCATATACCTCTTCAATCAATTCAACCTCATCTCTCAATACATTTGCTTCCTCCTGGCCAATAATACTATCTAGATTGGAATCTCTTAAATTATCAATAGATATTACGTTTTTTTCAATTCCTGTTTTATTTCCATCAAATAGATTTAAATTGGTTTTGTGCATGTTGTACACCCCTTTAAAAGTAGCGCCAATACCTATTGGCCAACTCATAGGTTTTACGTTTATTGATAGCTTTTCTTCAATTTCGTCAAGTAAATCAAAGGCATCTTTGCCTTCTCTGTCCATTTTATTGATAAAGACAATTACTGGAGTATCCCTCATCCTACAAACCTCCATCAATTTTTCCGTTTGAGCTTCAACCCCATTAGCACAATCAATAACCATAATTACACTATCTACTGCTGTAAGCGTTCTGTAGGTGTCTTCAGCAAAATCTTTGTGACCGGGTGTGTCTAGAATATTAATTTGCTTGTTTAGGTAGTTAAAAGCCATTACTGAAGTAGCAACTGAAATTCCTCTTTGTTTTTCAATTTCCATAAAATCTGACGTAGCAGACTTTTTTATTTTATTGCTTTTAACTGCTCCTGCAGATTGAATTGCACCTCCAAAGAGCAATAACTTTTCTGTTAGCGTGGTTTTACCAGCATCAGGATGAGAAATAATTCCAAAAGTTCTTCTTTTTTCAGTTTCTGAAATGGTGCTCATGTGTATTGAATTAGCTCAGTTGCGAATATACTATTATAAGAAGATATTTCGACGAAAGCTTAGAGATTTGTAGGTGCAAATATTTTTTGAAATTATTCTTGTTAATTGTTTGTTCAACAGGCAACCAATACAATACAAATGCTTTTGTATATTTAAATTCCTTTTAAAAATATGCTATGAAAAAAATAATTACCCTTTTTCTTCTTTTTTTAACTTCTTTTCAATTATTTGCTTCCAACGAAGTCAAGCTTGTTAACGAAAATCAAAATTCTTTGACAATTTCCGTTGATTTTAATGAATATTCCATAGTTCCTTTTGAAGAAATAAGTGGTGTAATGCATTCCAAAATTATTGCTCAGAATACCTATCCATCGCTTTCTCTTGGAAATCCAAATCTTCCTAGGCTGACTTGTGCCATAGAATTACCTGCAACCGGTTCTTCTTCCTATACCATAATCTCATCCTCTTTCAAGGAATACGAAAATATTTTCATAGCTCCTTCCAAAGGAAATTTGAAAAGAAACGTTGATCCTTCTTTAGTTCCTTTTACCAAATCGAATACATACAATTCTGACGCATTCTATCCTGAAAATATGATTTCGCTGAACAATCCTTTTATTTTTCGTTCGGTTAGAGGACAATCTATCGAGATTATACCTTTCCAATACAATCCAGTAACCAATGTGCTTAGAGTCTATACAAATATTGAGTTAAAAGTACAATTCAACGAGAAGAAATCTGGTATTAATGAAATCAATTCTTCAAATGTCCTCAATAGGCACATAAACAATATAAATTCTAGAAGATTTATCAATTACAAATCCGAAAAATATACACCTGTTGAAGAAGATGGTTCAATGCTCGTAATTTGTAAAGACGATTTAATGGATGATATGGAAGGATTTTTAAATTGGAAGTTTTCAAAGGGAATGACTACTGAACTTGTGCCAATATCATCGATTGGAAATAATCAATCCTCAATTTACAATTATGTTAAAAATTATTACACATCAAACCCTGATTTGGTGTATTTATTGATTGTTGGTGATCATGCTGATGTTAAGTCATACAATGCTGGAAGTACTGGTCAGGAAATAAAATGGTCTGATTCTAAATATGGTCTTCTAGCTGGAAATAACGACTGGTATCCTGATGTTTTTGTTGGAAGATTTAGTGCATCAAACTCTACCGATTTACAAACAATACTTTCAAGAAATATGGAATACGAAATATCTCCAGTTTCTGGCGATTGGTATCAAAAAGCCCTAGGAATTGGTTCTGATGAAGGGCAGGGTTATGGCGACAACGGTGAAGCTGATTGGCAGCACCTTAGAAACATAAGAACAGATCTTATGAATTATGGTTTCACTGAAGTTTTTGAGTTTTATGATGGGTCTCATGGTGGGCAAGATGCAAACGGAAGCCCCAACAGTAATATGATAAAAAATGCTGTAAATGCTGGAGTCACTTTGTTTAATTATACAGGTCACGGTGCTCAGAATAGCTGTGCAACTGGAAACTTTAGCTCTACTCACATTAATCAATGTAACAATCAAGGAAAGTATCCATTTGTAATTTCTGTGGCTTGCAATAATGGAACTTTTACCAATGGTACATGCCTCTCTGAGCAGTTTATGTTGGCCGAGCAGTCTGGATCTCCTACTGGTGCTATTTCAGTCTGTGGTTCATCTATCCTTATGTCATGGGCTCCTCCAATGGCATCTCAAGATGAAGTTGTTGATATTCTCGTTGAGAGCTATGCGCAAAACAAAAAGTTTACTTTAGGTGGGTTGTTTTATAACGGACAAATGGATATGATGGATGCTTACAACAATTCCGGTAGGGAGGTTGTTGAAACCTGGATATTTTTTGGTGACCCCTCTGTCAAAATTAGAACGTTAAATCCTACAGATTTGATTGCTTCCCATGCAACTGAACTTGAGCTTGGATCTTCCTCCCTTACCATTAGCAATTGTAATGCTGAAGGTGCATTAATTTGTCTGACACAAGGCAATAATCAGCTTGGAACTGGCCTTGTTGATGCAAATGGCGAGGTTACCATTTCATTCCCTGCGTTGGATTCCATTGTAGATTTAACTGTTGTTGGAACCAACTACAACTTCCGTCCATATCAAGGAAATGTTAAAGTTATTGAGCCAGGTGTCGATGTTGAACCTACCTTTACAGTCTTTCCAAATCCAATATCCACAAATGAAGCTCTTACAGTATCATTCAACTTAAATGAAGATGCTGATGTCACATTTTCAATTTTAAATGGAATTGGACAACTTGTTCAACAAGTTGAGCTCAGTGGCCTTAATGCTGGAACACATCAAGAAATCATTTCTATTTCCGGATATAGAACAGGAATTTACAAAATTGCTGCTACCATTAATGGAGATAAGGTTGTTTCAAAATTTATGGTGAAGTAAAGTTGTCAATATATAGTTAATTTTACTTAAAAAAATTCATGAAGTTAGTTGAGTGTCCAAGAGATGCTATGCAAGGAATTAAGAGCTTTATTCCAACTGAGCTTAAAATCGATTACATCAACTCTCTGCTTGAAGTTGGTTTCGACACTATTGATGTTGGTAGCTTTGTTTCTTCAAAAGTCATTCCTCAAATGGCAGACACTCCCGAAATTATTCCTAAGCTTCGAATTTTAGATTCAGTATCTAAATTATTGGTCATTGTTGCAAATAAAAGAGGTGCTAAACAGGCAGCAAGCTATGATGAGATTTCCTATTTGGGTTTTCCTTTTTCAATTTCTGAAACATTCCAGCGAAAAAATATCAACTCTGACATTAAAAACTCTTTAAAAAGACTTGAGGAGGTACAGTCAATTTGCATCAACAGTAATAAAAAATTGGTGACATATTTTTCAATGGCATTTGGAAATCCATATGGTGATGAATGGAGTCCATATATTGTTGCGCATTGGTCTGAAAAATTACTTAGTGAATTTGGAATAAGTATTCTTTCCTTAAGTGATACCATTGGAACGAGTACCAAAGAAAATATTTCTTGGCTATTTAAAAAACTAATTGATGAATTTCCATCTGTTGAATTTGGTGCTCATTTGCATACTACGCCAAAAACTTGGGAAGAGAAAATTAAAAGTGCTGTTGATAGTAAATGCATTCGATTCGATAGCGCAATTGGTGGATTAGGTGGTTGTCCTATGGCAAAAGATGAACTTACAGGAAATATGGCCACCGAAAACGTGGTGTCATTTTTCAATAAAAATAAGATAAAGCACAACCTTGACCAACACGCTTTAAATCGATCAATTGTAAAAGCAACATCACTTTTTGGTTCATATAGGTAGATTGAATAGTATTGGAATTAATGTGCAACATAGTTATATTTAAAAAAGAATACCGCCACTCAAACAGAGAAGCGGTATTCACCACCTTACAGAAATAACCAGTTTTCCGAGATAGTACAAGTACTAATTAACCAGTTATATAGTAATAACGAGAATTTTTAGAAATGGTACATTTCAATTCATATTTTAACATTTTTTTTGATTTTAAACCCTAAAAAGTAAAATTGGTAACGAAATGTTAATTTCCACGTTTAAAGGTTTGATTTAAATATGGTTAATTATCAACAAAATAGCTGATATTTGCCTTAGATTATTGAATGATGTATTATAAAACTAGTTCATCTGTTATCATTGCAGTTTTACTGCTTTTGCCAGTTTTAATTTTTGGTCAGGATGATCCTATCCTAATTTTTGAAGGAAAAGTTTCGGATGTTTCTGGAATTAAAATTGAAGGTGCTAAAATTTCTGTTAAGCAAGATGGCTCGGTCATTAAAACTGAAACAACAGCTTCAAACGGAAAATACAAAGAAATTAAATGTGATTTTGGTCACATTTATGAGCTTACTTTCAGTAAGTCTGGATATGTTTCAAAAACATTATTACTTGATACTAAAAAAGGGTACTATCCTGAGGAAGTTGAAAAGAAATCCTACATTGAGTCGAGTGTTCAATTGTTTAAAAAACAATCAGATGTTGATTATTCAATAGTTACCGATAGACCTGTCGGAAAGGCAAGAATCAATCCAACAGACAGCAAGCTTGACTGGGATTTTAATTATGTAAATCAGCGAAAGAAAGAAATTGAAAGTTACATCAAATCTGTTGCTGAAAATGCAAGACAACAAGAGGAGCTGTTTAATAAAATGGTGAAGGAGGGTAATTTGGCTTTTACCAAAACAAACTACAGCATTGCTATTTTAAAATACAAAGAAGCATTAAAGATTAAATCCTCACCTGCTGTTGTACAAAAAATTAAGGATGCTGAGGATAAAATTGCTCAATTGGAAAAGGACAAAGAGAAAGATGCTGAATTTCTTGCATTAATTCAGAAAGGTGAGAATTTAATATTGTCTCAAAAATTTGACGAGGCCATAGGCATCTTTAACGAAGCTAAGGAGATTAAGCCTGGCGATCGTCTTCCTTACACTAAGATTGAAGAAGCTGAAAATAAAAAGCAAGAGCTAGCCAATGCAGAAATCAATAAAAAATATCAAGCCAAAATGGCTGAGGCTAAAAAAGCATTTGATCAAAAAACTTGGGATATAGCAAAAAAGCTTTACCAAGAGGCCTCCGATATTAAACCAAGCGAGCGAGATCCGAAAGACAGGATAATTCAGATTGATGGTATTGTTGCAAATGAAAAATCTGCAGAAGAAAATTACGCCAACTTAATAAAAGAGGGTGAAGAGTCATTGACTTCTAAAGATTACGACAAGGCTATTGTTAAATACAATGCCGCTCTTCAAATAAAACCATTAGAGCAACTTCCTAAGCAACAAATTAAAAAAGCTCAAGAATTAAAAGCTGAAGCTGAACGGTTGGCACAGTTAGACAACCAATACAATAGCATAATTTCAAAGGCGGATAAATTTTTCAACGACGCATTGTACAATGAGGCTAAAAATGAATACCAACAGGCACTTAAAATAAAATCCAATGAGCAGTACCCCAATGATCAACTAATTGCCATTGCTGCAAAGCTCAAAGAGATTGAGGACAATAGAATTCAACAAGAAGAAAATAAAAGAAAATTTGATGAGCTTATTGTTAAAGCAGATGATGCTTTTTATAAAGAAGAATGGGAAAATTCTAAAGATATTTACTCTCAATCTCTCATCATTTTGCCCAATGAAAAATATCCACAGCAGAAAATTGAGCAGATAAACGCGAAAATTGCTCAAATTGAAAGAGATAAACTTGCAAGAAAAACCCAGTATGATAAATTAATTTCCTCAGCAGATGAATATTTTTCTAATAAAAACTGGAAAGAGTCAAGCAGAATTTACAACAGTGCTCTCGCCATTTATCCTAACGAAACACATCCCAAAGAGCAGCTTTCTAAAATAGAACAAGAAATCATAAAAGAGCAAGAGCAAAAGAAAATTGAGGATGCTAAAATTGCAGATTTCAACAAATTAATTTCTGATGGTGATGCTGAGTTTTCCAAATTGAATTATGAAAAGTCAATTGATTATTACAATCAGGCCAAGGCTATTTTTCCAGAAAATGAGTCAGTTTTAAGAAAAATTGATCGTGCAAAACAGAAACTAAAGGAATCTCAGGATCTAGCTGACAAACAATCCAAGTACGATTCTTTTATTTCGAGTGCAGATCAGCTTAGAGATGCAAAAGAGTGGAGTAAATCCAAAGAAGATTATCAAAATGCACTATCTATTTTTTCTGAAAAAACGTATCCAAAGAAACAAATTGAGTTAATTAATTCTAAAATCGAAGAATTCAACAGACTCGAAAAACAGAATACATATCAACAATTTATTGATGCTGGCGATCAACTTTTTTCGGAGAAAAATTATACTGTTTCATTACAAAAATTTGAAGAAGCTAAAAAAATCTTTCCAACTGAAGCATATCCTATAGAAAAAATTCGTGAGATACGAAGATTGATATCACAAAATGAAGATTTTGAAAACCAATACAAAACTGCCATTGCTCAGGGTGATAATTTTTTTAGTGCTAAAAAATGGCAGGAATCATTTGATGCTTACAATCAAGCTATTTCATTTTTTGATAGAGAGTATCCGAAGAAACAAATTGCTTTAATTGAACAGGAGTTAAAGAAAATTAAGGACCAGCAAGCTCAATTTGCTCAAAAAAAGAAACAATACGATGAACTTATTGCAAAGGGTGATAATGAATATTCAACTAACAAGTATAGCGAAGCGAAAGTAACCTTTGAAGCTGCATTACAGCTCTTTCAAGATGAGTATTATCCGAAACAGCAATTGTCCAAAATTGATAAAAAGTTAGCCGAAATTGAAGCTGAAAATGCCCTTAAATCTCAATACGATCAAGTTATTTCATCTGCGGATGCTGCAAGAGATGCAAAGAACTGGAGTTCTGCAAAAGACCTTTACAGGAAAGCCAACGCTATCGATTCTAAACCAACCTATCCACAAGATCAAATCAATTGGATCAATGAGCAGATGAAAAAAGAAACTGAGAATGAGTTTAAAGCTCAATATCAAAAACTTTTGGATGCAGCCGACAATCAATTTACATCCAAATCATATGCGAAATCAAAAGAGTTGTACGAAAGAGCCAAAAGAATGAATCCCGAAGATGGATATCCTGTTCAAAGAATTAATGAAATCGAGAAATTAATCCGTGAAATGGCTGAAAATAAGCTTCTCGAACAAAATCAAAAAGCCCAACAAGAAAAGTACGATAATCTAATAAGACTGGCTGATGGTTCAAGAGACAGTCAACAATGGGTAAAAGCAAAATCTTATTACAAGCAGGCATTTGATGTGAAAAACACTGAAAGCTATCCTCAAGAACAAATCGATTGGATAAACAATAAAATGGGAGAGCTTGCAAATGAGGAAGTCGAAACACAATATGTAAAAATAATTGAAGTTGCTGACAATCAGTTTGCACAAGAAAATTATGCTAAAGCCATTGAGCTGTATAAGAGAGCTCGTGGAATAAAGCCTACCGATCCATATCCTCCAGCTCAAATTTTGAAAGCAGAAGATGCAAGATCCTCAGCGTTAAATAAGCAGAAAAAAACAGAATTATTCAATACCCACATAAAATTAGGTAATGCTGCTCTTGAAAATAAAAAGTATAAATTGGCTCTTCGTAAGTTTCAAGATGCCTTAAGTATTCGTCCAGAAGCTCCTTATCCAGCAGAAAAAATTAGAGCCATTAATGATATTCTTGACGCTATTGCAGCAAGAAAGCTCTCCAAAACAGCCAATAAAGACTTACCAACCGATTTTGTAGACAATTACCAAGTCTTGTATGGTGAGGAAGTTACTGGCCAGTACAGTGAAAGTCAAATTGATCAGCTCATTCATAAGAACAGGGTTGATGACAACGATTATCTTCAAAAAAGGATGGTTAATGAGAAAGATGAGCTCATCAGTGCAAACGAACAAAAACTTGATCAACAACGAGCAGAAACTGATAACCGTTACAAGCAATTGGATATCATTGATGATGAACGTTTAAACAGTCAAATTGGCGATGACAACATCCGTTTGGATAACATTCCTCAAATTGATCACTTTAAAGAAATGGAGTCACAAGCTTTAGATCAAAGAATCAGCTATGGAAAACAGTCTGCTTACGACAATGCGGTATCCAACGAGCAGATGATTTCAGAAAAGGCATTGAACTCTCAAGATGCTGATCTAATAAGACAACAAAATAATATTCCCAATACCGAGTTTTACAAAGACAACATGTATTCTGTTGATGAAATAAGAGCTCAATCTGGAAAAGACCAGACCTATGACAACAATACAACCATGGACTTAATGACTGAAAATCGAACATCCATGGAAGTGGAGAAAGATAAAATCAGGCAAAATACTGTTCCTCAAATCGACATTTACAAAGACGAATTATCCATGTCAAATGAGGTTATTACAGATCAATTTAAAGTGGTTACATATTCAAATTATGATTCTAAGGAGGCATTAGATCAGCGCATTTCAACTCTTTCTTCTGAGGCAGACGAAAATAGACAAGAAACAATTCCTAAACTTGAAAATTATAAAGATGTTGTTTCCAATGATTTATCCATAATCGAGCAAAATAGTCAAAATACGACCTATTCAAATTTTGAATCAAAAGAAAACCTTGACAATCGTATCTCTGAATTTGCTCAAAATGCAGATGTTCAGCGACAGGAAGTTATCCCTGAACTGGATCGTTACTTGGATAAAGAGTCTAATGTTCAATCGGTGTGGTCAGAAATTGGAGCAGATAAATCCTATAATCAGTACACTTCTAAGGAAACCCTAGACAACCAACGTTATGCTGAACGTATGGAAAAAGATATTTCTAGAGAGATGAAATCTTCTGAATTAGAAGCTTTACAGGACATGAATTCTGACAATTCAAAGAATGCATATGAACAAGACATTTTGAACGACTATCAGTCCAATAGTGAATTAGATTTATACAAGGCATTTGACCCAAAAGCCGAATCAGAAAAATACAAACAACAACTTGCTCTTGAATATCCGGAGGGTATTACTGAAAAAATGTATCAGCGTAAAAATACTAGGGGAGATGTGATTGAGGTAACTATTATTCGAATCGTTGTTAGAGGAAGTCATGGAGACGAGTACAAGAAAGTGACTTCTAAATGGGGTTCTTATTACTTTAAAAACAATCTTGTCATTTCTGAATACATTTGGGATTCTGAGACCAATTGATTTTTCACTATGCTATTTACTGATCAGCTAGGTAGAAAAATTTCCCTTGAGAAATTTCCTAAGAGAATCATCTCTTTAGTTCCTTCTCAAACAGAACTGTTGTATGATTTAGGTCTCTCAGAAAAAGTGGTAGGAATCACTAAATTTTGTATACATCCAGAGATATGGTTCAACGAAAAAAAAAGAGTAGGAGGGACAAAAAAAATCAATTTTGATGTGATTGAAAACCTTCGTCCTGACTTAATTATTGCCAACAAAGAAGAAAATACTAAAGAAGAAGTCCAACAGCTCATGAACCATTACCCTGTTTGGGTAAGTGATATTAGAAATTTAGAGGATGCTTTAACAATGATTGATTCAATTGGTAAACTTACTAATAGCACTAAAAAGGCGACAACCATTTCTAAAAAAATCGAGGCTAGTTTTAATAATTTACCACAGCTGTTGAGAACTTCGGCCGCTTACATTATTTGGAATAAGCCTATTATGACGGTAAACAATACACGTTTTATTCATGACATGTTGCAGAGAATAGGATTGGTCAATGTTTTCGCAGATGCTGAAAATGAATATCCAAAAATTACCAAAAACCAATTAAAATATGCGAATCCCTCTCTTATTTTACTTTCTTCAGAACCTTTTCCGTTCAAACAAAAACACATTGATTTTTACAAAGAAATTTGTCCGAAAGCTGAAGTTGTTTTGGTAAATGGAGAATTTTTTTCTTGGTACGGATCTAGACTACAAAAATCTGCAGCATATTTTTCTAATTTCTTTCCCAAACTAGTTCGCTAAATCCAAGTTGTTGGATTGATATTAGTAAGCTTTTACGAATTTCTTTGAAGATAAAATCTTATTTCCTGAAGTTACCCTAAGAATATACATCCCCTTTTCTAGAAAGAATGTATTGAATGTTAGTCTATTTTCACCAGCGCTAATTGCATCTTCGAAAAGAACTTTGATGAGTTTTCCTTTAATGTCAAAAAGTCCTATAGAAACCATTTGTATTTCATCAACAGAAAAATCGTAAATCATCCAGTCAACGGCAGGGTTAGGAAAAAGTGTTCCGTTGTTGTATGGAGGATCAAAGGAAACAATTGGATCTGGATTTCTACAAGTATCTGAGACAGCGACCTTACTAACCCAACTCGCGTTACTGCTAATTTTACCATACATTCCGGACATCCATACTTTACACGGTTCGCTGTACATTCGCTGAATTCCAAAATAATCTCCCCATCTGTCGATTGAACCTGAGACGAATGAATTTATGGGAGCATCTCCTCTTTTGAGTATTATTCTATCGCTGTAGTTTGAAGAGTTATCCATATAACAACAAGCAACACCATTAGTATCTACTGGGGAAGTGTAATTAAAGCCAATAACACATTCCTTTTCATTTGGATTTATTCCAGTAGAAGCGATATTTGGATACCCATAATCCATGATACTGTCCGAAATAATTTTACCGCTAATTACCGGTTCAGTTGAATAATTTTCTATAATGCCATGGAAAATACCAGAAGTTCCATATGCAGTATCCATTGAATGATGTACATACTGAATCCAATTGTCATCGACAATAGCACCAAGCATTCTAGAATCATTGGTTGAAAGTTCTTTTGCAATTGACTGTTTTCCATTAGGACTTAAAAAGTAGTGCTCTTCCAAAGAAAGTTTTGTAAGGTTTAATTGTGCGTTTCCACTATTAAGTGTATTAGTTATTTCTATGAGATAAACAGTGTCACTTTCAGCTGAAAAGTTTTTGTTGCTCAGTAGAAATTGGTTGGGTCCTCTTAGGGCTCTAGCTCCTCTAACAGGATGAATATTTCTTACAGAAATAGTATCGTCTTTAATGTCACTCCAGACTTGAAAATCTAAATCTGTTTCTCCGTTGTATCCATCGAATTTATCTATTTGCCAGATTAATGATTGTTGAAATCCAAGCTGCCAGCTAACTCCATTCGCCAATAGATTTCCTGTGATGAATAGTTCGTCCTCCGAAAGTGAAATTGCAGGATAGTCTGTCCAATGTTCAGTTTCAAGTGGATCACCACTCAAGAGATAAACGTTCCAATCATCGGAGGGATCGTTGGTGGAGGAAAAAGCTACACAAATATTACTATTTTGATGCGATGTTCCGATTAGAAAAGTGATTATAAATCGGTCTTCATTTGGATCATAAATGAATTTTGGATCGTATTTGCTAACGGTATTAAATTGCGGAAAACCAGTGGTAAATAAATGAAGGCTTCCCGCTCCAAGGAAAGAGTCGTCATTTGTATCGTAGAATAAATACCTAGAGTTGATTCCTAAAATCAAAATTCCATCCTTGGATATGGCTAATGTATTATCATTGGGAACTCTGTTGTTATATGGATTACCATCAAAGCCCTCTTCAATAATTAGATCTTGTATAATTGAGTCATTGCTAATTATTGACTTATTACCAGTATTTTTTCTTGGATACACAAGAGCTAACTTATTTTTTAATCTGAGCAGTTGATCTTTTTCAGAATTACCGTCAGGATTGGGCATTTCCTTACTTTGAAGATTAATCTCCCATATGTCTTGTAATTGAACAGGATTGACAGTACTGTAAGCAATTGAACTTAATTTAATTTTCTTCTGGGGGAAAAAGCTGACAGAAATGAATAATATACTAAGTGTAATTGGGTATCTCAAGGTACGGTTGTAGTTAATAAAAGTTAAATATACAATGATTAAATTGTAAAAAAGTAAATGCTGAACCCAACTAAAAAAATTATTCCCAAATAGCTTAAAATTTGCAGCCAAGGTTTCGGACGATTCTTTTTGGAAATGTATTGCATTACTAATTTAAAATTGACTATTGCAACTAAGGGTGCAACTAAGAAAGATAGGGTGGTAGCCAAGTCAATCAGCTTTTTAAATCCAGTTGGATTATTGCTAAAATAAAGTATGATTAGAAAAGCTCCCAAAGAAAGTATAGTTAGTGTGATTAATTGAGTTTTTTTCGCATTATTTCTTATTGATTCATTTAAAAATAACAGTTCAATACTTCTGTTTAAACTTCTTGCATAGCCATCAAAAACAGCGATGCAGGTTCCAAACATTATCGAAAATGCCGCTGCAGCAATTATGAAGTAGCTCCAGCTGCCTATGGTGTAGGAGTAGAGGTTGACAACATCATTGGCAAATTCCGCCTTATTATTGGAAATGGGAACATCGCTACCATAAATGATATAAGCTCCTAGAGTTACAAAACATATTGATAAAACGGCTGATAGAATATATCCAAGGTTAAAATCAAATAGGGTTTCTTTCATAGTTGGAGTGTACTTAGTTTGTTTTATTCTTTCCAGAGTCCACAAACTATTCCAAGTGGATAGGTCAATTGCAGTAGGCATCCAACCCATTAGAGCTATTAAGAAGCCAATGTCTTTTTTATTGGTCCAAAAACCTGAAGTAAGAGAAAAAGCTTGTTCATTAACAGGACCATGAATTAAAGTAAGTATGAATGCAACTACTGTGGATAATAACAAAACTGCACCTACGATTTTAATCAAACTGTCTAAAACGCTGTATTTCCCAACAACTAAAATTGTAAGACAGAGCAAAAATAGAATAGTGGTCATTAGCATTGGAATTTGAATACCAAAAAGATTTTCCATAAAACCTGCAGTAACCATACCTACAGCGGCAGTGACAAAAAACATTGTTCCAACTGTAAGGATAAAGTAGAGCGCCAACATCCACTTTCCAATTTTCATATATCCGTCAATGAGACTTGTTTTTGTATCATTGGCATATCTTGAACCATATTCGAAAAAAGGGTACTTCAGTACATTTGCGAGAACAATTGCAATCAACAATCCAAAAGAATAATCTGCTCCTGCTCTTGTTGATTGAACTAGATGAGATACACCAATTGCAGTGCTTGCGAAAAGAATTCCAGGACCAAGCGTTTTGAGTAAATTATGCTTTAAAATCACTCAGCTAATTTACCATTTATCCAAAAATAGAAAGATTACTAGATTATGATATTTTTTATTTCTAGCATTAGTTTTGCTTGGTCAAAAAGTTCAATGACATTTTCGAAATCACCTGGGTTAAACGAAAGATTAAGATTTTCAAGTGGCGTGGCTACAATAACTTTTTTTTCTCCTCTGTGCATTTCTACAGTGTGAAGCTCTAATTCTTTCAAAATGTTGTTTAGTGCATTGTGAAGGTTTTTAAATCCGTTTTCATTTACACTTGTTAGGACATTCCCAAAAGAAATTAAAATTTCTCCACATTCAGGGCATTGAACAATGTATCCACTGCTGTTTTCATGCAAAACAATGTTCGGATTTTCCGTGTGTTCTCTCAAATCTTTCATTTTAAATTCAAATAGGATTCTAATGATATTAATTTAGTTTCTAATACGTTTTCTTCAATGCTTGCATGAAGATTTAAATCTTGCTGAAAGCTTTTTAGTTGAGAGAGAATAATTTGATAAATAGACAAGTTATTGGCAGGAGGTGAATATTTCAGAATTGCTTTGTGCAGAACCCTGAGGTCACTCTCTTGTTTTCTGTGATTTTTCATAAATGCAATGGCATTTTTCTTTTGAATTTTAAGTAAGTTTCGTTCAGCTCTAGATTTAAAATATACAGCATTGTATAAATTAAGTGCATAAGGGAATACCTTTTGCTCTTCCTCCTTAAAATGCTTACATAGCTCGTTTTGATAGACTTTAAAAAAATAATGAAAGAGATACAACAAAGGTTTTTTATCTTCAAATTTTGTTATTAGGTTGTAAATGTTTTGTTCAATTTCTGGTAAACGTTTGGTTCTGTAGTAAAAATGTGACTTTTCAAGATAGTCTATAATAAGAGGAACTCTATATTTAATGAAAACCTTGTGATCTATGGACTCAGTGTTTTCAAAAGAATTTAGAACATCTACAATAAAATTTGGGTTGATGTCTTTTTTATAGCTTGTTTTTTCAATCGATTTTTTTGACTTATGAGGAATATCATAACGATTGAGGATGTGTTCGTTTTGTTTATTAATTTTTAGAATTTCAGTAGGACTATTCTTAATGCTTATCATTACTTGCAAGGTGTTATTTAGAATATTTCTAGATAACAAATTTAGAATCACTACCAGTTTTTGACAATACCTTAAATAGGGTATAATCTAAAGTTTAAGTTGAATTCCAATGTAAAAATTTCTTGGAGGCGAAGGTAGAATTCCAGGCCCTGGATAACCACTTGCTCTTCTTGTAAAATAACTTTCATTGGTGAGGTTATTAAGTCCTGCTTCTAGTTGAAATTTTTTGAAGGAATATTTTGCAGAAACATCCATGGTTGTGTAAGATGGAATAATACCTATCACTGCGTTCGATACGCTTATTGCATTGGTAGCATCTGAAAAGTGTTCGTCGGTGTAGCTATATTGAAACGAAATTGAAAAAGTGTTAATTCCAAATGTAAATCCTGCTCTTAGAACAACAGGTGGAACAAGTTCAACAAGTTTGTTTTCAAATGCTGGTTCGTCCGAGTTAATGTATTTGGCATCGTTGTAGGAAAAGTTAACAAAAGTGCTAAATTTTTTATCAGCGTTATTTTTTAAAAAGATTTTTAGCCAATCTGCTTCAATCATCATTTCAAAACCATATGTTCTTGACTGTGAAATGTTCGTTCTATACTGAAAAGGGCGAAATAAACTGGTGTCAATTTGAAGCGTAGTTCCAATTCTATTATTGTAAAAAAGAGTGAAAATGGATGCATCAAAATAAAGTTTGTTTTCAATTTGTCCTCGTATACCCAAATCTGCATTGAAACCTCTTTCGTCTTGAAGAATTGGGTCAATTTTAAAATTTGGGTTGGTAATCTGCATATCTGCAAAATTGATGCTTCTGTAGTTTTGAGATAAATTAGCGTACAGCTCTATGTAATCTTTTAGCTTATAATTCAACCCAATTCCACCAATTATAAATCCTCGATTTTGATTTTTTTGTACACTATAAACTGTATCGTAAATAATATTTCCAGCCAAATCTGCTTGTTGTTCTCTATATTTTCCATTAGCAGATGTTGAGATGTATTCGTATCGAATACCTGGAGTAATGCTTAATTTACTAGTGATGTTAAAAATATGTTCAGCAAAGGCTGACAAGTTAAAGCTGGGAAATCGGTAATTACTTTCTACAGAATAGGAAGAATCCATATTTTCTGCATTTTCAATAAAATAAAAATCAGGACCTGTATCCGTATTTCCATCTCCCTGAATACTGTTGTTTTGACCCCTGTATGCACGCACTCCAACCACAAAAGCCCATGGAAGTTTGAATGGCTCATACAAGTGAACTAAACGGGTCTCATTTCCAATATTTTGAAAGTCACTGAAAATTAGGTCTCTTGCTGCTGCTGTATCACCAATATCATAAGGATCAATCCTGCTAATATTGTCTAAATAACCCAATGAGTTTCTTGTTGCAATTAGTCCAAAAGTTCTTGAGTTTACCTTAGTGTTGGAATTAATTTCATAATCGAATTGCAATGCAGCAAGGTTCCAATCAATTTGAAACCAATTTCTGCTGCGAACAGAAGAATCTGGATCGCTCAAAAATGCATTATCGGTTAATCCTCCAGGCTGATGAGCTAGATAATACATTTTAGTAAATTCAAAGCTAACGGAAGTTCGTTCATTGAGTTGTCTTTTGATGTTAATGTGCCCATGAATGGCTTCAAAATCAGAATTTGGTCTGAAATCGTTGCCGAATTTGTAATTACAATATCCGTAATATTTCCACCTCGAATTTGTTCCTCCAAGACTAACAAAAGAGTTGTTTAAGCCGAATGAACCTACAGTGTGCCTGGCAATTAGCTCGATTGGTTTATTCGGATTAGCTTCTTTCAGTTTGAAATTAATTAGACCACCAAACTGAGGTCCAAACTGAAGAGAAGCGGCGCCTCTTATTAGCTGAATTTCTTCCACTGCCTCAGATGGAGGAGTGTAATAACTTTCTGGATAACCCAATGCATCTGCACTGATATCGTAACCGTTCTGACGCGTATTAAAATTGGAATTCCGACTTGGATTTAGACCTCTTCCACCTAGTCCTATTTGGATTCCAGCTCCATCGCTTTCCCAAATGTTCAGTCCAGGTATTTTACCATAAATTTGCCGACTTAAATTAGTAGCCTTATTGGCATCTGTATTTTCAACATCAATAGCCTCTGATTTTTTGCCTTGAGTTATCATTACTCCCTCAATAGCTTTTAATTTTCTGGTTTGAAAGTTGCTATAGTCTGAATTTTTAACAACAACTTCATTTAAATCATATGAAATGGTTGATAGACTTATGTTTAGGTTAACAAGCTTTGATTTAAGCTCTACAGTATCAATTTTTTTATCGTATCCGTATGCGAAATAGGTTAATTTGTATAATCCATGTTTTATGCTGGGAGTTAAAAAATATCCATTTTCATTGGAATATATTGTAAACGATTTTTTTGTTTCGACATCAAAGACTGTGATGCTTGAATAGGAAAGTTTCTTTTGATCATTGTTAAATATATATCCAGAAATTTTGCCTGTTTCTTGAGCATACAAACCAATCGAAATTAACAGCGATAAAAGTATGGTAAGATTAATTCTCATAATTTACTATCCATTCTTTGTGACTGAAACCCCTTTGTTGCTTAGATAAATCTACAGTTGGATCAATAAATACTCTATTTCCTTTATTAAACAAACTAACTCTTACATCTGCAGTTACTTTAGGATTTTGAAGTTGTATTCTTTCATTACCCTCAATAATAATAGTATCACTATAAACTTTATTCAGGTACTTTGCAAATTGAAGAATCATATCTGGCTGTGTAGACATCATTTTTTCCTGTTGCGGAGTTAAGTAATCACAATTTTGAACAAGCATTTTTCTATTTTTCACTGGTTCATGGATGTAAAATTGTGTGTATCCTGCTTTTTCAATTAACATTACTCGCCAACTAAATCTATATCCTTGCTCTGTCCAGAAAAGTTTACCTGGGTAAAGTAGGTATCTCAATGGTAAAAGTAATTGAACACATATAAAGCAGGTGAACAAAACTTTGAGGAAAGTTTGATTTTGATAGGGGGAATGAATTGTCTTACTAGTTGGTGTAAGTTCTTTCTGAAAAATAGCTGCTGAAATGAAAGCAATAATTTTTGAATGAAATTCGGCAGAAAAGAAAATTAAAGTACTACAAATCATAACAAGTGGAAATACTCCAATTGGAAACATAATTGAGGTCATCAAATGAAATAGTACTACAAGAACATAACCATAGATCCGTAGACTACTATTTATCAAAATAAAAAAGATTGTTAAGTCAAATAGAGCACCACCCCAACTGAACAAAAAGGCAACATAGTCTTGGGTTAAAAATTCACCAATTAGTGGGAATTCCCATTGGTGTTTTAGCCAATTAGTCAATGGTTGTGCCTCTATTAACCAGTGATAATTCAGTTTAGCAATTCCTGCAAAAAAATAGACCAATCCAATTTGAAGTTTAATCACATTTATTGACCATATTGGGACTGAGAATTTTTTTTTGCAAATACCAAAAAATACATCCAATGAGAATAAGCGGTGTGCTGGAAGAAAAATTAATATAAAGGCAATTAAGCTTACAAAATAGTAGTGGTTTAAATAATTGGTTTTGTCGATTAGCTCTACATAAGTGAATACAATAAAGAAAACAAGAATATTGATTCTATATAAAAATCCAAAGAGAATAAAAATAGAGCTAATCAACATGAGCCCGAAAATAGCATACATGCCATTTTCGTTCAATGGTTTTATCCAATCGAAACCATAATACGTGAAAAAATAAGTTGGATTAATGTATAGTTCTTCTACCCATCCCTTGAGAATGAATCTTAGCGTGCTACCAAACATCATTGCTCCAAAAATTATTCTGAAGACAACAAGAGGAGCTATATTGCTTTGTTGGTTAATTAAAAGATGAAACCACCTATTAATCCCCATCATTATCTTGATACGTAATTAGGACACCTAATGCGGAAGTCATATCCACTTTAATTAGTGGAACAAGCTGTTGAAGTTTGTCGTAAACAACATTTCCTTGAGCATTGTTAACAACAACTTCGTTGCTGAGTGGATCGCTTAGTCCATTTAAACCAGCAATGATTTCGGAAAATTGGTTATCGATGACTTCAGAAAGGGGAGAACCTGCCTGTTGTGCATTGGTAAAATTCATGTAATCGTCAAGTCCAAGGTTATTTTCTTCTGGAATTAAATAATTACAACCGTTCATGAATTTTTGTAAAGATTCTACAGCTCTTATGGCAAATGGAAGTGATTGACCATAATAGTAACATTCTACCAATTCGGGCATAGGTTGCTGAGTAAAACCATTGAATACTCCTAAAGGAAGACCAATCTTTCCTCTTCGAAGATAATATTCATAATGAAGATTAAGTGCATTTACCACATCACTAACAGAGCTTCCTTGAGCATTAGACTCATTATTGTTGATAAAGTCGTCTTTGTAAGAGGAATTCCATTGATTGTGAATGTAGGTTGCATTGGTAACTAGGTCTTGTGTTACTTCATTTAGGTAAGAGGAAGCATTAGATGTTGTAGTGTAATAATCAACAATTTGCTGATCTGTTTTTCCAGGCATGTGTAAAAGATAATCTAGTGCCTGAAACCCTTTTTGGTCGTTGAAGCTTGCACTTGTAAGCAACCAATTTCCAGAGCTTATATTTAAATTGATCCCCGCAGTATCTGTTGGATAAGTGTTGGTCTGACTTTTTAATACAATGTAAGCAGCTGGTCCAAAATCTAGAAAAGCAATGTCTTGCCATGTTAATAATGCTGTTTCCCAAGCTGTTTTAAGTGTGGTTAAGTTTGATGCTGAGGGTGTTGTAGTAAATGAAGTTGAGGCTGTATGTAGGTTATCTACGTTTGTTTTGTAGGCTTCAACTGATGGTAAGATAAAGGAGTTCGCGAGGTTGTCTAAAAGACCTTGTTTATTAAAGCTTTCATATTCACAGGATTGATCTTCTTTTTTAGCATTTGGGTCGTAGTTTAATGCCAATGGGTCCGTACATCCTTTTTTACATCCATTAAATGCAAAAATCACCAAAACAATTGAAGATTTGATGACTACGTTTTTTTTGAACAGTGATATAAGCTTTAACATGATTTAAAATTTAAATACACCTGTGGGCATCTCCCACAGGTGTAAAATTAACTAATATTAGGTTGATATTAAAGGTTCTCTCTTTCTGATTGAGTGAATCCGTGCGCATTTGCGATAACATCGATAACTGCATTTACAGACATTGTGCTTTGTGCAAATCCGTAGAAGTTGTCATTAATCGCTGGGTATCCACCTGGCATTCCATCAACAAGAATTCCCATAATTTCTGTAGAAGTCATTGGTGATCCTTCAACAAATTGAATACCGTAAATAAATGCCCAAGCCTCAGAAAGGTAGTGACATACTTTGTTTTGAGATTCTCCGTCAGCAACTTTTTGCTTTGTAGCGTTCAAGTAATGAATTGCCATTCCAGCAACCATTCTCTGAGCTTCAGTTGTAATAATTGCAGCTTGAGCAATTGCATCTTCAGTAAATCCAGCACCTGGATTAATTCTGTCAGCGGCAATGGCAGCTCTACCAGTTCTGAATGCGTTAGCAATATTTGTAGCAGAACCAATTACAGACTCTAACGTATTGTTTGCATATTTACCCCAAAATCTGTTGGTACCATTAGTTGGATAATCAGTTGCATCAGTAAAATATCCATATGCTTCATCCCAGTGATGCTCCATTGAAGTATAGTATTTGCCGTTGTCAGGATCAGAAGCAGTTGTGTTGTCATCTGAAGCAATACCAGCTAGGTAGTTTCCAGTCATTTGGCTGATAAAACAAGCACTCATTAATCCTTTTTCGATAAGTTGCGTCCATTCAACTCCGTCAGCGTTTTGAAGATATCCTCCAGTTTGATCTGGTGAAGCTGCAGCAGCATCATTCATCCATGTTTCAAATTGAGCTTGAATAGCAGCATCTCCTAAAGCAGTTTTACTTTTTAATTGCTTACCATTTCCAACAAGACCTGCATCTGACCATCCTGTGTAAGAATTATCGTACATAGCAAGTAATGTTGCAGCATCTAAAGCTGTTCCGTTGTTGTTGGCAGTTTTTAGGTAAGAAGTCATTTCAGAAAGCATATCCATTCTTGCCGTTTGTCCACTGTAAGATACGGTATTGTTGCCATCTGCATCAGTAAACTCATATGTTGAAGGAACATTATAAGAATACTCACAAGAACCGTCATCAGTTTTTGCATCTTCATTGTAGTTGTCTGCAAGTGGATCAGTACATCCTTCTTTTTTACATCCAGAGAGTACAAATAGTAAACCTGTAGCAACTAAAATTGTGTTTTTTGAAAATTTCATAGTTTTAGTAATAATTAGTATTTGGTGTTAAATTTTGTGCAAATTTACTTTTGAATGTATCGCTGTACAATACCACAAAAGTGGTATTTATAATAATTCTAAATAATAATCATTAAAATAACTTTTATGTTAATTCTAAACCTATTTGTCAAATAAAAGTTGTTGTAAAAATCCCTTTTTCAAGTTGGTTCTTTCGTTTAAATTTGCAACTGTATGATCAATATTTCACTAGAAAATATTTATTCATCTAAATTTCTTTTAGATTTCATTTCACGTACATCAACTATGTCTGGATTTCATCCAATGTCAAATACAATTGGAAATTTCAAAAAAGTGATTGATCAAAAAAAATTTCTCTCTGCTAAAAGAAATGTTTTAACACAAGTAATTTCAGAACAATATTTAACAATTGGTCTTCCAGTGCCAAAAAATCTCAATTTACTTAGTGAATCCAATTCCTTTACGGTAACTACTGGCCATCAGCTTTGTTTATTTGGGGGTCCTCAATTTTTCATTCATAAAATTATTTCAACAATTTCACTTGCTGAAAAGCTCAAAGAATCTTATCCTAAACACAATTTTATTCCAACTTTTTGGATGGCCACGGAAGATCACGATTTTGACGAAATATCCTCTGTTTTTTTGTTTGATAAAGAAATCAAAGTTAACGGTGTAAATACTAAACAAGTTGGCAGAATAAAAACGGAATATTTTTTATCTGCCCTCGATGAATTAAGGGATTTATTCGAAAATGATTCAAGGGGAAATCAGCTTATTTCAATTTTCGAAAAGGCGTTTTCCATGAAATACTGGTCGGATTGTACAAGGTTTTGGGTAGACCATCTTTTTAGAGAGTATGGTTTAATTGTTATTGATGCCGATTCTAAAGAATTTAAAAACCTATTTAAAGAAACAATTGCTTTGGAAGTCAACAAACAATTTGTTCAAAAATGTGTCATAAAATCCAATAAAGAAATTACTAACGCTGGATATACTCCTAAAATTAATCCCAGACCTTTAAATTTATTTTACTTGAATAATAATAGCCGAGATAGAATAGTTGTTGCAGATGGGCGCTACTTTATTGAGGATAAGAACCATTCAAAAGCAGAAATTCTTCAAATGATTGAGCAAAATCCAGAGAATTTTAGTCCTAATGTACTACTAAGACCACTATACCAAGAATGTATTTTACCAAATCTTGCTTATGTTGGTGGCCCAGCAGAAGTTGAATATTGGAGTCAACTAAAAGATGCATTTGAATATGCTAAAATTGATTACCCTTTTGTAGTATTGAGAAATAGTTTTGCTTGGATAAAAAAGAAAGATTTAGAATGGTGGAGAACAAATCATTTAGCAGACAATGACTTATTCGTTGATTACAATCAGTTGTCTAAAAAAATTGTTTTAAAGAACAAAAATATTTCTTTTGATGTTTCTAATGAATTGAATTCTATTCGAAATAAAATCGCTCAAATTATTTTAGAAAATGATTCCTCACTTGAAAAAATGCTTGAAAGTGAGCTTAAGAAATTTGAAAATGCTCTTGAAAAGATTCAGTCCAAATTATTAAAGTCGTCTAAAAATAAGGATGAGCTTTTTTTTACAAAAATTAAGAAAATTCAGAACTCTATTATCAAAGATGGTATTCTGGTTGAGCGTAAAAATAGCTTTGTTCCTTTATTTTGCGAAATGGGTGAGCAGTATATTAAGCAATTGTTGAATGCCTCTGAAATATTTTCCAGTGAGCTTAAAATTCTTTCGCATTAGTTCATTTACTCTACGTTAAAAAAAAGTAAGATCCAACTGATTATTAAACAGCCTCCTCCTATGGGCGTGATCGGAGCCATTGCGTACTTTAGAGCAGAGATTCCACCAAGAATTCCTTTATTTAAAGCCAAAATATAAAGAGAACCTGAAAAAAGGAGAATTCCTGTGAACATTAATCTTAACGACCATTTAAATTTTAATTCAGGTTTTGAAGACAACATTGCACTTATCGAAAAAATTCCGAGTGCGTGTATAAGTTGGTAGAAAACCCCTTTGTTCCACCAGTCAATTTGTTCTTGTTCAAGTACGTCTTTGAGTGCATGAGCACCAAGGGCTCCAAAAGCTACTCCAATGGCAAGCAATACCGAACTAATTTTTATCCAATTGGACATTTTCATTTATGAATGCGTAGAATTTGTCTAAAGATGATTGCAACATGAAAAGATTTTCAAGTTTTTTAAAGTTTTCTATGTCATAAATATAATTAAAGCTCAACATAGAGAGTTCTAATTTTTGGTCATCGTACTCAAATAGTGATATAATTTTTTTGATTTCATTTACTGTATAGCAGCCTTTAACAATCTCTTTTTTTGCCAATGCTAGTTTATTGGAAGAAAAGTACTCTTTGTTGATGTTCTCAAAAAGTTCATCTGTGCTTTTAATGGGTCCACTACAACCAATTTTTCCGGAATACGATTCTGATTTAGCTAAATCTTGAAAAGTGGTATCGGAAAAGTGAGTGGAATCCGTCAAAAATAAAGAGTCTAGAAACAGAGAAGAGGTATGGTAGGGCACAATCAATTGAGTGGTATCCATAGCATTTACTCCAATGGGTACATCACCAGTAAATCTAAATTTGTATTCCCCTCGAGATAAAATAAGTTTAGCACTTGTCTCTCGATTAGTTTGCTCAAAATATATTGATTTTTCAATAATTTGTTTAGAAGAGTCTGGTATGTAAATTTTAAGTTTCATTGAGGCTTTATCATAACCAGAAAGCTTAATGTTGTCAAAAGCATAACTGTTTTGTAAAATATCGTCTATAAAGATGAAAAAGTCTACGGAGTCATCTGATTTGACAATTAGATTGTTATTCAACTGAGAAAAATACACTAGATGAGATAAGTTGAATATTAAAGCAAGTACAATTAATTTGATTTTCATGGCAAACTTTCGAGACAAAAATAGTATTTGTTTACAGTTTGCGAAAAGTGTGCCAAATATTCTATAAAATGAAGTAGTTGATGTAAAAAAAATTGTTTTGATTTGTGCTCTATTTGATTGATTAATCTAATTTAGATTCTTATGAAAAAAATACTTGTCATCGGAGCTGGTAGGAGCTCATCAACTATGATTAAATACTTTTTAGATCACTCCTCTGAGTTCAATTGGAGGGTTAGGGTAGGTGACATGAATCTCTCAGTTGCCAAAGAAAAGATTGGAAATCATTCAAACGGAGAGGCAGTTCAATTCGACGCATTAAATCCAAATGAAAGAGCAAAAGAAATTGAGAATGCTGATATTGTCATTTCAATGCTTCCAGCAAGATTTCACATCGAAGTTGTTAAGGATTGCATTGCCTTTAAAAAAGATGTAATTACACCCAGTTACATTACAGATGATATGAAGCAATTAAACGATCAGATTAGAGATGCAGGCATAATAGCAATGAACGAAATGGGCCTTGACCCTGGAATAGATCATATGTCTGCAATGAAAATTTTAGATGAAATTGAGGAAGAGGGTGGAAAGGTTAGAGGTTTTGAGTCTTTTACTGGAGGGTTAATTGCCCCTGAAAGTGATAATAACCCCTGGAACTACAAATTTACTTGGAATCCAAGAAATGTAGTCCTTGCTGGTCAAGGAGGTGCAGCCAAGTTTATTCAGGAGGGTCAGTACAAATACATTCCATATCACAATCTTTTTAGAAGAACTGAAATTATTGAAATTTCAGGTTATGGAAAGTTTGAGGGCTATGCTAATCGAGATTCCTTGAGGTATAGAGCGATATATGGTTTGGAAAATATTCCAACAATTTACAGAGGAACCCTAAGAAAGATTGGTTTTTGCAGAGCATGGAATGTATTTGTAAAACTTGGATTAACAGATGATTCATACATTGTTGAAGGTTCTGAACATATGACCAATAGAGATTTTATCAATTCTTTTTTAGCGTACAATTCACACGACTCTGTCGAGCTTAAGTTTAGGTACCAAATGGGAATTGAGCAAGACGATTACATATGGGAGAAACTTGTTTGGCTTGGATTATTTGAGCATAAAAAAATTGGAATCAAAAATGCGACACCAGCACAGATACTTCAGAAAATTTTGGAGGATAAGTGGTCGCTTAGTGCTGATGATAAAGATATGATCATCATGTGGCACAAACTCAATTACACTATTAATGGTACAGAAAAGGAGATTCGCTCGTACATGACCTACATAGGAAAGGATCAAATGTATACAGCAATGAGTGATACGGTTGGTCTTCCTGTTGCTATATGTGCAAAAATGATTTTAAACAATCAAATGGATTTGAAGGGAGTTCATCTACCTATTAAAAAGGAAATTTATCTTCCTATTTTGAAGGAGCTTGAGCAGTATGGAATGTTTTTTACTGAAAGACAGGTAAAGCCAGTACTATACCATTAAACAGAAACAGCAGTTGCTCTCTCTTTTTCTCTTAGCTTCATTACCAAATTCAGTGCATCGGGAACTACATCACTGCTAACAATAACAAGTGAATCTTTTTCAGCATTGTTAATTGCGTGAATAATTGCGTCTTTTTCGGAACGAATGATGTCAACTTTCTTTTCAGGATGAACAGATTTAATTCCACTGTGAATTTCATTGATTAAATCAGCTTCATTTTTACCCCTTAGGTTTCTATCCTGACGGATAATGATTTCATCGAACATTTCAGCTGCAATTGCCCCTAATTCATTGTTGTCCTCTTTTCTTCTGTCTCCAACGCCTGCAACAATTCCAACTTTCTTTGAAGCATCAATTTGGTCAACAAAATCTTTCATCGCTCTAAATCCAGCTGGATTGTGAGCATAATCCAAAAGAACTTTAAAGTTTTTGAAATTGAACATGTTTAATCTTCCAGGTGTTTGGGATGGGGAAGGAATAAAGGATTCAATCGCAACTTTTATATCTTCAATCTTAAAACCATCTAGATAAGTTGCTAGCACTGCAGCAAGTACATTTTGTATCATAAATTTTGCTTTTCCGCCCATAGTGAGAGGTACGTTGGCTGCTTTTGATACTCTCATTTTCCACTCGCCTTTGCAAATGGTTATATATCCGTTTTCATAGATTGCAGAAATACCACCTCTGTTGAATTGTCGTTTAATTCTAGGATTGTTTTCATCCATTGAAAAAAGAGCAAAATTACAATCCACTTTATTCGCCATATCGAAAACCAGATCATCGTCAGCGTTTAAAACTGCATATCCGTCAGGTTTTACAGTTTCAGGAATTACTCCTTTGACTTTTGCCAATTGCTCAATGGTATGTATACCTTTTAAACCTAAATGGTCTCCTGCAACATTTGTTACAACTCCAATGTCACATTTTTTGAATCCAAGTCCTGCTCTGAGTAGACCTCCTCTGGCACACTCTAAAACAGCGTAATTTACAGTTGGATCTTTTAAAACAAATTCAGCACTTGCTGGACCTGTACAATCACCTTTCATTAACAATCTGTTCTGGATGTATACTCCATCAGTAGTCGTGTATCCAACTTTTTTTCCTTTCATTTTCGCAATATGTGCAATCAATCGGGTAGTAGTAGTTTTTCCATTGGTACCTGTTACAGCAATGATTGGAATTCTAGAATCTTCACCAGGTGGAAATAACATATCAACAACATTTGCTGCAACGTTTCTTGGAAGACCTGAGGATGGTTGAAGGTGCATTCTAAAACCTGGTCCTGCATTTACTTCCAAAACTGCACCTCCTGTTTCAGAAATTGGTTCGGTTAGGGTATGAGCCATAATGTCAATTCCACATATGTCGAGGTTGATTATTTTTGAAATACGTTCGGCCATAAACACATTAGAGGGATGTACTAAGTCTGTTACATCCTCTGCAGTTCCACCAGTACTTAAGTTCGCGGTGTTTTTTAGCTTAACGTATTCTCCTTTTTCAACAACAGAATCGGGTGTTAAATTATTTTCTTTTAAAATCTCAAGAGTCAAATTATTGATCTCAATTTTCGTTAATACTTTTTCATGGCCAAAACCTCTTCTTGGATCCTCATTAACTTTATCAATTAGTTGTTGAATCGTAGATTTTCCATCTCCAATAACATGAGCAGGTGAACGTTTTGCAGCTGCAACCATTTTATTGTTAATTACAAGAATTCTAAAGTCCTCCCCAGTAATGTATCTTTCCACAATAACATACCTTGATACTTCTTTCGCAGCGTTGAAGGCAATTAATGCGTCCTCAATAGTGTTGATGTTGGTAGTGATTCCTCTTCCGTGATTTCCATTTACAGGTTTAATTACAATTGGGTAACCAATATCATCAATTACTTCTTTCAATCCTCTCTCGGTTCGAATAATATCCCCTTTTGGAATGGGTACTTCTGCTTGTTCCAATAAGTGCTTGGTGTCGTCTTTATCACAAGCAAGCTCTACGCCAATACTACTTGTTTGACTTGTTACTGTTGCTTGAATTCTTTTTTGATTTGACCCATATCCTAGCTGACAAAGTGAATACTTGTTCAATCGAAGCCAAGGAATATTTCTTGACTCGGCCTCTGCGATTATGGATGCTGTACTTGGCCCTAAGCCTTCATATTGTCTGATTTCTCGCATTTCTTGAATGTCTTCTTCAAGATTGTAATCTTCTCCGTCAATTAATGCTTGTGCAATTCTAAAAGCTGCCTTTGCTGCATACCTTCCAACTTTTTCCTCAATAAAATCAAAAACAACAAAATAAACACCTTCTTCACCATATGTTCTTGTTCTTCCAAATCCAACATCCATTCCTGCCAAACATTGAATTTCAAGAGCAATGTGTTCTATCACATGACCCATCCAGGTTCCTTCATCGACTCTTTGGAAAAAACCGCCAGGGCAACCTTTAGAGCACCTGTGCTCATACATTCCAGGAAAAAGTTTTTGTAATCGTTCTGAGAATCCATCAATTTTATTAGTAGGTTTTTGCTCCAAATCTTCAAGATCAAGAACCATAACAATAAGTTTGTGTCTTCTAATTGACCAATAATTAGGTCCGCGCATTGCTTTGATTTCCAGTATTTTCATAGCTTTTAGTCCAAAAAATTAAAGGGAATGCAAAAATAAATTTTTATCTAATGCAAACTATTATAATCTTTGCGAATTATATTTTAAATTTTAATTCCCAATATGTTAAATAAAATTGCAGGCACACTTATTCCTATTGGTGGTAATGAAGATAAAGGCTCTCACGAGAATGATGGAATTGACTTTATAACTGAGGGAATTCTTTCTCACATTGTTCGTCAATGTGGTGGTAATAATGCGAAAATTTTAGTTGTTCCCACTGCTTCAAGTATCCCAGATGAGGTGGGTGAAAACTACCTAGAGGCATTTAAAATGCTTGGTTGTAAAAATGTAAGTATTCTTGATATTAGAGATTCAATTCAATGTGAAAATGCTACCATACTTAATGAAGTTAGCAAATGTGATGGTGTATTGTTTTCAGGTGGGAATCAATCTAGAATTGTTGATATAATTGGTCAAACAGCTCTACACAAACTCCTAGCTCATAGATATATCAATGATAAATTCGTGATTGCTGGAACTAGCGCAGGGGCAATGTCAATGGTTTCTGAAATGATTATGGGAGGTTCTAGTGAGGACTGTTTATTAAAAGGCGCTGTAAAAATGAGAGAGGGAATGAATTACATAAGTGATTTAATTATAGATACCCACTTTATAAAGCGTGGAAGGTTTGGAAGATTAGCAGAGGCAGTAGCTAAATATCCAGATCTTATTGGAATTGGTCTAGCAGAAGATACAGGAATGATTATAAAAAATGGGAAAGATTGTAAGGTTATTGGATCTGGAATGGTAATTGTTTTTGATGGCTCTAACTTATCTCATAACAATCATTCAATTCTATATGAGAATACTCCAATGACTATGACAAATCTAAAAACACATGTGTTGGCTAATGGAGACCGTTTTGATTTGAATCATAGAACTGTTGATGTACTGCCAATCAATGCAGAATTTGACTAATAAATTTCGATGACTTTCTCGTTTTTGTAATTCATTGATGCACGGTACATTCCTTCAGTGTTGAACGGCATTGAGATGTTTCCTTTTGCATCTACAGCGATTAAACCACCATCTCCACCAATTTTTTTAATTCGATTGTAAATTACCTGTTCACAAGCCTCTTGCAACGAGTAATTTTTCATTTCCATGAGACATGATACATCATATGCAACTACTCCTCTGATAAAAAACTCACCACTTCCAGTGCAAGATACTGCACATGTTTTATTGTTGGCATAAGTTCCAGCACCAACAATTGGACTGTCTCCAATTCTGTCAAATCTTTTATTTGTCATTCCTCCGGTTGAAGTACCAGCAGCAAGATTTCCATTTTTATCCAGAGCAACAGCACCTACTGTTCCAAATTTATCAGTTTTTTTTACTGAGTGATCAAGCTGAAACATATCTGTCCCTTTAATTCTGTTCCACTGGTCAAATCTTAGCTTATCAAAAAAATAATCTGAGGGTTTGGTTTCACACTTCATTAATCTGGCAAACTCTTCGGCTCCTTTTGAAGAAAGCATGACGTGTTCACTTTTTTCCATTACAAAACGAGAAAGTGTGATGGGATTTTTAATGTTACTTACACTACAAACAGCACCTGCATTCAATGCTTTTCCTTCCATAATACATGCATCCATTAAATGTGTTCCCTCAGATGAGAAAACCGAACCTTTACCTGCATTGAATAAAGCATTGTCTTCTAAGCTACAAACAGCTACTTGGGTAGCTTCAATTGCACTACCACCGGTTTTTAATACGTTATATCCCTCTGAAAGCGCTTGATTAAGTCCTGAAATATATTCTTGTTCCATCTCATCGCTCATTTCACTTTTCAAAATAGTTCCAGCACCCCCATGAATGGCTAAAGATATTTTATTCATTTGCATGTAAATATTTATAGCAAAATTAGTATAAATTGAAATCATACTAATGCAAATTAAAATCAAATTTTAAGTAGTATATTTCGCAATATTTTCATAAAAATGACAAAATTTAAGACAGATATTCAAATAGCCCAGCAAGCAACTTTAGAACACATAAATGATATTGCTACAAAATTAAATATTCCCTCTCAGGAATTGGAATTGTATGGAAAATACAAGGCTAAAATTCCCCTTTCATTTCTCAATAAAGAAAAAATAAACAAAGCCAATTTGATATTAGTTACTG